>SMYP01000093.1:2511-5840 GCA_007050895.1 Candidatus Bathyarchaeota archaeon | reverse complement strand
CGTTGCTCAAGTACAGGAATTATCAACCATCGCCAGCCAAAGAAATTGACTTCCGGGTTCCTCGTCATCCAATCAATGAATTGGATTGATACCAAGCTACCCAAAGGCTCGTCGCTGTGTGGTACTCCTATTATGAGCGCAGTTTTGTCTCCGTTGCCCATGCTATACATTTTGAGCGGGTTGTTTTCAGCTGTCCTTCCGATTGTTCTTTCTATAACAGAAGGGTATTGCCTGAATTTTCCAGCATACTCCTCTATCTCGTTCACTCTCAAAAATCGGCTGTACTCAGGAACTTCGTTGAGGATCTTATTGAAATGATTATGATTCAAAGGCTGACCTCAATGCCTAAACCTGGATTTTCTGAAGGAATCACATAGCCGTCTTGGTATTTCGCGCCGCCCACAGCAACGTCGTTGGCAAAGTCCAGAGCTGAATCCAAATCCGCGTATTCTACATTTCTGAAGGCACAAGCAAAATGGACACCAGCAGCCATAGCAGCCATGGATTCATTCATACAACCAGCCATTACAGGAACGTCAGCCAATTCTGCAAGCGCGTTAGCTTTGATGGCGTTTGTTATTCCGCCAATTTTCATAAGTTTAATGTTTATCATATCTGCAATTTCAAGTTTAACCAGCTTGACACTGTCCCTCAAAGTCAAAGCGGTCTCATCAGCCATTATCGGAACAGAGCATTGGTTTGCGACATCTTTTAAAGAATACAGATAGTTTGCTTTTGTGGGCTGCTCCAAAATCTCTATGACAACGCCTTTTTGCTCAAGCGTCTTGACAATTCTGAGAGCTTCTTCCACAGAATAACCCTCATTTGCATCAAGTCTTAACTTGATTGCTGAGCCAACTGCTTCTCGAATAGCAATGACGTTCTCGATATCTTGGTGTACGTCGAGCCCACATTTGATCTTAATGGTTTTAAATCTTTCAGAGACTATTCGTTTAGCCTTCTTTACCATCAAATCAGTCGAGTTCAATCCAATCGTAACTGATGTTGCGATTTTATCTCTATAACCTCCTAACAACCTGAACAGTGGCATATCTGCCAGTTTGCCGATGATATCGTACAAAGCAATGTTTATACCTGCTTTTAGAGAAGAATTGCCTGCAAGACGCGCGTCCAAAGCAAAATTAACAAGATTGATTCTTGTGGGATCGCAACCAACAATAAATCGTTTTGCCACTTCAAAATTCCTGAGAACAGTCTCCTTTGTTTCTGAAGTCACCACATCCGGCGCTGAACACCCCCATCCAACTATGCCCGTCTCAGTTTCTAGCCGTATGAATATATTGTCTGCAACTTCCGTTTTTTCATTAGCTATCACAAACGGCTCCTTCAATCGCAACTCAACTGGAATGGCTTTTGCTCTAACGATCTTCATTTTTATCGAAGTCCAAAATGTTTACCTAAACTGACACTTTAATCCGGTTTCAAATAGAGTAAATCAATAATCTCGTTCCTATAAACTATTCTTCAACCGCGTCGCTTACGAAATAAATCGAAATCCTATATCACTACGCAAATTTATTGGCTATTGTCAGTGAGAGATTTTTAAGCAACCCAAAATGATATTGAAATGAATAATATGACTTCAAAACTTCAATCAGGCATTTACATAGCGAGTGCAAATGAAATCGATGCTATTGTTGCGATAGAGAAGAAATGCTTCCCCGGCAAAGTGAGCTATTCAAAGCGGCAGCTAGAGCACTTGATTTTAAACGCAAATAGCGATTGCTTGGTGGAAAAGGAGGACGGGGTAATTAGAGCGTTCCTTATAGTCACTTATCGGAAAGGAAGTCTAACATGCAACATTGAGACAGTTGATGTTGATCCAGCTTTCAAAAACAGAGGCATAGGATTAAAACTGGTAAAAGCAGCGGAAATAGACATGAAGCGAAGAGGTATGCGTTGGTCCCAGTTGGAGGTATCTGAGGGAAATGAAGCTGCTCTAAAGCTATACAAGAATGCAGGTTACAAATTTAAAGAAAGAATTGAAAGCTATTACAAGTTTGAACACAATGGCACCCGTAATGCAATTCGAATGGTTAAAGAACTTTAGGTAAATCGGAAGGCTCTGGTACAGTGACCCATAACTTGCCTTCCAGTTTTGAGAAACCCATAGTGTATTGCCTTAAAATTTTGAATATTGACGATCGAAAGCAAGGTGGCAAGAGTTGGGGATTGCTGGTTGATTTATTAATGTGAATTGTTTCAATATGAAGAGACGATTTATCTCTCAAGTTGGGTTGAAGCTTTGAGAGAAAGAGTGAGTATTCTTTTTCATCTTCGTCGAGTCTCAGATTTCCCTCGGAGATTCGAGCGGGCAATGCTGATACGTCAGTTTCACTATAACCCATAATTGAGGGGTCGACGCTGTTTGCCAATAGGAATAGCAGTACACCTTGACATTTGCTGCATTTGCCACAAGGCAATAAGATACCATTACTGAAACGACAGCTATGACAAGATCTTTGAAGGTGCGCAAATTCAGGGTACCTTTTGGTCAAAATCCTCTCCACAATCATTCCCGATATAGTTCTTACTGCACTCCATTGACGCATTCCCGGCATTCTTTTGGAAAACCATTTTTCCATCCTTACGTCAAAATCTTGTGTCTGATCATACACTCCAAAGAAGTGGCGAATTCCAGCAAAGTAAAAAGATAAACGTGGATCGTCAAATTCGCTCCCAATTAAAACATTTCCAATCTTTCGCTTAGAAAAAATTGGAAGTAAAATAAAAACATAGATGGGAAAAATACAGAGCCTTATAGGATAAGTGTCAGCCCAGATTTTTCTATGATCTTTTCTGATGATTCTCATTTGATCAAGCATAAATGTGAAGAAGCGATCAACGTTGGTCCAAACTCGCGCAGTGCTTGGATAATTATCTCGAAAATAGCGATATGCTGGAAGAGCAGTTCTCCAGTGCCCTCCACTTTCATTCACGTATAGTGGGTGAACGTCAGCGCCAATCTCTTTGAGCATAGCGTATGTGAGAAGGCTTTCTTTTCCACCGCTCGAAAGAACTCCACACGCATTTTCATTGAAATCAGACGAAATTGGTACGTCTTCTATGACTTTAGCTGAAACAATTTTCGCCAAAGGGTTCGCGTTTGCTTCCGAGACCTCTGTTGCAGAAGGAAAAAATTGCGGCAAGATATACGGGTTTTTCCTTCTAACCAGTTTATTGACGAAAATATCTTTTGAGAAAACATCGAGAAAATCATTTAAAAGTGAAAAATCTGATTCGGCAATTTGCCATTCCAACGTAATTTTCTTTGCAAAAAGCCCGTAATTAAGCAGAGGCATAACCGA
>SMYP01000093.1:0-2411 GCA_007050895.1 Candidatus Bathyarchaeota archaeon | reverse complement strand
TGCACCAGACTTCCCTGTCCCTCGATAATTATGAATTCTGGTCTTTCATCTTTCCATGATTCTAATATTGCGCCTTCAATACCTCCCGAGACGAAGTCATTTATTAGAGCGTCAAGCACCACTCCATGGGGCCAACCCTGCATCCATCCAGTTTGCCCTGTGAAAATCATATCTGCCGTGCGCCCACGCCGTCTTAGTTCATGGACCAATAGAACAGATGTCGTTCTCTTGCCAATTGCCGAGTCAGTACCTAAACTTGCAATTCTGATTGATCCGACTTGATTGACCTCTCCCGTATAGAAACGTTTGTAGTCTCTGAAAATCTTACGAACGTCCGTAATGGAACAGCCATTTTTAGTGGCCAAGTTGTTAAACTTTTCATTATCTGAGAGGAAATAGTGAAGACCGGATACAATGTCCAGACTTCTAGTTAGAGCCCAAGTGACAGCTTTGTCGTATCCTTTGGGTAAAACGCCACCTTCGGAGACTGCACCAATTATGAATATTTTTGGCACTGTTTCTTTGCAGGCATCTTCCAGACTGGAAAACATTGGGATGCCCCTATTTTTTCCATCCAATAATATTCCAGCATCGCCTGATGGAGCAGTGGAATCCACTACCCCAACAACATTGTATCTTTCAGTATGACGAACTAAACCGTGAGCAGTCTTACCGTTAGCCGTAAGATACTCGCGCTCGCAATAAACTATTGCTCTTTCCTTAGACTTTGAGGTCATGCCTTTCTTCCTGTCAAAATAACAACATAGCGGTCGCCCTGGAGAGGTTCTTTTCTATGTCGATCCACAAGCGCTATTAGTCCAGCAGTTGAGGCGGGAAGAACGCTTAAGCCTTCTTTTTCACGAATTAAGCGGGCGTATTCAATCATGTTTTTGTCTGTGGCAAAAGCAGCCCACCCCCTTGTCAGCCTAATAACTGACAGAGCGTAGTCGCCATCTATTGATCGCCAGTTTACCAGTGGTTCGTTAACTGCCGTGTTTCTGATTTTTTCAGGTTTCAAATCGACGCAACTGGGCGTGTTCTTGACAAAAGCTTGAACTATTGGGTTCATTCCAAAAGAGGAACCGGCTATAAAGCGCGGAATTCGAGAGGTTTTTCCCCGATTGTAAAGGCTAACGAAACCTCGATATATGCCTGCTAGTGTGGATCCATTCGATGCTGGAACTGCAACAGCAGCGGGAGCGTCGCGGAGTTCATCATAAATTTCGTAAGCTATTTCTCCATAGGCTTTCATTTGTAGGTTCATGTTGGCACCACCCGGATTGGCGTCGTAGTAACCTTCCTTCTCTGCATCCTGTCGAGACACATTCACTGCTTCTTCATAGTCTCCTGGAACTCTGACAATCTCAGCGCCAAACTCAATTATTTCCTTGATCCTGTGAGTGTGATAGCTTTGTGGGATATATATCAAGCATCGCAGTCCAGCGAGAGAAGCAGCGAGTGCTATTGCTGCACCATAATTGCCACACGATGCTACTGTGATCTCATCATAACCTCTTCTAAGAGCGTCTAGAGCTTGAGCGAATGCGATGCGGTCTTTCTGAGTACCAGTCGGATTTCCACCCTCAAACTTCAAATATATCTGTCTGAGCCCTATTTCTCTCTCGATGTTCCTGCCTCTAGTAAGATTTGTATCACCCACTTCTGAGTCGAGAATTATCTCAAAACTTTCTAGGCGCTCTTCAAGCGATCGAGTTTTGTCAGATGCTATCTTGCTCAAATCAGCCAGTTCAGGAGTAATTACAGGTATCTGAGCACTAGCACCATCTAATAACGAAAACGGACCATTCAATCTTGGTCGCTCACCAAATGTTTTGTCAAGATTCTTAATCTGTACGTCCCTTTTTCTTTCGTCCATGACTATTCCTTTATTTCGTTGTAGTGTATTATAGAGAAGATTATTAGGCTTTCTGTGGACTTCATTTGGATCACAATCGACAAAAACAGCAAAGCTCAGCGTGTGGGATTTAACCTCAAATAATTTAAGGCATCTTACCGAGACAAAATTTTCTTCTGAGTACTGTTGATGAACATTACTCCAATATTTTCTAGCAGTGAAATAAATGACTTATAGAAAACTCAAAAATCTAGAATGAAAAAATAAAGGAAAAAATTGAATCCAAACTCGTTATTTTAGACCGATCTAATATCTTCTAGGCGGTCTTCGTTTTGAAAAACATTCTCGGCAGTAAACTGGTCTGTTTCCGTCAGGCTTGAATGGAACTTCACATTCTTGCTTACAATCAGCGCAGACTGCCTTGTGCATCTCTTTGTCTCCGTACATTCGCTATTTCAACTCCTATTATTTTGCTGTGCAAAAATCACTTTCTACACGTTACAGCTAGCATGTACACTCTTGCTTATAAACGGATGGTTTTAACTTTTCAATATTT
>SMYP01000145.1 GCA_007050895.1 Candidatus Bathyarchaeota archaeon | reverse complement strand
AGCAATTAGCGCATTGTTCACTGCCTTATCCCAGTGTTTTTGCAAGGACAAGATTTGCGAGATAATTGCCGTTTTGTCTACATGGACGAGTTGTATAAACCCTACAAGCTCGTTTTGAAGGAATGATCCGATGAAGGTGCAGTTTTGATGTGAAAATACAAGTTCTGTAACCGTCTGTAGTGATATTCCATAATGCGGAAAAGCTCTTTCTTGTCGTATCGGCGTTTCATTATATATTTTCCATATTCCCTCAGCCAGTTTTTTGTTTGTCTCAACTACTTCTGTTTTTACGTTGCTTTTCTCTGCTTTACGAACCATGTTACGTGTCTTCTTGCCAACGTTTTTCCACCAATCTTCATAAGAGGCTATTTGAAGAAGAGCAATGTTATCTTCCGTCTTCGACCATAAACGGGGCGGATGGGAAATAACATTACACCATTTTCTCTCAATAAAAGTGAAAATATCCGCTCCCCTTTCTGCAAGTTTCATAATTAAATCATCCAGAGAAACTACGTCTTTCACGTACTCTTGTGTGTCATTTGCAATTTTGAAGAAAAGCTTCTTTTTGACATTTACTGTTTCCATTTCAGAATCAACATTTAAAAGTCTTCTAAACGTGCTGTAGAAGGGTCCTCGGCGGTTTGTTTTTCCCCTCTGGAACAACCAAACGGGATGAATATGCAAAATTTTCTCCTCAGCAATGCTTTTTTTTGCTATCTGGAAAGCTTCTGCACTGTTTCTTGTATTGCAAAGCCAGTCCAGTCCAACAAAGGGGAACTTGTGAAAAGATTCAAGCGGGAACTTCTTTGGAATTTCTGGGGCTTCCGTCTTCCATCTTTTCCATATAACCCGGCCCAGTAACCTAGCTGTTCCGTGAATGGTATAATAATTCAGTTTTCTGCCAGTAGCTTTTTCTAAAAGCTTCAACTCATCATGAGGATATTTTACAATATGCAAAGCTACTTCATGCCTTTCTCTATCAAGCATGTTCAACAATTCTTTGTCAGGAACTGTTTTTAATGTAAAAAACCAGTAAGCTTTAACTGTTTTAGGGGACTCGTTGATCATTCTCGCGATGATTTTTGCGTTTCTCAAATAATCCTTGCGTGTCATTATATTCAAGGCTGTGTACAGAAAACTTTTCAACCTCGAGGGATATGCGTAGTCAACATCTATCCTAAATTTTATCATCGCGTCTTCGGCTACCACTTTAAGTGATTGACCTATCAATTATGAAAGCCAGTAAATTAACATTTATTTAGACTGTTAAAGGAGAAATTGACACTCGGAACATACGCAAAACAATCTAGCGCGCAATTAATATTCATTGGCAACTTCCAAGAGGTAATCCCAGAAAAGAAACATAAGATTAAATGAAGGTGCTGATAAGTATTGGAAACGGGCGACTTCATTGAAAATAAAAGAGTGCTTAGCTATTATAGATACTCAAATCTGGAGTTCAGGAGATTAAGAAAATGAAGCAATTATTTTGGGTTGGCTGTTTGGATAACGATGCAGGATTGCGAAGCGTGGGAGATCAAGCGCAAATTTTAGCGGTTGAGCACTTTCTACAGGATCATTTTAGCGATTATGAAGTGAAGCGTTTTTACCGCAGTCAAATAAGTGACTTTTTTAAGTGCGATATACATCCCGGCGATTTAATTTTCATTCACAGTAGTGGCGACTTTGGAGATTTATATCCTGAATGGCATAAGATACGCAAGCAGATTGTAACCAAGTTTTTGCTTAACCTTGTTGTTCAGTTACCTGTCAGCGTACTTTACCAGTCGGCCGCGTCTTTTGAGGAGGATAAAATCTTTTTCAGTGATAAAAAGAATTTTCTGTTGCTGTGCCGTTCTGAAAATGATGCGACTATGCTTAGTAACAATTTTGCCTGTCGGGTCGAGTTCTTTCCTGATTTTGCATTTTATCTCAAACCTGAACTAAGAAACTATCAACGTGAAGGTGTGTTGTTTGTTTTGAGAAAGGATTGGGAGAGTAGTCTTCAATCAGAGTTTAGTTTAGCAGTAAATAGAGTGGAGAAACCTCTCAGGGTTCTGGGTCGTATTTTAGGGAAAGATCTTCTAATTGTGGCAAGGAGCTTCGCAAAAAAACTAGATCGGAGGATTTTAGTTGACTTCATAAAAAAGAACTTCAAAGACGCGACAATTAAAGACGTACAAGTTTCTGTTTTGCCAATCTCTGATGCGAATAGGCAGAAGATTGTTTTTGATGTGCTTGACTTTTATCAACACTTTAAATTAGTGATTACAGACCGGTTTCACGGTTTGGTTTTTGCCACGTTAACTAATACGCCTGCTATCCCCGTTAAAGGAAAGATTATCGAAAAAACAGCAGTCCCAAACTTCGATTACAACAAATACTTCAACGCATTCAGAAGTATCTTGTTTACGAAGGTAAAAAATAAAACTGAATCTAAAATGCTTTCTGTGGATAAAGCAGATTATGTTTTAAACTTAATTAAAAGCCGCCGTAGTATTCGGAAATGGAAAACACAAAAAGTGCCCGAAAACGATATTCAAGCTGTTCTGGAAGCGGGAATTTGGGCGCCTAATGCATGTAGCTCCCAAGCTACGCGTTTTAGGGTTGCTTTTGATCCTCCTCTGATTCGGCAAGTTTGTCAATTCACAAGTCCTTGGTTCAGACGAAATTTACCAAATAAAATAATATTAGTCTATTATGATACGTCCAAGTTTAGCCTGAATGGATGGATGCAACGTTTTATTTGGCAAGATACAGCTTGTGCTATGATGAACATGATGTTAATGGCTGAAGCTCTAGGACTAAAAACTTGTTGGGCTAGCGTAAATCCTGAAGAGGCTAAACAGATTAAGCGTTTGGTGCGAGTTCCTGAAAGTTACATTTTAACCTGCATGTTGCTTCTCGGTTTTAGCGATCAGAAAGTTAGTTTGGATAGCATGCATCAAGGAAATATTATTCGGCGGAGAGAATATACCGCATACTCCGAGACAGCAAAAAGAATATGAAAAGCTTATGAATATTCATAATTTAGGATGCTTTTTCTGGAGTACAATCACGGTTAGCTCCTTGGGTAGAGAAACAATATGAAGGTATCTATGAGGGAAATGTTTGTATCGTGTGACTTCAACCTGACATAAAAGTCCTCTAGACTTCGCCCACGAATGAAACCATTTGGCGTTGAAATGGTGAAAGTGAAATTGGTTCCCTTTTTTTTCTCCCAACATGTGTGGGCATTTCACAATAATTCGGTGTCTGGAAACTCTAAGCATTTCAGCTAGCATGAGCTCTGGACTTGAGACATGTTCAATAACATGGTTGCTTAGAGCTTCCTTAAAAGCGCCGTCCTTAAAGGGTAAATGCAGAGCATCAGCCCGTATGAAGTTACGAATCTCTTTTACTGCCAGAGGAGGCGCCGGAATTTTTCTAAAAGCTGATCTGTGTCCAACATCCTCCACATTAAGATCTAAATTCACATCTCCATCTGGAAGATTTCCACAACCAACATTCAATGTTTTCATATTGCTTAGCCACGTAAATACTCTTTTTCAATCTGCTTATGACATTTGCGTAAAAAGGTTTCAAATTCTAATGGATTGTCAGGATTAACATAGATGGGCATAGGCATCGGAGTTTTTTTATGAAATGAAGCGTACTTGAAAATGGCTTAAATTTTAAGGAAAAAATATAATTTGCAAAAAATATAAAGAAATCGTTCTTGGTGTGATCGTGTCGTGATTGACAAAACTGATCTGGTGATGTGGACCAAAAATGGTTCTGCAACTTTGCCTGCAGTACTGAAAAGGATCAGTGACATAATTCCTGAAGAATTTGTCGGAAACCGCATTATCGTCGATGATCGCAGTGCAGATGACACTTCGAAGATTGCGAAATCCTTTGGCTGGCAAGTCTCATTAAACGAAGGAACTGGAATAAGTGACGGAGCAAATACCGCTCTCAAGCATGTTACGTCGAAATATTTTATAAGTTTTGAACAAGACTTGCTGTTAGCTCGCGATTGGTGGGAAAAAATTTCACCCTTACTCGAAAATCCGCACGTTGCTGTTGCATCTGGCATGCGCTTTGCAGACAAACCGCGAGGTATTAAAAAACTACAGCAGTACGTTGCTAAGAAGTATCGCGGAGAATCCAGTTTGTCTTCGTGGCTTAAATCTAGGCAGATGGCTGCTTTTACGCTAGGAAAAACCTTGGACAATACAATGTATAAAACGGAAATAGTTAAGGCTCTTGGGGGTTTCCCAAAAATGCCAGTAAACGCTGGAGTTGATACTGTTCTGGCCTACAAACTCGAGCAATCAGGGTACCACTGGATTGTTGATTATAATGTGCAATCCGTGCACTTACGGAAAGGTTTGAAGCAAGAATTAGCTCATCAGTATTGGTATGGAACACAGTTATACGCCATATGGAACAAAATTGAAACAGAGACAAATCAGCGCCCGCCTATAACAAGATTCGGCATTATGTATCGCTTTTTCACTTCTCCTTTCACGGGGTTATTTGTAGCACTCAAAACAAAAGAACCTACAATAACCTATATTCATCCTCTGGTCAGATTTTACTATATGAAAGGTCTTCTACAGGCTTTGAAGCTAGAAGCGAAACCTTAACCCAAAAAATTTAGCGGTTTAGTTTTTCATCAACTCTTTTTGCAAACCTTCGGATCGTTTTTTTACTTTCCTAACCTCTTGGGCGATATTTTCATCATTAATTTCCATTTTTCGCTTTTCATTTGATTGCAAAATTAGACGCAGAAACTCTGAATCATAACAACTCAACAGTAGCTTCGTGTTTGGTATCAAACAGTGGCCGCCTATTACGTCTGGAAACATCACTGGTCTATCCAGCCTAACGCGGTGAGTATCTTCAAGAAAATCAACAGCCTCGTCAAATTCTGCTCCAAGGTTTCTGGAAATTCTATGCATTTCTTGGAAGCAGGCAATCATCCAGGCTCGGTAGGTTGTTTCAAAGAGTTTAGCTACCTCGGTTTCAGCACAACTTTTCAGTTTTTTCACCTTCAAGCCCATTTTTTCAAAATGTTTACATGCTGCTTCTGTAGCTTTAGCGTTGGCTCCGCCAACATATTTTGTATATCGTTTTATTTCCCACTTCATATGCTCGGAGCTTTCATGTACGCCGCGTACTGGCGAATGGGCAACAAGAAAGGTGCAGCTTTGTTGAGTTTTCTTTGTAGTCCCTGGATGAACTGTGCTGTTGATTATAACCAAATTTGGTTTGAACTTTTCTGCGTAACTTGAGACTGTGGCCACAAATCCATCTTTATCCTTGCATGGAAGACAAATGTGCATCGTGTCCACTTTATTTGGCATCTCATTCGGGTCTTGGCGAGTTGCACGCATTTTTGTTTCATCCAAATCTAAACCGTAAACCGTGAAATCGTCTTTTTCTTTCAAAATATCGAATAAAGCGCGACCAATTTCACCCAAACCTACCACAAGAACTGTTTCCACAGTCATATCTATCGCATCCCCTGACAGAAAAAATATGGATTTTCACGTTCTTATTAAGATATTGGCGCTCTTAACAATCGAGTGGTTAACAGCTGAACATAGTCAGGTCCTTTCTTGTAGGACTAAATTACGTCCACAAGTTCTTTTAGACTAAAAATTACTTTGTTGCACTTTTGAGAGAGTAACTTTTCCCCCGTTAAGCCGCATGTGACACCGATGGTGAACGCGTTCATTCTTGATCCTGCTTCTAACTCCTTTAGCGAGTCTCCAACCATACAACACTCGTCTGTTTTAACTTTCAATTCTCTGCAAATGTTTTTCGCGTAATCGGACTTTAGTTCTGTATGTTTCTTTGG
>SMYP01000027.1 GCA_007050895.1 Candidatus Bathyarchaeota archaeon | reverse complement strand
TGTACAAGAAAGAGTTCCACTCAGGAGTTCTCAAGAAGAACTGTGGACAATACGCCGGAAAAACAGTAAGAGAAGTCAAGGATACACTCGTGCGTGATTTCAGGAAAATTGGTGCTGCTGACAGCATGTACGACTTGTCCGATGCTGTAGTTTGCCGTTGTATGACTCCTTGCATAGTTAAGATTCTGTCAGACCAGTGGTTTCTAAACTACTCCGACCCCGCTTGGAAAGAAAAAGCCAAAGCAGCTGTTGCCCAGATGAAAGTTTATCCTGACAGCGCCACTCAATGGTTCAACGCAGTTATAGATTGGCTGAAGGAGTGGGCGTGCGCAAGAACGACAGGATTCGGAACGCCTCTGCCATGGGGCAAAGGCTGGATAGTCGAAACCCTCAGCGACTCCACCATTTACATGGCCTTCTACACTATAAATAAGCATATACGCCAACACAACATTAAACCAGAATCACTCACACATGAAGTTTTTGACTATGTCTTCTTCGGAAAAGGCCGCGAAGAAAAGCTCAGTGAAAAGTCAGGGATAAATACTGAATTGCTACGGGGGATGCGATCTGAATTCCTATATTGGTATCCGTTTGACCTCAGGGTTTCAGCCAAAGAGCTTGTACCAAATCACTTGACCTTCTGCATCTTCCACCACGCAGCGTTGTTTCCACCAGAGCAGTGGCCCCGCGCCATAGGTGTGAATGGCATGCTCATGATTGAAGGTAAACAGATGCACAAGTCAAAAGGCAATTTTGTCACTATGAAGAATGCCGTTGAAGAGTATGGTGCTGATGCAACCCGATGTGCACTTCTGTTGGGCGCTGAGGCTATGGATGATCCAGACTGGAGAGGCGAGAACGCCGCAGACATCCGAGGCAAATTTGAATCCTTGCGTAAAGTTGCTTTGGACATAATTGAAAAAGACAAGATTGATGAGAGTGGCCATCTGGAGAAATGGTTGTTGAGCAAAATGCAACAACGCATCTTAGAGGTTACGCGGAATCTTGATGAGTTGAAAACAAGAACAGCTTTGGAGATTGCGCTATTTGAAGTTTGGAATGATTTCCGATGGTACAATCGCCGGAAAGGTGAAACTGAATCTAAGGCAGTTCAGGAAGCCTTGGAAGTGTGGCTTAGACTTCTTGCTCCTTTTTCACCTCACCTATGTGAAGAATTGTGGAATGCCGCAGGAAAAGAGAACTTTATCTCTTTGGCTGAATGGCCACGGGTTGATGAAGGCAAAATGGATATTGTTGCCGAGGAACGCGAAAACTTTCTAGTAGACTTGATTGAAGACACGTTAAACGTCTTGAGGGCCACGAAGATTTCTCCTACTCGAGTGTGCTACTATACTGCTAACGGTTGGAAGTGGAGAGTGTACCGCAGTCTTCTTGAAAAAGCAATTCAGGGAGAGGTTAAAGTCAATGAGATTATGAGGGATCTCGCCAAAGACAGTGACTTGAGGGAGAACATGAAGGCTGTTGCCAATTTCGTTCCTAAGGTGCTAAAGACTCTAAGCAAGATATCTCACGAAAGAAAAACGCGACTCTCAAACATCGAAATTGAAAACGAAAAAGAGTTCATCGAGAGTGCGTTGAGCTTTTTAGAGGGACGGCTTAACGCGAAGGTAGTTGTTTACAGTGAGGAAGATCAAATGCGCTTTGACCCTAAACAACGAGCAAAGCTGGCTATTCCTGGTCAACCGGCAATCTATATAGAATAGCACAATAAACGTGCCTGAGAGATCTATTATGCCCCAAAAACAACGAAGATACTCATTGAAGTCAAAACAAGCCAGGCAAATCCTTAAGGAGGTTTCTGAAAGACTAAAGTTCAACATGGAAGCCCTTTTTGGTCAAAAAGTAAATGTTGAAATAGCCGAATCACCCGTCGGGAACATATATCTTGTAAATGACAAACCTTTGTTCTTCGATATTGAAAAGAGAGTGCTGCCTACGCTATTTTTTCAAAGCTTCGTTTCTCGGACGCCAAAAATCATAGTGGACATGGGGGCTATTCCTCACGTTTGTAATGGGGCTGATGTCATGGCACCTGGAATCGTGCGGGTTGAAGGCGAATTCGAAAAAGGGGATTTGGTTATCATTGTGGATGAAAAGCATGGAAAACCGCTTGCTCTAGGAGAAACTGTTCATGACTCTATAACCGTCAGAGACGCCAAACAAGGCGCGGTTGTGCGGAATGTTCACTTCGTAAGCGACAAAATTTGGAATTTCGCTAAAACATTAACTGGATAAAGGGCGCTTTCATTTTTGACATTTGTTGCCTTCAGTCTCCGATTTTCCCCTATCTTTTTTGTCCCTATGAAAATTCAAGAACAAAATTGTCCCACCAGCAGCTATGACAGCCGTTAATGCTACTATCCATAATGACGGAAAAGGCTCAGCAATGCTGAAATGTACAGTTTTAACCGCTACCATGTTTCCACCGGTGTCATTTGCATACACATTTATTGTATGTGTCCCGTAAGCCACGTCTGGGAGATTAATGTTACAAGTAATCGTAGCGTTTTCTTGTCCATCAATACTGTAGCCAATCCACGAAGCAATTTCGTTTAGTGTAAAATTTAACAATAGCTCTCCGGTTGCATATGTTTGGTTTTTTGGCGAAAGCAGAGAAATTTCAGGAGGAACTGTGTCCAGAGCGAAATAAATTTTGTCAGACTGACCAACATTTCCGGCTAAATCACTGGCATAAACTACTATGTTATGAAGTCCGTCAGACAAGCGGGGCAAGTTTGTTTCTCCAAAAATCTCAACATTTGCTTCTCCGTCTATGCTGTAGCTTAATCGTGAGCTCGATTCACTAACAGCAAACCTTAGAGGAATGCCCGAGTCAGTATAAGTTTCGTTTTTTGGTGAAGAGATTACTATGGTAGGCGCTTTTGTATCAGGCAGAGGTGATAAGTAATTTGTTGAAAAATTCTGTAGGAAAGATGGGAAAAGAATTGGAGGCGGGGTTGTCGCTGGCGGTGGAGGCGGAGGAAGAGGTTGAGTCTCCTCGGGTGGCAAGTAAGCAAGCTGTTCACTGAGCGGACCGATTTTGGTCGCGTTTTCTATGTTGTTCCAATCCGAGCTGAAATGAACTTCGTAGATTCCACTATCTGGAAAATTGTAAGAGGCTGTTTCTGTGCCAAAGGTAAAGCTCAGTGTGCCTGCCCAGACAGGAATACGGATCGTTTGTAACTCGTAGCTGAAACGGAAGTGGCTTGCTGGAAACATCGAATACCAGTCTTGGTAGAATTCGTCTATCACGGGTATTGCGATGCTTCCCGAATCGGGGATAATACCGTTGAGAAACAGTATCATAGCTCCTCCGCAAGTAGCACTGTCCGTGTAATCCAGTCTTTCTCTCCAACGGAACCGTCCATCTCTATATAGATTACTAGAGTTGACAAGACCTTGCCATGCTCTTGGGGAACCTGTTAAAAGTTTGATGAAGTTTGATTTCATTGAATCATTCATTACGGAATAGTAACTGTGCATTGCCGCCCAAGCTGCCACTGTGTTTTCCAGTCGCTTCTCGGGATTTGTTTCTGCATGTCTAACAACATAGGCTTCGGGGCTCCATAATCTGCCAGACCAATTACCGCCAGAAATGAACTTATAATTCAGGTCTTGAAGTATGTAATCAGGGAAATTGGGAAGAGTTTGGTTGTTGGCAACATAAAGTTCTGCTATTGTTTCAGCGAAGTGCCCCGCTTCACACTCAACTTGGCCTGAACTGCCAATGTAGGGAAAGTAGCTTCCTGACCAGTGACTAGTGTAGAGATGCTCCCACATCTGGTTCGCATAGCCAAGCGCTTCAAGTACTCCTTCTTGATAGAACTTTAGAAAAATCGACAGAACCTGCGCGTTTTCGTCATAATACCTATTCATGTAATCAGTTGAAGTACCATCCGAAGGTTCAAACCATAAGAAGTCATTGTCCGCTTGATAACAGTTCAGAAATTCCTGAAACGCGAGGGTCATGTTCCACTTTGAAGTGTTGATTCCAAGCTCAGCGGCGTACCTGTGAGTGAAAACCATAAACTTCCAGTAAACAAGCACTCCCTTGGAGTCTATGTCAGGCCAGTACCCCTTCATCTCCTGATTATCCATAGCCTCTGCCACGGTTTGGTTTAATAGTGAAGAAGTGAAGCCGTCAATTTCCGTGACTCTTTTCAATTGAATTAACGTTCTAAAATCGGGAATCACCGCGAGTGTTGAATCATAGCTGCTCTCGCGTGAGAATATTAGCCCGAAGTGGGGAACAATAAAAGAAGAGGGGGAAGACCAGTTAACAGTATTTAATGTCATGTTTAATTGGATTGCCAAGGTGGGTTCTTCGGCCTTAACGGGCACCGCAATCGAACTGAAGGCTACTAATAAGAATAAAGCAAAACTTGAGGCTTTTAACGCGTTCATACACTCAACCTTTTATGTCTAAATGCTAGTGGTGTTTGCTAGCAAGCAGCCTTAACCTATGCCTGAGTCCATTTTTAAACAACACTGCAACGTTTCTTAAGTCTTGCTGCCAAAACGCGCGTTCACTTTCTCCATAAAGCCTTAGGTGGCGCTCTATGCCTGTCAAGTTAGCAATAACCAAAAAAGGAAATGCTGTTTTGAACACAATTTTGTAATATTTATCATAGATTCATAAGACACTTATTGATTCAATTAATATTAGTTGTCAAAATTCAGACTTAAAATTAAGAAACGCTTAACTGTTGAGAGATAATTACATAGTACGGTAAGAGGAGAAAAACTTGCCAGCTATGGGTTTATTTCGCAAGCCAAAAAAGGAAGAGGACGAAAAGATAAACGTGCCGGAGCCAATAGAGAAAGAAATTTCAGGCATAACCTATTTGAAAGCCATGCCCCTTCGCGATTTGTCAGATTTAGACGAAATAAAGACTGAAGTTAAAAAAGGAAATGTGCTTATTCTTCGTATAACGCCTCTCGCCAGCAAAAGCATAGAAGACGTAAAAAGTGCTGTAAATGAATTGTATGAATTCGCGGAATCAATCGGCGGAGACATCGCCCGTTTAGGTGAAGAGCGAGTTGTTATTTGCCCTCAGAGCATAAGGATTTGGCGAGAGAAAAGGCAAGTTACAGACAAGCCGCTTCCTACAGCAGCCTAAAAGTTTCCATTACAGTTGGAACAACAGTGTTAATACCGACTTTATGGTCGAGGAAACCTGCCATATTCATGATTTTGCTTTTTTCTCCGTGGCACACAAAGATTCTTTCTGGCTTGGGTTTAAGATGAGTCAAGTAGTTGACTAATTGTCGTCTGTCTGAGTGCCCTGAAAAGCCCTCTATGGATTCATTTTGCATCTTGACTTGTACTAAGGCCATTTTGCCGTCGTTGTCCATCATTGTAACTTCGTTTACTCCTTTCTGAACCCGCTTGCCCATTGTTCCCTCAATCTGGTAGCTGACGAATATTATGGTGTTCTTTTCGTCGCTCGCCCAGTTTTTAAAGTATTCAATTACGGGTCCACCTTCGAGCATTCCCGAGGTCGCCAATACAACGCATGGTTCGCCATCAATTATACTTTGTCTAATGCTGGGGTGCTCCACAATCGTGAAATAGTCAGACTGGAATGGATTAACCTCTTCGTGGAGGATGCTGTGACGAACTTCTCTTCCTAAATATTCTGGATATGCAGTGTGAATCGCGGTGGCTTCCGAAATCATGCCTTCAATAAATACGGGCGCTTCTTTCATTAGACCTCGTTTCATGTAGCCATCGATGATTAGCATGATTTCTTGCGCTCTGCCTACAGCTGGTACTGGTATCAATACTTTACCTTTGCGTTCCAATGTTTGGTTAATAACTTGCGTCAGACTTTCTTCAGCTTCAACCCGAGAGGGCATGAAATCTTCTTGTCCCCCATAAGTGCTCTCGGTGATTACTGTTTCAATTCGAGGAAATTCGATTGTTGCCGCCTCCAAAAGCATGGTACGCGCGAACTTGTAGTCACTGGTGTAAACGATATTATGCATGCCTTCACCGATATGTAAATGTGCCATTGAAGCGCCGAGAATGTGTCCCGAGTTGTGCAGAGTTAAGCGGATGTCTGGTGCTATGTCAGTGACTACACCGAACCTAAGAGGAATCGTATGTAAGACGCATTCGCGGACATCCTTTTGATCGTAATAAGGGGTGATCCCCTGTTTGTTCGCCACATCCAAGTAGTCCAGCTGAAGCATTGTCATAAGGTTAGAAGTCGGCGCGGAACAATAGAGCGGCCCGTCATAACCGTACTTATAAAGAAATGGTGCTAAGCCACAATGGTCAAGGTGCGCGTGAGTTATAACTACTGCGTCTAGTTGGTCTATTTGAAATTCTGGAGAGTCAAATCGTGGAAAAGACTCAAAGGGTTTTTGTGAGCCTGGATTTATGCCGCAATCTAGTAGAACACTACTTTCTCTAGTTTTCACTAGAAATGCTGAACGACCCACTTCTTGGGCTCCGCCAAGCACGGTCATTCTGATGTCGCCTACATCGAAAGCTTTCGGTCGGAAGATTCTTTCACCCACTGTACGAAGAATGCGTTCGCGTTCTTTGCTTTCTGAGTGGAGATAGTGGCGCATGTGAGTAACAATTTTAGACTTTATCGGGGGGCTTCTTAAGACGCGCGGGCGCCATTTTGTTTTTTTTATGATTTCCTGCAGAACAGCGCCATTTCTGCCGATGACCAAACCTGGCTTTTTTGTTTCGATTATTATTTCGCCTAAGCTTGGGTCAAAGTTTATATCGGTTATTTCTGCCTCTGGGGCGATCAGTTCCCTAGCTAGTTTTTCTGCTTCTATTTCTGGAAGCCTAACAGAGGGATCTGGACGGATGACTATTCTTTTTCGAATTACACCAACGATTTCTGCTATTATGCTGCTTTGTTCTACAAGAATCTCTGGTTTCTTGGTGTAGACAGCTAGCATAGGTCCTTCGTATTCAATTCGGGTGACTTCTACTTCTCTTGGAACTTTTTCAAGTATGTATTGGCTTATCTCAATTTTATCCTTGTCTTTGCCTGAACTTCGAGCCAAATTTCTTAACTTCCTCAGCTTGTCAGAAGCTTAGTCTTCTCCTCTTGTGATAACTCCCGATAGCCGTTTTTGTCTATTACTGTGACGTTGTAGCTGTTGCCACTAGCAATGTCACGTTTCATAGCAGCATTAACAGATTTCACAATTGTAGGTAGCAACTCTTCAATGGTCATGTCCTCTTTGTATTTGTCTTCCAGTACACCGTAAGCTACAGGGGAACCAGAACCCGTTGATACGAATTTCTCTTCTGTCAAACTCCCATATGGATCTAAATTAAAAACATGCGGGCCTGTCGTGTCCACTCCGCCAACTAACACTTGTGTAGCTAGAGGTATGTACCTTGCTGAGAACAGTAGATTAGCAATCAGTCTTGCTGCGGAGCTTACTGGCATAGGTCTGTTCATTTTTATTTTATACAGCTTGGCGTTGGCGATTAATATGTCAACAACTCTCTGGGCGTCAGCAACTGTTCCAGCTATGGTCATGCCTAGATGATCATCTATTTGATACACTTTTTTTCCAAATTTATGGGCTACGTAGTAACCCATGGTCACGCGGGTATCTGAAGCTAAGATTACGCCGTCTTTGCAGACGACTCCTACGGTTGTTGTTCCTTTCAATACTAGTTGACTAGCTGCATTATTATGTGCCATTATTTTCTTTCTCCCTAAAACTTGGATTGTGCGCAATTTCCACTGCTAGGAAGTAGCAAGAAGTAATCTTTGTGAGAGATTTATTAATGTTCCGCTGACTTGTGGTATCTCTGTTCAATCGTTCCTTCAAGATAAGTGGAAAAGGCTTTCACAATTTTAACCTTTAAAATTTCGCCGAGCAGGTCCGCTGAGCTCTTCAAGACTACGGGTTTATACGCGAAATTTCTGCCTATCCATGAACCATTTAATTTACCTTTCTCGTCCACTAAGACGTCACCGCTCCAACCGCTCCAACGCTGGTTTTTCTCCAACGCGACTCGCCTGGCGGTCTTGGCTAATTCAGTGCTTCTCCGCTTAATTTCCTCTGGTTCAACCGTGCAATGAAGCTCTGCTGCTGCGGTTCCGGGTCTGGCAAAAAACTTTGAGATGTTAACTATGTCAGGTTTAACTTCACTAATTAGTTTTAGCGTGTTTTCGAAAGCTTTTCTGTTTTCACCTGGAAAACCGCAGATGATATCTGTGGCAACCGTAACCTCAGGGAAAGCAGCTTTAAATGCATCTATAAGCTCCCTGAAATCTTGAACTGTGTAAAAGCGATTCATGCGCTGCAAAACCATATCATCGCCGCTTTGTACAGGTAAGTGCACAAACTTGAATATCTTGCCACTTCTAAAAGCATCAAGCAGTTTATCCATTATGTCTTTTGCCAAGTTCGGTGTCATCATGCCAACGCGAATCCGAAAATCGCCCTTAATATCACCTAACTTCTTTAACAGTATCGCTAGGTTGGTATCAATGTCTTTTCCATAAGATGCTGTATCTTGAGCGGTGATCCAGAATTCTTTTACTCCAGTGGCTAAATCTTTTTTCACACGTTCAGTAACCTCTTTAACAGAATGACTGCGCAATCGTCCTCTGGCAGATACCACGCAGCAGTACGCGCAGGAACCTATGCATCCGTAACTAACGGGAAGCACGCTTATCACAGGATTTGACATTAACCGCGGTAAGCTCAACTCAGGCTTCGCTGTCAACGCGCCGTTCAGAACAACAACTTTCTCGCCTGCAAACACTCGACTTACAATGCCTGTGATTTCATTTCCGGAAGCGGGGCCAATAACTCCGTCGAAGCGAACTTCACGGTTTAATCTCTTAAAATTTATTAGTGGCAAGCAACCGGTCACTATCACCTTCTTATTCTTGGGAGCTCGATTCAAGGCGGCTATAACTCGGTTTTCAGTTGGTCCCTTAACACCGCATGTGTTGTAAATTATCACATCTGCTTTTGAGGTGGAATTAGTCAGCTTGAAGCCAGCTTTGGCTAGGCATCCTGCTAGAACTTCGCTGTCAGCCAAATTGGTTGAGCACCCGTAGCTTTTCACGAAAACATGAATAATCTTCATCGCAGTACATTAGATGCTTTAATAAGAAATAAAAACATAGAGGTTGCCAATTGCTAGAATTTACAAGAAGTTGTAACATGCCTTGTATAATATTTATAAATAAAGTTACGGACATGTTTATAGCATATTTATATGATAACATATAGAAGTATAACCTATAATTATCAATGTCATATTTCACCGAGGGAGAAGAATAACATGAAATTAATCACATTATACCTGCCTGAAACGTATATAAAAGCATTAGACCAACTTGTAGACGAAAGGTTCTACCCCAACAGAGCTGAAGCCATTCGAGTGGCTATTCGTGACATGATCAGCGTTGAAGTGTGGAGGAGAAAAGGCATTGACTAAGAGTACACCTGACGACACTGCTTTAAAATACCATTTAACTTTGGAAGAACCAAAAAAACTCGTCGAGGAAAACGCACTTGCAGTTTGCAGCCTGCAAACCGGCCCAGACTTAAGAAGCGAACTTAAAGTCACTTCGATTGTCACTGGCATTAATCCGAAAAAAACATCGCTGGAAAAAATATTTCCCAAACTACACAATCTTGAAGACAGTGACGAGTCGGAGAAACCAGTGAAAATCGACCTAGATCTTTACCAGATGGAAAAAGTTTAACTACCTTCCTCCTCGGTTTCCATTTTAAATAGCAACTCTTAAGGAAATAATGTCTTCTAAGATGCCTCAATCTGGATGTTAATCCTCACTATTTCTGTTAGGATTCAAATATGGCAGTTTGCCTATGCTGTACTTTAAACAATCTCGCCTTTTCTTAAGTATTTTAAGAAGAAACGTGCTTGGTTTTCAAGTCTCATCCGCATGGACACGCAGGTTCCTGCGGGCTTGCATTGTCCACTCTTAATAGCTTTGATTATGGCTTCTACGTTTACTTCAGCGTCTATCAATGTATAAGCCTGACCCACAACGGGACCGTAATGTGCATCTGTTCCTGCAACTTTAGGCAGTTTCAATCTTTCTGCCAGTTGGTTGGCTCTGCTAACTGATCTGTTAAACGGAAAAGCCGAAGCGTTTATTGTTTCGACTGCATCAAAATTACCCGAAACTCGTTTTCCTATACTTCCTTTAAGCAGGGCGAAGGGGTGGCATGCGATGGCTATGCCTCCGGTCTCGTGGATTAAATCTACCGACTCTTCAGCGCTTAAATCTCGGGGAATGAGTTCGTTCACGTTTAGACCAATTATGTGACCGTGAATGGTGGAAACTTCTATGCCCGGGACTATCAAGAAGTCTGTTTGCTTGGCGATTCTTAGTGCGCCTTCAACTTGGTTATGGTCGGTCACAGCTACCGCATTTAGTCCGCGCTTTTTTGCGTGTAAAACAAGCTCTTTTGGCTTGATTACTGAGTCACTAGAGTAAGTTGTGTGAACGTGAAGATCTGCTTTAACTTGCATATCAATTAACCAAGTTCTCTTTTAGCCATTTTCTCTCTTATCGCAATCAGCAGCTCATCCAGCTTCTTTTCATTCGCATCAATTTTTTGAAAAAGCGGTTTCGCTTCAACTATTTTGTGTCCCGCCTCCAAAGGTTTCAATGCTTCTTCCCACTTGCTAGCGTGTACACTTCCTGATAGGTTCAGCATTTGCCAAAGCTGCTCAGCCTTGGTCGGCATAAAAGGAGCCGAAACAACGGTTATTGCTTTTACGACCTGGGTTGCTACGTAAAGCACAGTCGCTGCTTTCTCCCTGTCTGTTTTGAAAAGTTTCCACGGTTCCTTCTCGTTAAGATATTGGTTTCCAGCGCGGCCTATGCTGATCAGAGTGCCTGCGGCAGATTGAAGCTTAGCTTCTTCAAATTCCTGTGCGACGGTTTCCACTTTTTCTCTGATAGTCTGCAACAAACCTTCGTCTTCTGCAGTAAGTCTCGGGTGAGGAATTTCGCCGTTGAACTTAGCGTTTATGAAAGTTAGGGTTCGATGAATGAAGTTGCCAAAGGTATCATTAAGATCGGCATTTACTTTTTCGAGGAATACATCCCAGGAGAAGTTACTATCTTTGCTTTCCGGACGCGTAGCCATCAGAAAGAACCGCCAATAATCAGCCGGGAATAGCTCAAGTGCTTCATCTATCCAAATTCCAATTCGCTGACTCTTCGAGGCTTTTTCACCTTTAAACTGGAGAAATTCAGTAGCTGAAACATTCCAGGGGAGATTATAATCCTCGCCTGAAGCTAAAAGCAACGCAGGAAGAATAATCGTGTGGAATGGGATATTGTCTTTTCCCACAAAATAGAGGGTCTTAGCAGACTTGGAAAACCAAAATTCTCGCCACTTCTCAGGTTTACCGATGCTTCTGCAATATTCAATGGTGGCTGAAACGTAGCCTAAGACCGCTTCGACCCAGACGTAAATGGTTTTGCCCTTGGCTTCAGGAAATGGTGCGGGTATTCCCCATTCCACGTCGCGAGTGACAGCACGGGGTTTCAAGCCTTCTTTTATCCAATTTAAACTGAAGTTTTTAGCATTAGCTGGAAGCTGATTGTTTTCCGAGATGTAGTGGATGAGCGGGTCTGCGAACCTTGAAAGATCAATATACCAGTGCCGCGTGGTTTTCACGGTGGGTTTATTCCTGCAGATAACACAATAAGGTTCTATTAGGAAAGTAGGTTCCAGAAGGCGCCCACATACGTCGCACTGATCGCCTCTGGCGCGTTCGCAACCGCAGTACGGGCATTTGCCCTCTACAAACCGGTCAGGCAAAAAGCGCTGGTCGTGCTCGCAGTACAGCATTTGCGTTTCTTTGCTGAATATGAAACCATTTTTGTAAATTTTCATCAAAATCTCTTGTACGAACTCTCGGTGAACTGGGCTTTCAGTTCTAGTATAATTGTCAAACGATGCCCCCCATTTAAGGAATAACTCTACTACCCGCTTGTGGTTCTTATCCGTCAATTCTTTTGGCGTTATACCCTGCTTCATGGCTTCAACTTCAATAGGTGTGCCATGCTCATCCGATCCGCTCACCAACAAAACGTCGTCACCCCGCAACCTGTAATACCTTGCTGCAACATCAGCAGACAAGACTGAGCCAACTAAGTTGCCTAAATGGGGTATTACGTTAATGTAGGGCCACGCGGATGTTACGAGAACTTTTCCGAACTTCGATACACTCCACAATGCTTACTTTTAAACGATGAATAGAAATATCGATCTATTACTTAATAATGATGATGCCTACTGGTATCAACAGAAAGAAGGGGTGCGTTAATCAGGTTATCAGTTTTCTTTCACAACTATAGTCTCTGATATATAGTTAAAGATTCTCTGGCGCTTTTTCGGATATAGAAGCCAGCCTAAGAGGCAGTCCAGAGGAAGCAGAAACGCTTTACCCAAACTCTCCAAAGCGGCTGTGCCAATGCCTATTTGGTGACCATCCAACTTTGTGACTTTTAATCGCATAATCATTTTACCAATGGATTGTCCGTACAAGCCATCCATAAGCGTCCAATATAAGAAGTATATAACCCCGCCTAAATTAAAATTGAAGAAGGGAAGCCAGCTCGGCCATACAGACCAGGTCAAACCCGCAATGAGACTAAACAACCCAAGTATGCCCACCACAACGCCGATAATTATGGCGTCTAGCAACCAAGCAACGAAGCGCTCGCCCCAATATGCTAACTTGACTGCAGATACATCAGACTCGGGTGAGTCGCCGCTAACATAGGCGGTTGCTGGAACTTCTTCCGTGGACGTAGAGGTTCCGCATATAGGACAATAATTAGCGGTTTCAGGGAGTTCGTTTCCGCATTTCTTACAATATGGCATTTAGGTTTCCTCGTTGAAAAGTATTGTTTACGGAAAAATATTAGTTTTTGCATAATTGTCTAGCAAATTGCATCGTTGCCAGAAAAAAGCGCGATTGCAAACAGCTTGCCGTTGCCCATTAAAATTGTTTGATTAAGATTTTTCAGATATAAAATTGAAGTTTTGTTCCCTAATACTTTTGATATTGTTCTTTAAGTTGAGCTGCTGAATGGATTGTGAGCTAATGAGTTTCTATGAGAAAAGGGTTTTGCAGTGATGAGGTAGAAATCACTTTCCAAATCTCTAATGCTCTCTACGGTGAACCCAGCTTGCTTGATGAATCTTGACGCTTGCTCTTCGCTGAATCTTATCTGCAGTGGTGGACCCAATGTTGTTGATTTTTTCTTCCAATCCAAATTTATCATTTTTCCGTTGAGTTTGAGCATTAGCTTTGCATTAAGCAAGACTTTTACGGGGTCTCTGAAATCATGGAGCACAATGCTGTAAAACACGATATCGGCGCAGCCTTCGCAAAAAACTGTCTCCTCTGCCGCTCCAACCTTTGCTCGGATGTTATTCAATCCTTCTTCAGCAGCGGCACGTTTCAACAGATCAATGGATGAAGCATCAATATCCACAGCATACACCTTGCCCGTTTTACCTACTATTCGAGCGGCTGGAATAGTGAAGAAGCCGTATCCGCAACCTACGTCCATGAAGGTCATACCTGAATGCAATCCCATGCTCTCTAAGCCTATTTCGGGGTGATGCCACTTGCGCATTGTTCCTTCATCAAAGTGTTTGCGTTTGCTCATCTGTATTGACAACTCGTTTGTTTAGGAAAAATACTGTTTATATAAAAAGCTAAGGGTTCTTAGGGTTATATGCATTTCATAATCCTCTGATAGTTGATTTAACATGGCTCTTGCAGATGTGAATTTGCAAATTATGAACTGCAGAAAATGCAGACTTTGGCAGAATACTAAACATGCGGTTCCCGGAGAAGGTCCAACAAATGCAAAACTTATGCTCGTTGGACAAAATCCGGGAGCGGAAGAAGACAGAACGGGAAAACCTTTCATCGGGAGGGCAGGAAAATTTCTTAATAAAATCCTAGCTAAAAACGGAATCTCCCGAGAAACAGTTTTTATAACCAACGTTGTCAAACACTTGTCACCTGAGAACAGGAAACCCTTTCCTGACGAGATAGCCAACTGTGTGCCTTACTTGGAGACGCAAATTAAGACGATTAAGCCCAAAATAGTGGTTTTGATGGGAAGAATTGCATGGCAGGCTCCACGAGTTGAAGGCTTGACGTACATTGAGACGTATCACCCTTCAGCTGCGATGCGCTTCACTAAAATGCGGAAAAGATTTGAGGAAGACTTTAAAATTCTACGGAAATATTTGTAACGACTTCAATATTTCTGCGTATACTGTCAACCGCATATTAATATTCTAACCCGATATTTTACTTGAGCTCAATGAGAGTAACATAAACAATCTTGTCGCTTAACTAGGCTATCTTGAAGATTAAACTTGAATTATTGATTAGGTCAAAACATTCATTCTTCCTCACCCCAAAACACAGCAAATCTTTTTGGGAAGATCCGACTTCCAAAAAGTCTTTGACCGCTCTTAGATACTTCGACAGCATAAAATACACTTTAGCTTCGTATTACGCGATTCCCACTTGATAGAGTTTCTTTAAAATTTTCTACGCAATGCAATTCATGCTTTTCGATTTAGGAAAAAGTAGTTAGTTCAACAGATGCGACAATTCTAATCAATTCTTAACTAGTCTGCCTTTACAATAAGGCACAAATTCCCTTATATTTTCTATTGGTGTCTTACCTGCTTTTTCACGTTGCTCCTTTGGCAACTTGTGTATTAAAGCTTGCAGAACTTGGCTTAGAAATTCTTTGCCTCCCAAATCTCCGGGTACGATGGTGACGTAGTTTTTTGTTTTTGCCATAACCGCAGCTAACGCTCCACCAACGAGCTGCATTTCGTTTCCTTCAATCACGCCGATGGAAAGTTTAAGCGTCACGTTCCGCATCCAGTTTCTTTTTCCTTTAACAGCAAAAGCGCCATGAGGCACATACTCGCCTGAAGGGCCGCTCTTAGTTAACTGGTTGGGCTCAACCCAGTAAACGTCCGCTGACCCAGCACCTTCACGCCATGCTCTTGAGAAAGAAGCAGCGAACTCGCCAGCCTCATGCAATGCTTGCTCACTTATAGTCTTGCCTTCGGTTTTAATCACTACAAACGGGGAGCCTGCAACTTCAGCGTGAAAGACTGGATCTTCAGGTTCAGCATACTTTTTTACGAGAACTTCGTTGCTTACGGAGTCTTTCCCCGCAACCACTAGAAAGCCATCGGAGGTGATGAACCAGCGGAATTTCTCATACCATTCTTTGCGTTTGACTTTGCGCTTAACAAGCTCTTCCAAAACTTCCTTGGGTTTGCTGGTTTTTTGCTCTTCCGCTTTGCGTGTTTTTTTCTCAATCTCAGATAGTTTTCTAAGAGTTTCTTGTAAAGCTGTTAATGCACCTGCAGATTTCTGCTTTGCTTTCTTACCGCGCTCATAGTACTCGGCAGCGTTTTCAAAAAGTGTTCTTCGCAGGTTTAAGCTGAATCGCAGGTTATCAAAGCAAATGTTAGCAAATAGGTTTTGCGTGTCAAAAGACTCTACAAATGAGATTTCTTTTGTTGCCATGATTTCTCTGATTAGTATTTTCCAGTCTCTTCCTTCACTTTTTGCTGCTGCAAACTTGCCTAGGAAAGCTTGTAACTCGTTTGAGTGGGCGTAGATAACATCGCCTATTTGTCTGTCGTGTTCCGCTTTGCTTTCATCTTTTGATAAGGCTTGTTCCTGCTCAGTGATTATTCGCTTGAGTCTCTCAGCTTCCCTTGTTAGCTTTTCAACTTCAACGCTGGAAATAGCTTTCTCCACCGCGGTAGATCTTAGGAAGAACTCATCCAAAGCTTCGTTAAAACTGTTGTATCGCTTGGATCTGAATGTTTCATAACGTTTGAGTTTGAACGGAACAACATCCAGAAAACTGCTATCTTCAGCTAAGACTATATGGGGTTCTGTTTCATCAGTTGAGAAAGCTGTGAGTAAGTCTTGTAGCATATTAAATATGGAATCCACTTCCCCACTACCCAGAGCGTTGCAAGGCTTGGTTTTTTCAATGTTGGCTCTTTGCAGGATTTCTTCAATGTAGAAGCCGCCAAGTCCCAAGAACCGTGTTAGGGCTCTAACAACTTCCAAGGTTCCCCCATCCTTAACGACCTCTTCAAACTCTTTCTTCGTCACTTGGAATGGATTCCTGCCGATTGATGGAGGATATTGGAAAATCTCGTTGCGGACTATGTTGCGATGTCGCATGCGTTTGAAAATCAAAGCTTGCAGAATTTCGTCTTTTTCGCCTGTTAGTATGATGTTCCCTTCTCCGAAAAGCTCTAGAATAAGCTTCATCATGCCGATATTAGTTTTGAAATTAATTATGACTATGCGTTCAAACTCATATTGTTCAACGTCCTCCAACCATGCGCCTCGCAAGTGTTTTCTAAGCGCCATGCAGAACGCGGGTGGTACCTTAGGAGGTTTCAAAGCGTAAACGGTTAGGTGAAGCCTTATGCCTGCTTCTATGACGAGTCGCAGTGGAGGCTTATTGGTTTTGTGAAGCTTCAGAACTACCGTTTTCTCGTTGAGTTGATAGATGTTGTTAACTCTGGAATGGACTATTGCTCCTTTCAACTCGCGAACTACGATTCCGACGTCAAAACTTGTGAATTCTTTTTTAAGCAATTACGCTCAGCACCATGTTTGGCATCTTAATAGTTGGCACTACAAAATAACCCTTTCATAACTGTCTAAAGCCTATTGACTTAAGAATAAAGGAAGTGCAGGTAGAGTTAAGAAAAGAAATAGTAGAATAACCCCTTTTGAGAAGCTTCTCTCCGATTTTTAAGAAAGTATTTAATCTTATACAACTATAGCTACTATCAACCTAATTTCTACCCAATAATCAAGAAGAGAAAACTGGGCTCAAAACAATGGATAAAAGCGAAGTCGTAATCAAACTGCATAAACCAGACGCCAGCGAGATGCTATTCTTCTTCCTATGTGGCGTGATTACAAGCGTGCCTCTAACCCTTTTTATATATCAATACACAGATGTTCTACTAATAGGTCTTAATTCGTTCACCATAGCTCTGATCTCGCGCGCATTTTTTGCACCGTTTGTCGAGGAATTTGCAAAAGTTTACCCACTCTTTTACCGACACGGCGAAACCCAACGCTCAATACTCAACCTTGGCGTGCTAGTCGGTTTAGGTTTCGGGATTGTCGAACTAGTAACATACGTTTCATTGGGTGTGTCAATAATCTACAGGGTTCCCGGTCTTTTCTTTCACCCTGCAAGCGCAGCATTGACGGCGTATGGCATCGCAACAAAACGTCCATTGCCATTCTATTTGATATCAGTTTTCTTTCACTCTGTCAATAATTATTTGGCGGTTGTACTGACGGGAGATTTACCATTATTAAGCTCATTTTTTGTAGTATCCATAACCGTTTTTACGTTTTGGCAACTGCGTAACAATACAAAAGAAAGAATTGTAATATAACAACTCTAAGTATGCGAATCGCTCAAAATAAATTTGTCTGGATTGGAGAAATAAAGAGCGCAGTTTTCCAGGAAGAGAATACAATAAATCAACAGAAACAATTTATAATTAGACAACTTTTTAATTCCAGTTCAAAATATACTGTGCAAGGATTGAAGTCTATTGAAGCCACTTGAGAAAATATACTGGATTAGAGTCACATTAAGCATAATTGCAGGTGTAGCAAGCGCTTTAGTGGCTACAATGTTTGATGCGACTGAATTTAACACCTTCTTGAACGGCATAACAATAGCCTTGGCAATTTACTTAGTCTCCTACTACATACTCAAAGCTAAATTCGCAAATCAAGTGGAGAAACAATCAAAAATTATGAGCATGGGTATATTCATGTATTTCATCGCATGGGCAGTATTCTTCATACTGTTCTACTCTATCTTGCGAGGACCAGCCTTGCTAGGCTGACAACAACCTATTCGGTCTTATTTTTTGTCTATAAAATTTGCCATGGTGGCCTGATTTTTATCGCTTCTCACAGTTTCGATCTTTTCGGGTTCAATATTCTTATTTTTGTGTTTTTGAGCTGGTTGAAAGTCCGTCCGCGTTAGAATTCGCATGCAATCAGCCCACGCGGAGAAATATCCGCGATCAAAATCGCCGTGAAGCCCGTTTCTCATGTGATTTAGGAACTCCCGTCGATAACCATGTAGAGCCTCCTTATCAGTTAAGTCAATCTTTGAAAAGAAAGCATACACGTCGCCATTGGTTTTCCGCGATAGGTACATGCCATACAAAGCTCGAAAGTATCCCCTATTCCATTCTGTTTTATGCATTTTCTGTTTAAGCCTGTCCAGCTCCCGAGTTGCTTCTGTAAACTGCCTGTTTATTACAAGTTGGAAGTACCTCGTTACTAAGGCTTGAGAGATTGGCATTATTTAACGACCGCGACGCTTACTTGTTTTCTCATCTTCAGAGACATCCTCTATACCATTTTCGGTTACTTTAAAGATTTCCTCGCCTTCGGGTAGATATGGGCTTGAAACCAGTCTGGCAATGCGCACAGGACCTCGGGAAGCTCTCCGTAGGTAAATGCGAGTGTGACTTGTGTGTCCTACAATGTGTCCGCCGATGGGATGGACAGCGTCGCCGAAGAAAACGTCTGGTTTAGCCATAACTTGGTTAGTTACAACAGCAACCGTGTTAAATGCTCTTGCCAAACTGATTAGCTTGTGCATGTGCTGATTCAACTTCTGTTGTCTACGCGCTAACATTTCTCTTCCAACGTATTCGCTTCTGAAATGGGCAGTTAAAGAATCTACAATGATCAATTTGATATTGTTCTCTTTGATGATTTCATCCGCGTTTTCCAAAAGGAACATTTGATGGTCTGAAGTATATGCTTCAGCGTAAATGATATTCTTAACGGCTTCTTCAGGCTCAAATCCAGCGTGTTTAGCCATTTGCACGATACGCTCGAGTCTAAAGGTGTTTTCCGTGTCAACGTACAGGGCAGCTCCGTTGAGACCACCCCGTTCTGGAGGTAGCTGAACGTTCACGCATAATTGGTGGCACATCTGACTCTTTCCGCTACCGTATTCACCATAAAACTCTGTTATGGTCTGTGTTTCAAGACCACCATCAACAATTTTATCCAATGCTTGACTGCCCGTAGTTAATCGCAGGACATCTTTTCTCATCTTGAGAAGTTCATCAGCTCGAATAAAATTAACGCCAATTGTGGAACGGGCTGCTTCGATGATTGAAAAAGCCTTTTTTTCACCGACACCAATGGGTTCAAGTTCGCGGGCAGTAGCCATAGCTAGCGACTCAACTGTATGGTAACCGAGGTCTCGGAGTTTCTGAGCTGTGGCTGGTCCGACTCCTGGAATGTCCTCTATGAAAGCGTATTTCTTTGTAGGTGACGATTTCTCTTCCTCTTGTTCCTGTCCTAGCTCTTTTTCTTGTTCCTGTTCTTCCTCTTCCTTTTCGATGTTCTCATGTTCTGACATGTAACTAACCTTGAATTCAGTTGCGAAAAGCTATATTTAAAACGCGCGAAATAGGGGACTTTGTGTTACATGGAGAGGTGCGTTAAAGTAAAGTTTTTCTTGATGTCTATTTTGCGAAGGAAGAAATGAGGAAGTTTGAGAATTTATATGAGTTGCTTTTTTGGCTTTATCCTTGATAGTTAGTCAGGATTTTGTTTAGTCTTTCTGAAGACTTAATATTAAATCGCATAATCCACTATGAAGAGGTTAAGTTAACATTGTTTAAGAAATTCAGAGATAAAATAGCCCTTTCCGGAGTTACAGTGCTGTGCATAGGTGTGTCCTTACTCATATTCACATTCTTCAGTGCCTACGGATTCCTGATGACCGACCTATCACCCGTCTCAACCCAAGATCTCGTACAAACCTTCGGAGAAGCCTTGGGACCATTAATCGCAGCAGCCATACATATAATGTACCTTGGCGTTATGGGTTGGATCTCCTCACTCATAACCATCAGAGGAGTGACCATATTAACTCACATCCCTCGACCACCCCAAAACCCTCAACAGCACCTGAAGCAAAAACCTCAGCCAGAGGCCCAGAATACAATATCCACCTCTAATAAGAATGAAACACACAAAGCAAAATCCTCAGAGCCAGAGTTGATGGTTATTCCGTTGGAAGAAATGGAACAACAACCTCGAACGCAGAAAAAACCTAAGCGCAAATCGTAAAAAAGCCGCTTTCAACTTCCTTGAAGAAGGAACTGCAATGAACGTGCCAATTCGAATACTAGGGATAGCGACATCCATTTTCTGGTTAGTTTTAATAGCCTTCGCTGTTATGGCAGCGTACTCGGTTAAAGACTTAAGTTTTGACTTTGGAGAACCCGAATTCGATGTAACTCAAGACTATGAGCTAAATCTAGCTCTTCCTTTGTTTTTTTATAACAGAGGATACTACAGCCTCAAAGATTTCCATCTTTCAACAGCTTTATCAGACGTAGATGGCGCAGAAATCTCAAGATCTGAAACAATCGTTCCCATTATACCGCATGGGGAAAACGTCAATATAATACACAACATAACGATAGACCCCCTCAGTCTGCTTGAAGAAAACGAGCAGTATCTGTTTACCGACACCGACATCCGTGTTTCCTTCACGGCAGGACTGAACTTCGCAGAACTATTTCCCACTGAGATTTCAGCAAACTTTACATTTCCGTGGGGTGCACCATTTCACAGTTTCGCCATCAGCGAGCCATCATTTGAAGTGGTTGATTTCACACAGGTTACAGCATCAGCGATCATGGGCTTCGAAAACCACGCTATGTTCGACCTTGCAGGCACCATCAAAATAGAGCTTTATGATGGAGAGGGCTCGCGTCTAAGCGAAAGCCAAACGGTACTGTATGTTCCGCAGCACTCTGTACATGAGAGTGAAATAGATTTTTCCATACCTTTAACTGCCTCAATTCTGTCAGCTGCCCAAAGCGGGCATTTTGACGTTTACTTTGACTTAGGAATTATCCAATATGGACCTTTGAGGGTTCTATATGACTAAGCAACAAATGAATAGAAAAAATCTGATTAAAGACGTTTCGTTCAGAGTAGCTAAAGCTGCTGTAAAAGCCATATTAATCTATTTGCTTTACTTCCTTCTTGCACCTATGTTAGCGCCGCTTTTCGAAATGGCGCCGGGCTTAATAGAATCAATTGGAGCTTTTATCGCAATTTACATCGTGCTTTTGATTCTAAGTGATCTCACGGCAAAAACGGTTTTCCAACACTTCTTCAGTACTGCAAGAGCCCTATTTTTCATGGGGTACTTGCTTCTCTCGATGAGAGACAGCGTATACAGCATAAGCTACGAAACCTTTAGCTTAACAGTGAACCTCACTTTATTTTACACGATTGTCACTACCCTAAGCCTTCTCGGCTTGGCAAGGACAATTCTGCAGGCAATTAATTTTATGCACGAAAAAGCAGAAGCTGACAGCAGTCTACAACCATGAGCACAAATAAACTGAAGTCAATCGAACTCAAATGTTTGCGAGCTTCTGTCTATAAGCCTCAATGTCGTAAGGGGTTCTAGTATATTCCTAACAAATAAGCGGCGAAGAAATCAGCAGAAGAGCGATTTCAAGCAAGGGGCACATTCCAAACCATAGCCATGCGTCATAACGCCTCTATATCTGGGTCATCTGACAGAGACTTCAAATGAGCACAGAAGAAAATTAGAAAGTCAATGCATCCTTCAGCTATACGTGTGCCTATCTACTGGTTTGCCTGTCGTTCCGGTTGCTAAGAGTTCAGGCTCAAGCAGTGTTTCCTTGTTGAATCTTACCCAATCAAGCAAGTCTTCTTTCTTGTGGTTGTGGGTTACAAGTGCAATCTTCTTTCTCTTCGCTATGACTGCTATTCCATTTGCCATTTTCTCTTGTTCAATCCTTTCAAAAAAACGCGCTAGTTGGGATGTCTATGTTGGCTTCTTCAATGAAACATTAGCAACTATTCAAACACACATTTTAAATCTAACGAAGCCAACGCATTATTAGGTGAGGTTCTATGGGTTGGGGTAGCAGCGGCACTCCTCCGTGGGTTGACGCAAAGAATTTGGATGAAGAAAAGAGAAAGAAGAAGGCAATGCAGGATGCTGCAAAAATTAAAGCATTAGAGGAAGAGAACGAAATGCTCAAGAAACGGGTCAAACAGTTGGAAGATGAACTGAAAAAACTCAAATAACAACACCATTTTTATGACTCCTTTTTTGTTTAGCCTTTCCAATAAAGGAAAAAAAGTTCATGCTTACAACTTTTTGGACATCATGTAAGCGTCTTCCCCGTCTGAGTAGTATCCGTTAAGCGTTCGGCTTACCTCAAACCCCAGCTTCTTGTAAAGTGAGACACCTGGGTGGTTAGTCACCCTTACTTCCAAGTAACACAGTTTAGCTTTGTAATAGGTCATGCCTTTTATGGCTTGGGTTATCAAAGCTTGAGCCACTCCCTTCCGTCTACCTTTTGGCAAAACTGCGATGGACACCACATGACCTTTCCTTATCAAGCCACCTAAACCAATACTTGCCAAACCAACTTCGATTCGGCACATTATGTAGCCTACGATTTTACCGTCTTCCTCGGCTACTATGAAGGTTTCAGGAAAACGCTCATGCAAATCCATAAAGAAAAAATCCATGTAATTCTCAGGTAGACAAAGACGGTTGATGTGCATTACACTCTGCAAATCGTCTGGCTTGAATTTGCGCAGCTTGAAAGTCTGTTGCATCTTTTCGCCTTCTTAAACGAAAGTTTAAGAACCAGACTTAAAGCTTACGCTTCATAACCCATAAGTTGTGATCAATTCTTGAGAATCATATGTTTAAACTATGCGTTTTCCGATGATTTAACGGTAGGCAAAGTTGAATTTCCCTGAGGTATAGCCCATACCCTAGCCTGTGAACCACTAATCTTCAACGCTTCCCGCAGCGCGTCGTTGACCGCTCGCGCTGTTTTTAATTTGAAAACGCCGTTAGCATAGTAATCTGGCATTGAAGAAACTAGAATAAGCTGATGACTTTTCAGGGCTTTTAATAGATAATACGCTTTGTGCCCGCCTAACTCAAAGTGGCGCTTAATCTGGCGTTCCACCTTTTTCAAATCTTCCAGTCGTGTCATCCATTCATAAAACACCTGGTTGCCATATCCTTCAGGGCATTCAGCTACCATTATTACAATGCCTCCGCGCTTTGTCACTTCCAAAGCGTTATCCAGCGCTTTGTATGCCTGATACAGGTTTATATCCTCTGGATACCCTCCGGGGCTCACTACTACAATATCAGCTCTACGGTCAACAGATACTCGGTATATGTCATCCACAAGTTTGGTTGCTTCAAGGAAAGCTTGCTCTAAATCGCCGGCAAATGCCTTCACGATTTCTCCATTGCCGTTGGTTACCACATTAAGGATGAAATCCACTTTCGCCAGCTTCGCCGCTTCTGTCATATCCTCGTGAACAGGGTTGCCCTCCAAAACCCCAGTAGTAGCCTTGGTGTCAAGAAGCATCGCGTGGTTGTGGCTGATGGTTTCTTTACCTGATACACCCGGCATTACGCTTTTGCGTCCACCGCCGTAGCCAGCGTAATAGTGAAAACCTACATCGCCCACAAGCACTTTCAAATCCGCCTCTGCAAAAAAGCGGTTTAAGTGCACATTATTTCCATGTTTTGTCTTGCCGACGGAAATCAAATCATCTGCTTCACAATTATGACTAATGGTTCTCACGTGTTTGAGAACTTCTTCACCAACCAGTTGTACCGCTTCTTCTGGTTTAACTGCCCTATGTGTACCGCAGCCAAATATGACCGTAATGTGTTCGTCTTTAACCCCAGCAGACCTAAGCTCCGTGAGTACTAGCGGTATCATTACACGGCTTGGTGTGCTTCGGGTAAAGTCATCCACGACAATGGCAACTTTATGCTCTGCCTCAGCGATTTCGCTTAGCCGTTTAGAGTCAATGGGATTACATAAGGCTCTTTCAATTTCAGCTTTAACGTCCTCAGCGCCAGCTACCTGCTTAGGTTCAATTGAGCCGAGAAGGTTACGTGCTGGAATTCTAGCGCACACATCGCTTTTCCCATAGGGAAGCCAAATATCTACCATCAGACATTCACACGGTTAATATTTAAAAAAGAAGGCATGAAGCCGCTATTAAGCATTATTAAAAGATTTATGATGAGAAGAAAAGTAATTGCTGCTTAAATTTGCTGAACTATCTGGAATTTCATTAAACATTCTAAGCAGGGGATAAAGCTAAAAATCAAGTGTGTCTCATGTTAAAGCAGTGATGTCTGAATGAAGATTGTTCTCGGCCCTGCATCGAAGGAGTTGGGTGAAAAAACAGCAGAGTTGGCGGATTTGGAAACAGTGGGGGTTGAATATAAACCGTTTCCTGATGGGGAATCTTATGTTCGGTTGGAGGGTTCAGTTCAGAATGAGCATGTAGTTATAGTTCAGACCACTAGTGCACCACAGGATAGCAGATTGATGCAACTAGCTTTTTTGGCTGATGCTTCCAAGCGAAATGGAGCGTCTAAGGTCGCTGTTGTGGTTCCTTACTTGGGTTACGCACGTCAGGATAAAATGTTTTTGAAAGGAGAAGGAGTAAGTATTGAAACCGTAGCACGCATGTTAAACGCTGCTGGTGTTGACGCTTTGGTTACAGTGAACATTCACTCGGAAAATACACTGAAAGAATTTCCTTTCCCAGCTGAAACTCTATCGGCCATTCCGCTACTAGCTGAATATTTTATAGAGAAAGGCTACCACAAAGCTTTTGCGTTGGCACCAGACAAAGGTGCAATGTATATCGCAAAACAAGCACAAGCCGTTTTGGGTGGTGGTGTTGGATATCTTGATAAGCGGCGTGACCGCTACACGGGACAAACAACTCAGTCAGCTGATGGATTAAATGTGAAAGGGCAAACGGTCATAATTTTTGATGATATTATTAGTACGGGTGGAACGATTGTTGGTGCGACGAAGATTCTGCGGGGTCTTGGCGCTACAAGGATATTTGCAGCTTGTGTTCATCCTGTTCTGGTGGGTGACGCTGAACGGCGGATAATTGAAGCAGGGGTTGAGGAGATTGTGGGCACTGACAGCGTCCCTAACCAGATCAGCAAGGTCTCGCTAGCACCGTTGATTTCGAAGGTTTTGAAGGCGCGGAAAAGTGGCTGAGCTTTTCTTTTTGCTTTCGGGCGAAAACGAAACTATGCCTGCTGCGGAGCTAAAGGCAATTCTTGAGGCTGAAGGCTTTGCCTTTGAAGTCAAAGAGCGCCTTGATCAGCTGGTGAGGCTGGTCGCAGATCAAAACAGCGTGGACGTAATTCACCGAAGATCAGCTCTTACCAGAACATGTGGATTTGAACTCTTTGCGTGTGAAGCTGAAGAAGCTGCGATTATGAAAGCAGCAAATTCGGTAAATTTTGGAGGTTTTTTAGGAGAGGGTGAGAGCTTTGCAGTTCGCGTAAGACGAGTGAAAGAATACTCAGAAAAGATCAGGAGTGTTCCCCTTGAGGGAAAACTTGGCAAGTACATACTTAATAGCACAACGGGCACAAGGGTTAACTTGAATAAGCCGAATAAGACTTTTTTCGGTGTTTTAACCAGCGGTAAGCTGATTTTTGGTCTTAAGCTTGCTGAGATGCAAACTTTAACATTCTCGGAGAGACGTCCGAGGAAAAAGCCGTTTTTTCATCCTTCGGCTATGCCTTCGAAACTTGCAAGATGCATGGTGAATTTGTCGCGCGCAAAGTCTGGGGAGTTGGTGTTCGATCCATTTTGTGGTACGGGCAGTGCGATGATTGAAGCAGCTTTTGTTGGTTGCAGGGTTTTAGGTTTTGATGTTCAGCGACGTATGGCGGAAGGCACTCGGAAGAACCTTAGATATTTTGGTGTAGAGGCAGAGGGTGTGGTAATTGCGGACTCTAGAAGGTTGCCTTTGGTGGGTGTCGATCGAGTTGTCACCGATCCTCCTTATGGCAAGTCGGCGACAACCCTGAAGTCCACCACAAAAGAGATTGTTGAGGGCGTGTTGAGTTCTGCTTTGGATTTGCTTGGAATGGGGCAACTGATTTGTATTGCTTCGCCGAAATCACTAGGTATCTCTAATATTGGTGAGAACTTGGGTTATAGACATTTAGAATCTCATTTCGCATATGTTCATGGAACTCTAACGCGAGAGATTGCAGTGTTCGAGAAAGTATGAGGTGCAGTTGTGTTGAGTCTACACGTGGTGTTCCTTGGAACAGGTGGTAGCATACCAACGATGGGAAGGAGTTTACCAGCTGTGCTTTTGCAGCGTCAGAGCGAACAAATAATGTTTGATTGTGGTGAGGGTGTGCAACGGCAGATGGTGAAGGCTAAGGTGGGTTTTCACAGAAAAATGAAGATTTTCGTGTCTCACATGCATGGTGATCACGTCTTGGGTTTGCCGGGGCTTCTGCAGACTATGGCTTTGTTAGGTAGGGAGAGGAAGCTTGAGGTTTATGGTCCTGTTGGTATAGGACAGTTTTTTAAGTGTGTTAAGGATAGCTTGAATTTTGGTTTAACTTTTGATGTTGAAATTAACGAGGTTTGCTGCGACGGAGCAGTGTGTGAAGAAGCGGAATATTTTATTGAAGCAGTCAGGTCTAATCATGTTATAAGTGGTTGGTCGTATGCGTTTACCGAGAAAACTCGGCCGGGGAAGTTTCATCCTGATAGAGCCAAAGCGTTGGGTATTCCTGAGGGAGAGCTGTGGTCACTGCTTCAGCATGGTGACAGCGTCAAGTTATCAGATGGTCGTGTTGTGCATCCTGAATCTGTTTTAGGGTCCCCTCGGAAGGGTAGAAAAATTGTGTATTCCGGTGACACAAGACCGTTTGAAAGTTTTATCAAGTTCGCGGCAGATTCGGACTTGGTTATTCATGAGGCTACCTTTGATGATGCGCTTGCTGAGAAGGCCGAGTTGGATGGTCATTCTACTCCTAGTCAAGCTGCTATGCAAGCTAAAAAGGCGAAAGCAAAAAGGCTGGTTCTAACGCACGTCAGTGCAAGGTACGCGGATTCGCGGTTACTTTTCGAGCAAGCGCAACAAGTTTTCAAAGAAGTGATTGTAGCGGAAGATTTTCTAGTGTTAAAGTTGGCACTTTTTAAGGGTTAATGGGTCATTTCACATAGTTTTTGCAGACTTTCTTTTACGTGTTCTATGGCTTCAATGATTATATTTTTATCGTAGTCTATTTCATGCAGCGTTTGTGAGAATTGTTGCCAGTCTATCTTTCCATGCCCTATGCCTAAGTGTTGGTCGTGTTCGCCATTGTTATCGCTGAGGTGAATATTTACAATTTTATCGGGTAGTGTTTTGAGGAATTTTATTGTTTGGTTTTCGAGGTTTGCATGTCCAACGTCCAAGGTTATGCCGATGTCATCTAGGGCCGTCTCCTTGTAAAATCTTTGGAAGTCCTCAGGGTTTCTCATGAGGAAGCCGTATTTTTCTGGGAGATTCTCTATGGCTATGTTTAAACCATGTTTCTCAGCATTTTCGTGCAGTTCTTGTATTGTTTGGCTGTTTTTTCTCCAGTCTTCTCCTGGGTAGAAGCTACTGATACCTGTTTTTGCACCCGGATGGAAAACCCAGAGTTGCGCGTTTAAGTCTTTGGCATATGCCATTGACTGTTCAAGCCTTTTGACGGAAGCGTTCAACAGTGATTTGGAAGGCGAAGCGATGTTAATGTCTGCAAAAGGAGCATGAACCGTGTATTTTATACTTTTAACTTTCGCAATCTCCTTAAGTTTTGCAACCCTTTTCCTGCTAAGCTCATGTAATCCTTCATCCACAATCTCAACAAGATGCACATCAACTTTGGTCAAACTCTTGAGCATCCTATCGAATGGTTCGCTTAAACAATAAAGCATCGAAACACCAACCTTTAGCTTGGGCATAAAATTCATCTCTTTTCTGACTTTGAGGATTAACTTTCCAAATCGCACCTAATAACTTAATCTAGGCAAAGCGACAAATCCAATAGAAATAATAAGCAAACTTTGTATTTATCCTAGGTAAGACTAAAAATAGGTATACAAATCAGCTGTTTCGGAACTATGGAGTTTTGAAAAGTCTGCTAATTCTCAAGATTATCCTGTGAGTTGCTTTAACAGCTATTCTGTCTTCCAACCTTATGATCTTGGTCTCATCATTTGATGCCTCTGCATCTTGAAACGTTATATTGAAATTTTTCTTAAATTGAAAGTTTGTTTGTGCACAATCTTATGAGCGTTTTGTGTCTCCTCGGAGAACTATTTAAATAATTAGGGCGTTGCTCTATGGGGTTATGCTTCATGATATGAAGGGATTTGCCCAGTTTATCTCCATTGAGAGAGGTTTGATGGTTTTGCTGATTTCGGTAGGGGCAAGTTTTCTCATGGGAGGATCGCTTGTGTGGTTTGAAGCGTTTTTTTTAGGAGCAATTGCGTTCTGCATTTGGAGCGCTGCAGACGCCATAAACAACATTTTTGATGTTGACCTCGACGCTCTTTCAGATCCGTTCCGAGCAAAATTCACAAAAAAATTGGGAAAGCTGGGGCTGTTTACAGCCATGTTCTTCACATCGCTCTCAATTGCCCTTGGCGCATTCACCATGATACCCTATGTCGTATTATTTGTAGCTCTGGGAATTGTGTTTGGAGTATTGTACTCCGTGCCACCTTTCAGGCTTAGAAAAACAGCCTACAAACCAATCCTTAACTTTACAGTTGGCGCAGTCCCCGTCCTGATTGTAGCATCATTTTTCAACGTCTTCTCGATAAACATCATAATCCTTGTGCTTCTTATCGGCATAACAACAGCTGTCAACAGTCTCTGGGAGGATTTGGCGGATTACGCTTCAGACTTTTCCAGTGGCTCTCGAACCATACCTGTAATACTCGGTTATAAACGGGGACTAGTATTCACCATAATCATGGGATACACCCTTATCCCACTGATGGTGTTGGTCGGGGCTCTCTTCCAACTTGGCTACACCTACTACCTCACCCTCGCAGTA
>SMYP01000176.1 GCA_007050895.1 Candidatus Bathyarchaeota archaeon | reverse complement strand
AACTTCCTCTGAAAGCTCTGTATAGTCGTAGCCCGCAGCGGTCCAGAGGCTTTTTTCTTTGGAGTTTGTACCCGAGTTGTCGCCTCTAGAAACCCAGATTTGAGTTGCGCCTGACTCGTCGGGCATGTTTTGTCCATACTGTACTATGTTGAATAAGGCTTCGGTTGCTGTTTTTCCTGAGATCTGCGCTGGATCATCTGCTGGGCCTACTATTGTAAAGAAGTTGTAGGCGATTATTTTCCGATTTACTCCGTAGTCGTCTTTGAGAAAGCTTTGTTCAACTGATGGTGAGTGAACTAGGACGATGTCAGCGTCGCCGTTCTGAGCGTGCTGTATGGCTACACCTGTTCCTACTGCTAGTATGTTGAGGTCAACGTTGTGGGTTGCTTCATAGTCCGCTTCTATCACGTCTAGTAAGCCAGTATCGTATAAGCTAGTAGTTGTGGAAATGAAAAGTCTGCGTTTTGAGAAGTAGTTGAAATACACTAATGTGCTTGCGATCACAACTATAGTTGCTAATGCTGCTACTATCAGCAGTTTTTGCCATACTTGCATATCTTATACACCGTTATGCATGGTGATACATAACATTAGCCTTATAAACGTTATCGCGATTAAATTTGAATGGAATGCTCACTCACAAAAAGCACAAGCCCTCCTGCAAAGTATGGATAGAATACAAAGGAACCCCAGTATTGGGCAAAGGCGGCGCTGAAATTCTAAAAACAATCGCAAAAGAGCATTCAATTTCAAAGAGTGCTACAAAGCTCAATATGTCCTATCGTTACGTATGGAATTACCTCCAAAAAATTCAAAAAGCAATTGAAGCGCCTGTCGTGGTAACCTATAAGGGTGGTAAAACTGGAGGCGGCGGCGCCAAACTAACCCCGTTAGGACAGAATCTGATAGAAGAGTACCAGCGAGTGGCTGGCTACATGAGTGCGGTTCTTGCAGACCAAGAGTATTGGGAGATGTTTAGACTGAGAATCAGTGCCCGAAACCAATTGAAAGGAAAAGTAGTCTCTATTGAAAAAGATGGGATAACCGCGAAGGTTAAAGTTCAGATTAAAGCACCCGTAGTAGTAACTGCGGTGATAACGAAAGAAGCGGTTGAAGACTTAGGCATAGAAGTGGGCGACGAAGTGAATGCAGTCGTCAAATCAACAGAAGTAATGATAGCCAAATAAGGCTGCAATTTTCTCTTGTTTAGTCTACCACGTAGCGGTAAGCGATGTGTTCGCCTGCCGTTGTACTTTTTCTTATTACTTTCAGCATGTCACCTGGCTTGGCGCCTATGGCTTTAACTGCGGGATCAGTGGCTTTTATCTGAGGCATCTGGTAAGGCTGGATTTTGTATTGGGTGAGAACAGCGTTTTTTTCTTTTTCATCTAGGATCTCGTGTTTCGGAACTAGTTTATGGTCGAAAATTTCGAATACTGGGAAAGATTTGGGCAATAATTCAACTTTTCTCTTTTTTGCGCCTTGTTTAGCTGCGTGTGTGAAGCGCCCTTCTGTGATTACGATTGCACGTTCTACGCCTTTTTCTTCTAACAACTTGTACAATGCATTCATCATTGCGATGCCTACAGTTGCCTCATTAAGAATGCACCAGACTAATGCTTTCTGTTTATCCTTGGGGATGCTAACGGTGTAGCCTATAGCGTCTTCTTGTACTTCTTTTTTGATTAACTTGTATTTTCTGAGTTTGATTAGAACCTCAGCTTTGTGTTCTTCTATGCTTTCTCCTTTGAACTTCAAACCACAAACTCCTAAGTGAGGAATACGCGAAACCATACAGAACTTCGACCCTTAAACTTTTCCCTCTTTTTTCGCGATATCACCCGCGCAACCTTCCCTTTTTTGAAACATGTTATGCTGTTGGCAAAGGAAGTTGGCAAAAGAAAAATGCGACAAACTACCTTTTTTATGTTGATTCCACTTTGTGCTTGGTTAGAATAAATTTTATAAACTCATAAACGGAAAGAAAATTGCAGAAGGTGAAACATTTTGAGGTTTAGCGAGCTAATTGGAAAAGAAGTGTACTGTGAAAATATGAAAATAGGCAAAATAACCAATATCATTGTAGATGAAGAAGAGTGGAAAATCACGCATTTTGAAATCGAACTTAAAAAAGAAGCAGCGTTCGAGATACTTGGTGTAAAATCTACAGTTAAGAACATACTGGCAATTTCCGCGGTAGGTCCAGCTTCCAAAGCCATGACCAAAGACGGAATAGACCTTCAAGTTGCAATAGGACAACTTCGCATCTATCTGCGACCACCTTAAACTTGAAGACCTCTAAAAGGAAAACCACCCCAAAATCGCTTCTTTTTTCCTGCTGCGATTTTTGTCATATTCCCCCCTTTTAAAGAGCCAACTGCTGATTAAATCAGAATATAGAAAAACGGATCCTTTTAAACAAAGGCGGGTTTTGTCTAAATGATTTTTGTTGTTTCTGTTTCACATTCGAAGTATAACGTTTTCCGCGTAGCTTTTCATGGTTCCCGCGAATTCTTTTATTACTTCGGGTGCGTAGGGTTTCAAGCTTTCGAATCGTTTCTCTAAGGTATCTTGTGGTACGAACTGTTGAAGTGCATGGGTTTTTGCGCCTTTGGTGAGTTCACAAATTTTGTTTACATCTTCAGCTGTGATGATATCTGGAACCATTGTGGTTCTGAACTCGTATGCCACCTTGCCCATTTTCAGCATTTCGACTGTGCGAAGCAGTCCGTTAGTATTTTTGGCTCCCAAGAGTTTGTATTTTTCGGGGGAGGTTTTCAAGTCTAGAGCCACGTAATCCACGTAGTTTAAGCATTCTTCTAGCACTTCAGGGTAAAACCCGTTTGTGTCCAGCTTGACTTGAAAACCGCGTTTCTTCAGCTTCGCTAGAAACTTGGGTAGCTCCTTGTGCATTGTGGGTTCTCCGCCAGTTACTACTACGGCGTCCACGTATTTTTTGCGGCTTTCCAGAATTCTCAGAGCCACGGCTTCCTGCAGGAACGGCGGTTTCGGGTCCACGGCTATGCGCCAGTTATGACAAAACGGACACCTTAGGTTGCAGCCTGGCGTGAAGAGCACGGAGGCTACTTTGTTCGGGTAGTCGATTAGGCTTACTTTCTGGAGGCCGCTGAACTTCATGCGTTTTCCTCTTTTATACAGTCAACGGCGCTGTAGCCAGCATCGTGGATTTATCAAAGGTTTTGCGAATGGCGAATTCAGCTTGTTTCCCGTCGTTCCACTGGTCCACTGGTCTAAGGTAGCCAACGACACGTGAGTAGACTTCGGACGGCGCTCCACAGACTGGGCATTGCTTGTGCTCGCCGCTTGTGTAACCGTGCGTTGGGCAAATGCTGAACGTCGGCGTCAACGTGAAGTAGGGCAGACGCGAGCTTGATGCTACCTTTCGTATGAGTTCAGCGGCTGACTTCCAAGAGTGAAGCCTTTCGCCTAAGAAAATGTGAAATACAGTGCCGCCTGTGTAAAGCGTCTGCAGACTCTCTTGATGCTCCAATGCTTCGAACAGGTCGCCTTCATAATCCACTGGCAACTGGGAAGAGTTCGTGTAGAACGGCTCAGCGTGTCGGGTTTGGACAAGCTGTTCATTAGCTGCCATAATACTTGGGTAACGACGTTTATCGAGGCGTGCGAGTCTGTAAGATGTGCCTTCAGCGGGCGTTGCCTCCAAGTTGTAGATGTCGCCTGTTTCCTCTTGGAAGTCTGCAAGTCGCTCACGCATGAAGCTTAGCGTTTTGATGGCGAAGTCCTTTCCTTCAGATGATGTAATGTTCACACCCAACAGGTTCAAAACTGACTCGTTAATACCGACTAAGCCTATAGTTGAAAAGTGGTTCTTCCAGTATTTACCATAGCCCTCTTTAACATGACACAGGTAACGGCGAGAGTATGGGTACAAGCCGTTCTCAGTGAACGCTTCAAGTGCTTTACGCTTGATTTCTAGGCTGCTTCTAGCTGTTTCCATTGTGGTTTCCAAGCGTTGGAAGAACTCATCTTCATCCTTGGACAAGTAGCCGATCCGCGGCATATTCAAGGTCACAACGCCTATGGAGCCAGTTAACGGGTTAGCGCCGAAAAAGCCGCCGCCGCGTTTACGTAACTCGCGGTTGTCTATTCTCAAGCGGCAGCACATGCTTCGCACGTCCTCGGGATGCAGATCGCTGTTCATGAAGTTGGAAAAGTAGGGCACTCCATACTTGGCTGTGACTTCAAAAACTGCTTGTGCCACAGGCGAATCCCAAGCGAAATTGTTAGTAACGTTGTACGTGGGGATGGGGAAAGTGAAAACCCTTCCTTTGGAGTCACCTTGTTGCATAATCTCGGCAAAAGCCAAGTTGAACATTTCCATTTCCTCAGTCATGTCACTGTAGGTATCCTCGGTGACTTTTCCGTTGAAAATCACGCCTTCCTCTTTCATGAAGTCTGGAACAGTCAAGTCCAAAGTTAGGTTAGTGAAAGGAGTCTGGAACCCTACACGAGTGGGTACATTCATATTGAAAAAGAACTCTTGCAGAGCTTGCTCCACGTCCTTCTGGCTTAAGTGGTCGTAGCGTATGAACGGAGCTAAGTAAGTGTCAAAGTTGCTAAACGCTTGGGCACCCGCAGCTTCGCCCTGTAATGTGTAGAAAAAGTTGACTATTTGACCTAAGGCGGTTCTGAAATGTTTAGCGGGTTTGCTCTCAATTTTGCCAGGTACGCCGCCGAAGCCCGATAGCAGTAGGTCAGCTATGTCCCAGCCTACGCAGTAGGGTCCAAGCACGCCTAGATCGTGAATGTGTATGTCGCCTGAAAAGTGTGCAGTGGCAATACTTGATGGGTAAATCCGTGATATCCAGTACTTTGCTATGACTGTGGATGAAAGATAGTTGTTCAAGCCTTGAAGTGAATAGCTCATGTTACTGTTTTCTCTAACCCGCCAATCCTCAATCTCCAAATACTGATCCACTAGGTCTGCGGAGCTTAGGAGTGCCGCCAGCTCCCGCAAGTCTTGATGCTGCTTTCTGTAGAGAATGTAAGCTTTAGCCGTTTGGGCGCGACCGTTCTCAATTAGCCGTTTTTCAACTAGGTCTTGAATCTCCTCAACCGTGGGGCAGCCGTCTTCGCCAAATCGGCTTCGGAGTTCTGCCAAAACCTCGTCGCTTATGAATTTTGCTTGTTCTCGGTTTTTTCCGCCTACTGCCTTAGCGGCTTTCCAAATTGCTTTTGTTATTCTTTCTTGATCGAAGGGCTCTAATTTTCCATCACGTTTTCTGACATACTTCATTTTTTCACCTCAAAGAGTAACCGCCTGAAATCTTCAGGCTCCTCAAACTTCTTGTAAACCGACGCGAAACGGATGTACGCTATATGGTCGAGTTCTCTCAGGTATTTCATGACTACATCGCCGATTTCTTTGGAAGTGACTTCGTCTTTTCCTTTCCGCATTATAGTTTGTCGCACGAAACCTGCTAACTCGTTGATCTGATCCATGGTTACTGGCCTTTTTTCGCATGCTTTCTGCACGCCACGGATTGTCTTGTTAACGTCGAAACGCTCTAGCTTGCCGTCTTTCTTCCGAACCATGAGCTCTACGGTTTCCACGTACTCATAGGTGGTGAAGCGTTTCCCGCAGGCTATGCATTCTTTTCGTCTACGTGTAGTGTTATCCGGCGAATCGCGTGTTTCCAGAGTTTTGAAATCTGCAGACCCGCAGTATGGACACTTCATTCCTTCTCCAATGTCTCCTCAATAATAGTTTGGCGTCGTATAGTGTTAATAATACACAAGCATACACTAAATGTAGTGTAGTGTATTTAAGTTCTTGTTGACATCACAATTAAAATGCGCAAGACCCCTAACGTGAAAATGTACAGATTCTTGTGCAGTATAAGAAAACCAACATGGCTAACAAACGTTTTTTTCTCCCGTTAGCTTTCGTTATTATTATATAAGTGCAAGGACCGTGTTTTGAAGCTTGTTATATGAAAAACCATGTATTAATGCTCGTTTATCATCGAAGAATTGAAAAAAAATTAAAGGTAACTATGCAGCTATATACAGAAAACCATTTGCCCGTTTCCACCATACTACACCTCTCTTAGTGCAAGGCACATTTTTCTGGAAGAATTTTTTTGCCACTATATACCTTATGTTTCTCTTATAGATCCAAGAAGTGCCAAAAATCTATTGAAAGAAAATCTTAGATAAACTGAAATAGAGATAATTGTGTGCT
>SMYP01000060.1 GCA_007050895.1 Candidatus Bathyarchaeota archaeon | reverse complement strand
AGGTCGGACTTTATCTGCTGGGAGTGCTGGCTGCCTGAGGGGAAAGGGTTCCTAGTACGAGAGGAACGGAACGCTGTAGCCTCTAGTTAACCGGTTGTCCGACAGGGCAGTTGCCGGGCAGCCACGCTGCTGAGGATAAGAGCTGAAAGCATCTAAGCTCGAAGCCTCTCCCGAAAAGAGGCAGCCGTTTCCGTTTTACGGAACGAAGGCCCCCATAGAAGATGGGTTTGATGGAGCTGGGGTGTAAGCTGGAAGATTTTGGTCGACCAGCTCAGCCTGCAGCCCCCAATCGCTTGAGGTGTTGGGTCGGTGGTGTCTGAGCGATATTTGATGAACCTTTCAAAATGGTTGTTTTTGCTTGTGTGTGGTGAACCATCGTTGCCAGTGACGGATGTCGGAAAAGAGAGGTAACTTGCATAGTTTTTAAACGTTAATCAGTGCAGAGTATTAGACATACACAGAGGTAATGGAAGTTTGAATGGCAAGCCGCTTGTTTCTATGGTCAGTGCTGGTCTCTCAAAGTTCGGAAAGAATGAAGGTCTATATGGTAGGGAGCTTTTCGCCGAAGCCGTTAAAGAGGCTTTCAACCGCTGTCCGAAGCTGGAGCCTAAACGTGATATCAAAGCTATTTTTGTGGGGCACATGGGCGAGTCATATGAACATCAGGGTCATATGGGTGCAGCAACCGCGGACTGGACAGGTCTCCTGAATATTCCAGCAACTAGAACTGAGGCGGCTTGTGCCAGTTCTGGAGCTGCGTTGCGCTCGGGTATTTACGCGGTACTCTCAGGTTTAGCAGATGTTGTTCTGGTTGGTGGCGTGGAGAAGATGACGCATAGAAGCACAGCGGAAGTCACAGAGTATCTTGCTATGGCGTCGGACTACCCTTTTGAGCAGTGGAATGGCATCACCTTCCCAGGATTGTATGCTTTGATGGCTACAGCTCATATTTACAAGTACAACACCACTGAAGTGCAGATGGCACAGGTGGCTGTGAAAAATCACCATCACGGAACACTTAATCCGAAAGCTCACCTGCAGAAGGAGATAACAGTAGATGACGCCTTGAACAGTCGCCTCGTCGCTTCACCGCTCAAAATTTTTGACTGTTCTCTCATTACAGATGGTGCAAGCTGCGTAGTCATAACCAAACCAAAACTCGCCTGCAAATTCACGGACCAACCAGTACATATCGTTGGTACCGGGCAAGCCAGCGATAGCATCGGCTTGTACGAACGTGAAACATTCACGTCCTTGAAAGCCGCAAAACTAGCAGCAAAAACAGCCTACGAAATGGCACAGACAAGACCCGAAGATATTGACTTAGCTGAAGTTCACGACTGCTTTACCATCGCCGAGTTAATTGCCTACGAAGACTTAGGCTTTTGCAATGCAGGTGAAAGCGGTAAACTTGTGGAAAACGGGGAAACTCGTCTCAGCGCACGGCTACCCGTTAACACAAGCGGAGGCTTGAAAGCGAAAGGGCATCCGGTAGGTGCTACAGGTACGGCGCAAGCCTACGAAATTTACCTGCAACTGACAGGGCAGGCAGAACAGCGTCAAGTTAAAAACGCGCGTATAGGCCTAACGCACAACGTGGGCGGCTCAGGCGCAACCGCCACAGTACACATTTACAGGAGTGATCAATAATGAGCAAGCAAGAGCCCTTCACAATAGAACAGTTCTACAAGTTCATAGCTCAAGGCAAGCTCTTGGCGGGCAAATGCCAGAATTGTGGAAAAATCCACCTGCCACCCAGACCCCTCTGCGACAAATGCTACAGTCAAGAATTCATGTGGGTTACCATACCCAACAAAGGGAAGCTACTAACTTACACGGTCATTCACATCGCCCCGCAGCAATTCAGACTCATTGCGCCCTATGCCATAGGAATCATTCAGTTTGAAAATGGTGCAAAACTACCGGGTATGATAACCGGAGTACCTCACGATCAGCTCCAAGTAGGCATGGACTTGACCATAGACTTCACAACATGCGATAACACCCAAACATGGCCCCAATGGTCAAGATACTGCTTCAAGCTTTTGTAAATTTCCTAGTTATTATAAGCTATTTTCTTGACTAAAGGATTTTCCATCAAGTTTTCTTGACAAACCCTTGATTAACAAGTGATTTAATCCACTCATGAGTACAGCTGAAACCTGAGTACATCCAAAGAAGGTCTGATTTAGTATTGCTAATCCAAACATTTAGAAACCTTCAATCCGAGCTTCAGTTGCTTGTAAGAATACTTATTAGGAAAAGGTTCTTCCTTAAAATTTCGTAGCACAAAGAAAAAACTTGTGCTGAAGCCCGGTGGTGTAGTGGCCAAGCATAGTGGCCTTTGGAGCCATTGACGAGAGTTCGAATCTCTCCCGGGCTACCACATTCGCGCCAATCATTGAGGTGAAAAGCATGGCTGACTTGAAAGGTTGCCCGTACGGTCAAAATATTAAAGACGATTGTACAACTTGTGCTTATGGCAAAACATACCATTTTGAAGCCGCTTCTGGGCAATGTGCAAAACGTTGATTTTTGTGCGAGTACACCCTTTACCAGCGCGTTTTTATCTTTGGAAAATGAAATCATACAGGTGAACACAAATGAAGCCAAAAGTTAAGAAACCATCTGAAAAAGAACAACAAGAAGCCGAGACATGGCCAATCTGGGAAAAGGAAGAATCCAAATTCCCATGGGAATACGACATGCAAGAAACCTGTCTTATTCTGGAGGGGAAAGCTGTCGTCGAAACATCTGAGGGAAACGTTGAGTTCGAAGAAGGCGACTATGTAATATTCCCTAAAGGTCTTAAATGCACATGGGAAATTAAAAAGAGAATTCGAAAACACTACAATTTTGGATAAAAGAGATCTGGTTATGCACCGTAAAAGTAGCCCTCGTATTCAAGAGAAGTTGCTGCTCATATTTTTCTAGCTTTGCATAGAATTGAAATGCCAAATAGGTAGTTAACTCTTGATTCTAGAGAAAGCAGCTTTTCAAGAATTTTAGACAATAAATCTATCCTTGAAATTTTTTGATGCGGGTAGTCCCTTTTCAATATTCTTGTTATAATGATGGTCATGGGCAATGCAAGCAAATTCCAGTGTCTTTGCATCTCTATCTTGAAACCTGATTCTTCCAGTTTAGCCTTGAGTTCGCTATCAGAATATCTTCGCTTGTGGCCTAGAGCGATGTCGTGCTGACCAAACAAGAACTTGTACGATGGAACATTCACTATGAGGCATCCCCCCGGTTTTAGCATGGAGTAAAGCTTTCTTGTAGCGAGTCGGTCATCGTCAATATGTTCCAAGATATCAGCAGCAACAACACAGTCAAATTCATGGTCAGGTTCCCATTTATCTATATCCGCAACAAACCCCAAAACGCCCTTCTTTCTTGCGATTTCAATTGCCTTCTCGTCACAATCAATAACCGTTACAGCGTAACCCATTTTCAACATAGTTTTAGACAACTGGCCCGCACCACAACCTACGTCCAAAACTCTTTTTCCTTCAACCAGATCCAAAATGAGCCCTATTTTCACTTTGCTCCAGAAATCACATTCTGTTATTTCCTCTAACTCTTCTGCATGGCTACGTACGTCTTCAGCCATAATTTCAGGACACCTTTACCCATACTAATTGTGTCTTTAAGGAGATTAAGCTTCGAATCTGGCTTGTAACTCCAATTCACCGGAACCTCTTTAATGGTGTACCCCATTTTTCTGCATCTAAATAAAAGTTCTGCATCAAACTCGAAGCCATTACTCTCCACGGTAGGAAGAACCCTTTCCAAAACTTCCCTTTTGAATGCTTTACAACCACACTGCGTATCCTTAACCCTAAGGTCGAACAGGAGATTGAACAACTTTGAGAAGATTTTACCAGCGAAAACTCGAATCAGCGGAGGATAAACCAGAATTCTTGTTCCTTCAACCTCTCTTGAAGCGACAGCGACATCCACTTGCCCGATCGAGGATATCACTTTCTCAACATCAGACATGAGTACCGGAAGGTCTGAATCCAGTAACAGCACGATATTTCCATGCGTATTCTCAAAGCCCTTTTTAAAAGCTCCTCCTTTACCCAACCTTTTAGCGGAAGTTACAAGCTTCACAAACGACTCATCTTCTGAAAACTTGAGCACAATAGCATTTGTCTTATCTGTGCTTTCGGAAACAATTAAAATTTCGCATAAATTATTGAACTTTTCAATCAAATGTTCCAGAGTAGCTCTTACTCTCTTTTCCTCGTTATAAGCAGGGATTATGATTGATAAGTTCATTTTCAACACTTTGTACTCTTTCGGTTTTAAGGATTATTCTTTCAAGTTCAATTATGTTCATAACATTCTCAATTGCAGTGATAAGTCTATTTGGTCGCTACCATTTTATTCAAAACTGAAATTTGATATTAAATCGTTTTTGCGTGTGTTCCTCTCCCATATGAGCTTACGTAGTTTTGACAAATGCTTTTCTATAAGTTCTAGTTAATGCTCTCACCAAGAGTGAGAAAGTTGACAATAAAGCGCTCAAGCATGATGCATGGCGCCTTCAAGCAGCTGGCGAACGCTCCTTCAACTGGATTGCCACTAAGGAGGGCAAGCGAGACCAACAAGTGGCGACTGCTTCTAATAGTTTTCATGGTAGTCTACGCTGCATTTCTTTTGCTCGACTTGGGCTACATGACTTTGCAGTGGGACGAAATGCCTCACATGAACGGCGGATTGCTACTGACGCGCGGTCAAACAAAGGATTACCTTACAATTTATGGATATTATCCACCGTTATATGATATTTTAACTACAGGCAGCTACCAATTGTTTGGAGTTAACGCTACTTCTGGGCGACTAATGGCCGTGGCGTTCTCGCTATTGGCAATTTGGATTGTGTTCGAGTTTGCCAATCGATTCTACGAACCAAAAATTGCGCTTCTATCCGGCGTGCTGCTTGGAACCACACCAGGTTTCTTTTGGCTTTCAAGAGTGGCAATGTTGGAAACTATGCTAATATTCTTCTTTTCGCTTGCTATGTTCTTTTTCTTAACTTGGCTGAACAACGAAAGTAACAAAGCGTTAATTCTAACTGGTATAGCACTTGGTGTGGGTTTCCTTGCCAAGTATCAAGTTCTGGTAGCTGGGATAGTGATGATAATAAGCATCTTGTTTTTAGGAAGAAAGAAACTGAAATGGAGGTTCTCCAAGTTCCTATTGATATCTTTGATAGCTGTTTTGGTTGTTGTTCCTTGGTTAAGCGTTCTCCTTCAAGCGGAAGGCTTTAGCAACTTTGGAAAGATTTTATATACGATAAGCGGAGGCCATGAAGAAAGGCTGGACTATAGCGCACGTTTCCCTCTTCCAGTGTTCTACCTAATCGAGTTAACTTGGCCTTACGTTGATATCCCAGTTCACCCTGTATCATTGCCAATTTTTATTTTAGGCTTGATGGGATTATTCTTATGGGCTTGGAGAAGAAAGCCCGAAGACAAGATCCTTCTTGCATGGTTTGCAGTGACTTATGTTTTCTTCACTTTTCTCACTAACAAACAATGGCGCTATGTAGTTCCGCTTTTTCCAGTTCTTGCAATTTCAGCGGCAAGTTTCATTTTCTTTGTCTATAATAAAACAGGCGTTGTTTTGTCTTGGCAATTGAGACTAAACAAACGGCAAATTAAGCAAATTGTCGCAGGACTTTTTGTTGTACTGGCAGTATCTGCAGTCCTTTACAGTAGTTATGAAACATATCATATGACTGCGAGAGATCAAATCCACATTCCAATTGAAGAAACTGCTAACTATTTGGCTGGACATATGAACTTTAACGAGTCAGCTGTTATTGTTTGCGCTTTCAATCTTTTAAACCAAGAAATGCTATGGTTTTATTTGCCAGAAAACATGTCGCAAAATCAGATTTGGCAGTATCCCGAGTTGGCTGTTGACTCTTTTAAACCTAATTTTAACATCACAGAGTTTGTTAGTCTTTGTGAACAGCGTAATGTTAAATATGCTATTCTTTATGATTATGGGGCTAAAACGCCTTTTTTCAATACGACTTTAACTTATTCGGATGTTACTACATTGCTTTATACGTCTGGAAGGTTTGGGTATACTGGAGATGAGCCATTCTTCGGCGACATGCCCCATAGAACCTTCTTGGCTGGCTTTCACCAACCCTAAACCCATATTGGAACTTGATTAATTGAACTTGATATTTTATCGCTGCGTAGCTAGCTCAACTATATCTTGAGCTTTGAGTAAAAGCGAGCTTGTGATAACCGGTATTTTCTTTGCTATTTCATACAGAAAACTGCTTATGGCGATAGCGAAAGCTGG
>SMYP01000057.1 GCA_007050895.1 Candidatus Bathyarchaeota archaeon | reverse complement strand
CCCTTTACGAAATTATTACAGAAACAACGAAAGCAATCTGTATGCTAATCCTCCGATAAGAAGCGCTGTGGCAATGTTAGCCAGCGTTATGATTGTAGCTATTTTCCAGCCGTAATCCTTCACGAGAATCGCCACCGTAGATAAACACGGAATGTACAGCAGATTAACCAATGCAATAGTGACAAGTTGAACAGGCGTGAAAAGCAACGAAAGATTCACTGAGCCAACAGTAGCGATTGATATGGCAACCGCTGCTAGCAACGTCATCTCCTTCCGAACGAAACCCAGAATAAGTAAAACCCCGGCGATGACTGGCAATCCAAGCCACATAACCGTCAACGGCGAAAGTGCATCTGAGAAACTCTGAAGAAGACCAACAGCATACAACACTTGAATTAATGCACTGCCGCCGATGTACAGCGGAAAAACAATGAATATGAGCTCCTTAGTTCGCGCCCAAGTTTGCCTTGTCACAACAAACAACGACGGTGTCTTAAACGAATGCATCTCCATAATGAGCCCTGTTGACTCCCCTGGCACTACCTTCAAAGCTATCCGCCCAAGCACAAAGATAAGCAATATGTCTACCACGTATAGTGACAACGCCCAGCCAACCCCGAGAAACGCTGCTACGAAACCCAAAATCACAATAGTCCGCGCCGTACATGGAGCAAAAGTAATAGCAAACGTTGCCAAAAGCCGTTCACGTTTAGTCTCCATTATTCTGCAAGCACGAATTGCAGGAACGTTACAACCGTACCCTAATATAAGCGGAATCAACGCTTTTCCATGTAAGCCTATCTTGTGCATGGCGCTGTCCATCATGAACGCAACCCGAGTGAGAACACCTGAATCCTCAATTATTGCCAACAAGAGATAGAATGGCACAACATATGGTATTATTAGGGTAACCCCCGCTGCGAAACCTCCCCATACGCCATTCCAGAGTATGTCCTGAATTGACCCGCCTAAAACAAGATCTAAGGGAGCAACCTGTGAAAGCAAACTTGAGAATAGATCTGAAAGCAAGTTTCCAATAGTGAATGTCCACAGGAGCAAACCAGCAACCACGCCTACAGCAACTAAGTAACCAAACAGCCTGTGCGTAGTCAACCATTCCAGTTTTTCAGAAAAAGTGCTCTTTACATTACTTTGTCTCTGGGTTTCAGCTGCGATTCTGTTCGCAAGAGTATACCGTTCTGACGCCATAACCGCAAATGCGGGCTCATTATGGATGGAAGAAATTTCCGCTGCTAACTCGTCAGATAATTGTAGAATATCCCAAGATTTTGATAAAACAAGTTTTCTGATTTCAGGGTCATTCTCCAAGAGTTTTATGGCAACCCATCTGCTAGGATAATTCAGACCTAAATTCTTAGCTTGAATTACCTTGTCAAGTTTCAATATTCGCTCTTCAATTTCAGCACCGTATTTAGCGTGCCCCTGCGAGTTCTTAAAGCGTTTTCCGGCTGTCTCTAGCGCTGTCTTCATTAGTTTGTACACACCTTCTCCTCTAATTCCCACTGTCGGAACTACAGGTACGCCTAACATATGTTGTAACTTCCGGCTGTCAACCTCAATTCCTCGCTTTTTTGCTTCGTCAATCTGGTTGAGGCAAATTACCAACGGTGCACCCATTTCTACCAGTTGCAGCGTGAAGAACAAATTGCGTTCAAGAACGGCAGCATCAATTACGTTTATAACGACATCTGGTTTGTTTAAAGCGACAAATTCTCTTGATACTAATTCTTCCATGCCGAAAGTTGAAAACGAGTAAATCCCAGGCAAATCAACAACCGTTACTTTCTGGCCTTCAAAATTAAGTGTACCCTCTGCTTTTTCCACTGTTTTCCCAGGCCAGTTGCCAATGATCTGACTGGAACCTGTAAGCTGGTTGAAAAGGACGCTTTTTCCAACGTTAGCATTGCCAGCTAATGCGATGGTTATCGAGCCTCTTCCACTTGTTTTTTTAGTATTGAAAGAACCTTCATGGCCTGATATAATAAACCACCTACTTTTTCGTCTTTTCAGTTATCTCAACGAAAACGTTATCGGCTATGCCTCGTCCTAGGGCAAGCTTGGAACCTCTTACACATATTTCTATTGGACCATTGAAAGGAGCGCACCGCTCTACCTTGATGGTAGTGCCGGGGGTTAAGCCCATATCCAAGAGTCTTTGTAGAACCCGATGTCCGCCTCTTATGAAAGAAACTTTAACGGTTGAGCCTGACTTGACTTCACATATGGAGAGGAGGTTCTGTTTGCGCTTTCCCACCTCTTCCAGGCCTTTATTATGTAACTGAATACATTCTTCGCAGGTTTTAAAAGGTAGAGTGCAAGCTGGAATAATTTTACCATCATCCGGGCATTTATCGGGATGTTTAAGAAAGCGACAAAGGGATTCTTCTGCTTCGTCGGACAAGGCGTGTTCCATTTCACAAGCTTGAGTGTGGACTTGATCGCCTTTGATATGTAAAACGTCAGAAAGGAATCTCTCCAGAAGCCTGTGCTTTCGAGCGACTTTTTTTGCTTCCTTTGTACCTTTTTCGGTAAGGGTGCTTCCGTGGTACGGTGAATAGTTTACATAGCCTTTAGCGGACATTTTTTTCAGCATCTCTGTTACGCTGGCTGGCGCTACCTTCAGGGTTTTTGATATATCTGTTGTGCTAACGGCTTCGCCGTTTCGGGAATGGTCATACACAGCTTTTAAGTAATCTTGACTGCTTTTTTTACTCATAATGCTTCACCAAATTTAGGTATGCCTAAATCTATAGGATTTAGGTTAACCTAATAAATGTTTAGGTGAGGCTAAAAAATAACCTTCATGAAGCTAACTAAATCCACATTAAAGGACATAATTGCACCTAGCAAGGGCTAAATAGTGCAAAAACTATCTTCGGTTAACATACGTGGTAAAGGGAAAAGAAATGGAAGCCTTTTCAGATCTCATTCTAAAACTAGTTGATGCAACTCGTAGCCATGAATACTACCGCGACTCAGAATGCATAAACATGATTGCCAGCGAAGGCTTAAAGTCACCTGCTGTGCGGGAAATGCAAGCGTTTGCCTCAGACTTGGAAGGCAGATACGCGGAAGGAGAAAACGACTCTGAGGGATACGTAAAGAAGCGATATTACCAGGGTCAAAAATACATGTCACTCATTGAAAATTATGCCACTGATCTAATGAAAAATCTCTTCAAATGCACCTGGGCGGACGTACGAATTGTCTCAGGCACACATGCAAACCTAGCGACCTTCAAGGGTTTATCGCTGGCAGCCAAGAATCGCAAAATGGTTGTGACACCTCTTAGTTGTGGCGCACATATATCTCACGACTACACAGGTTTATCTGGTAATGTCCTCGGGTTAGAGAATATTAACCATGTTTATAACATAGACGAATTCAATATTGATATAGACAGATCTATTGACGTCATACGAGCTGCTAAGCCAGGCATCGTTACTTTTGGCGGTAGCCTTTTCCTGTTTCCACACCCAGTTAAAGAATTGAAAGCAGTTTGCGACGAAGTCGGCGCCTACGTTGCCTACGATGCCTCACACGTTTTAGGGCTTATCGCTGGTGGCGCTTTTCAAGACCCACTTCGCGAAGGTGCTGACTTTATTTCCTCATCAACTCACAAGACGTTTCCTGGGCCTCAAGGGGGAATTATCCTTGGAAACCCATCGACTCCGCGGCTTGAGAAGGCAGTCAAGAAGATTCAGTTCGCGGTTTTTCCACTGAGTGCTTCCAGTACACATTTAGGCAGGTTGCCGGCCTTGGGTGTTGCAGCATTGGAGATGAAGCTTTTCGGCGCTGAGTTGGCGAGGCAGATAATAAAGAACGCGCAGACAGCTGGGGAGTATCTATGCGAGAACGGCGTCAAAGTCCTATGCTCGTCCAAGGGATTCACAAGGTCCCATCAAATAGCCGTTGATGTCTGTAACTTCGGAGGCGGCAAGAAAGTAGCCCAAGACCTTGAAGATGCTAACATAATTTTAAACAAAAACCTCCTGCCTTACGATAATCAGGATGACCGTGACAATCCTTCTGGTCTAAGAATTGGTTTCCAAGACGTAACAAGACGCGGCTTTAAAGAAGGTGACATCAAATACTTGTGCGATTTGATAATTACCGTGATGAAAGGTAACCGTAAACCTTCCGAAGTCAAAAAAGACGTGATTGCCTTGAAGAAGGAATTTAACCAAGTGAAATATGGCTTCCAAAACATAGCAGATGCGCTAGAGTACGTTAAGAAAACTTAAGAGTGATGCCACTGAGAATTTATAATTCGTTGAATTAATTTACTTAACTTGAAGGAGATTAAGGGTAAACATGAAAGTGTTATTGAACGATAACTTGGAAAAAGAAGGATTAAGAATATTTGAAGAGTTGGGCATCGAGATAGATACCCGTAAAAGAGATTTGAACGCGCTCATCAAAGACATAGGCGAGTTTGACGCGTTGATAGTGAGAAGCGCCACAAAAGTGCCACGCGCAGTTATTGAATCCGGCGCACGAGGAAAACTGAAAATAATAGGACGCGCTGGAGTCGGTTACGATAATATTGATGTGGTTGCAGCGTCCGAAAATGGCATTGTCGTGAAGTGTGCGCCTTATGGGAACACCAATGCTGTTGCCGAATTAACCTTGTGCTTGATGCTCAATATTTCACGCAGTATTCCGCAAGCACACCACTCATTAAAAGAGGGAAAATGGAAGAAAGCGGGGTTTAAAGGAACAGAACTCTCATACAAGACCTTGGGAATTTTAGGCTGTGGCAAAATTGGGCAAAGAGTTGGCGAGTTAGCCCGTCGTGGCTTTGACATGGACGTTATTGGATATGACATTTGCCCTTGCGTAGAATCAACGTTCAAGTATGTGTCTAAGGAAGAGGTTCTTTCGAAAGCTGACTATGTGAGCATTCATACTGGTGGAAAAGCAGTAATTGTAGGCGAAAAGGAACTTGCGCTAATGAAGCCTACTGCTTATTTGATTAACACTTCACGAGGTAGCAACGTTGACGAGGAGGCACTCTACAAAGCGTTGAAAGAAGAACGAATTGCAGGTGCCGCCATAGATGTCTATTCGGAGGAGCCAAAAGTGGAAGGCGCAGGGTTTAAAAGCAAACTAAAGGAGCTTGATAATCTTATCTTCAGTTCCCATTTGGGTGCTTCAACCATTGAAGCTCAGAGAGAAACCTCAACGGAAATAGCGCGAGTAGTTGTCAGATACCTTTTCGGAGGCGACTTCACTAGCGCTGTTAACGCGGGCGAAACCATCGAGTTCGAAGAGAAACCCGTCTACACTTTGTTCATTCATCACCGAGACGTTCCTGGAGTGTTCGCTAACATCGACAAAGTACTCGCTGACAACGACATAAATATACGCGCAAACTATTCGAGACAAATTGGAAGCAGTGGCTACGCAATATCTGTCTACGTTGTGCACAAGAAAGTTCACCCTAAAATCATAGAAACCTTGAAAAGTATCGACAATATCTGCAACGTTAAAATCTAATGATATTAGTCGTCAAAAGATAAAATGTAACAAGGGGATCTACTATCCCCATTTTCTGGTTTTGACAGAGTTCTATTTCTCGTATAAAAGTTCTTTGACACTTATTCTGGTCATACTTGATCTATGTAGCTTTTTACGCTGAGCATGTTTTAGCCTTCGTCGTTAATAATCTTATCACACGGTAATAGCCATAGACGCTTTTCCTTTACTATTTGTGGTTTGCTGAATGCAAATAATCACTTTTCCATCTCTGCTAATTCTCTGTAACGAGTCTTAGGGTGGTAAGCTGAAATGCAAATGAACTGGTTCTGGAATGTTTTAAAAACAGGTTGTTGAAATTTATTCATGGAAACTTGGTTTACTGCGGCAATATGCTTAAATCGGGGATGACTCTTTTTTAGATATATATGCGACGAATTAACCTCTTTTTGATACTTCTAGTTGCGTCATTGATAGTCTTGGTAGTTTTTACTGTAATTAGCTTCTACGTATTGTCTTCGGGATCATCAAACTGGATGAGTGAAATGTGGAGCCATATGGGCGGCATGATGGGTGGCACTCCAGACGATGCAATTCAGAACCCAGCTGCAACCTACTTTATGGTGATGGTCGTGGTGATAGTTGGCGTTGTCGTAGTGAGCGCAGGTGGCATAGTGTACTTTTTCATGTTTCCTGAAATCAAAACTAACGGTCAAACGGGACATAATGAACAGGTTTCAGCTCAAGGCTCCGTGGCTTACGAAGCCATCGTCAAAACTCTAACAGATGAGGAACGCAAAGTTATCCAAGTTCTAAAAAACCACAAAGGCACGTACCTTCAGAAGTACAT
>SMYP01000074.1 GCA_007050895.1 Candidatus Bathyarchaeota archaeon | reverse complement strand
ACAGACCTAAAAAATGGGTATTTCTTCTATATATTCGAAGTTTACATAAGACCACAGAACACAACCACTTATTCCCAAGAGAGTTATGGACCAGTAGAAGCCACAGCATATGGAGAAAAATGCATCCTCTATAATCCTGCAACGCTCCCATCGCCTTCCCCCACAAGTGACCCGACACCCACTCCTGTGCCAACAGCATCTACTCCAACACCTACTCCAATACCCACACCTAAACCTACTGGGAATAATCAACCCTCAGACACAATTGCACTAAACCCTACTGAAGTTGCTTTAATTGTAGCAATAGTTGTTGCTCTTGTCTTTGGAATTATCGCTGTCTGGGCGCTTAAAAGAAAATAGGTGTTCGATGAAACATCTGAATTACTGGTTACAGGATAGTCGGTTGGGCATTAGAAGGCTCAGAAGGTTTGGGATGCAATTTTCATCCCGCCTGGGCTTTAAATTCATGCATTTTTCAACATCTGCGTGCGTTTCAACTTGTAAGTTCAGGCACCACAAACAACCTATTAAATATCTACAATGTAAAAGAACGACAGCATAAACTTAAAGGAGAAAAAAGAAAATGAGAAAAAACAAAACTACTGCAATCGCGATTTCTGTTCTTATTGCTGCTATGGCTATTTCGCTATTTCCGTTATATACTGTTGTTGCACAATCTGATGGAGAGAGAGCAACTCATGCTTATATTGGTGCTACACCCAATCCCGTCGGAGTCGGCCAAGAAACACTTCTGCACGTCGGTATAATGCAGCAGTTAAGCTTGGTACAACAAGGATGGGAAGGCTTGACAGTCACTGTTAAGAAACCAGACGGCACCACTCAGACACTTGGACCCTTCAGGACTGACTCAACAGGAGGAACAGGCCACGTTTTTGTGCCTCAAGAGGAGGGGGAATACATTCTGCAGACACACTTCCCACAACAAGTGACAACAGCTGACAATTTGTCCCCTGGCTCACCCGCGGGCACAATAATGCTTGCCAGCCAAAGTCCTGAACTGACCCTTGTCGTTCAAGCAGAACCAATACTTATCTACCAAGAACATCCACTTCCAACAGAATACTGGACACGACCAATAGACAGCCAACTGAGAGGATGGGCCCCTGTCGCAGGAAGCTGGCTGGAATCACCGGAAAACGGCAAAGCTACTGGCAACGAAGCAGCCCCAGAAACTGCACACATACTTTGGAAACATCCACTAGTGCTCGGAGGCTTATCCGGAGGCGACCTTGGAGATGCAGGCGCATACACAGGAGACGCATATGAAGGCAAATTCCAAAACTCACTAATCATACAAGGAATACTCATCTATCGCAAGTTCGACACAATTGGCACCGGCCTTGATAACTGGCATGTTGCCGTAGATTTGCATACCGGCGAAAAGCTATGGGAAAAAGAATTCCACGCCTACGGAGACCCTACCGATCAGGTAATTTACCCAACTTTTGGTCAGATATTCTACTGGGACTCATTCAACTCTCACGGCACTCACACATACTTAATTTGCAGTTCTAGCCAAGGAGGATTCTTCTCTAGTGCACCGAGCACATGGCATGCATTCGACCCCCTGACTGGACGCTGGCTATGGTCATGGGAGAATGTTCCAGCAGGCACTCGCAACGTAGGTCCGCACGGCGAAATCATCATCTACAGCGTTAGCTTAAGTGCTGGCACCATGAGAATGTGGAACTCTTCTGCTGTCATAGGCGCATACTGGGGAACAAGTCCCAACAGCCCTAACTGGGGTTCTTGGAGACCTCAAGGAAAAATCACAGACGCCACGGGAGAATGCCCAGTTACACCTGCCACGCCTCTTGGACTAAACGGCTATCAGTGGGAAGTATCAATACCAACAGGACTGACTGGAAGTATAGTTGACTACGCAATTGATGACAAAATAGTTGGTTATAGCATGGTCGCTCAAAGCTCATATTTTGGCGGAACAATGGGCGTTTCTAAAATCAATACATGGGGTATCAGCCTGAAACCTGGATCGCAAGGAAATCTGCTTTTCAATGAAGTCTATAATACGCCTTCCTCTTGGGCTAATGGTAACGTAAGCGTCAGCTTAACAGCCACGAGCATAGAGGACGGATTAATGACGTTTTGGGCCAAAGAGTTGACACACAGTATAGGCATCAGCACTAACACAGGAAAATATCTTTGGGGTCCAACTGACTCGCAAAACTATCTAGACTATCTTGGTCATCGCACCTATGTGGCTTACGGTATGTTCATCTCGCAAGGCATGAGTGGAATAGTCTATTGTTATAATGCTACTACAGGCGATTTAATGTGGACTTACGAAGCAGACGACCCATACAACCAAGTCTTGTGGGCTAATCAATGGCACATACGACCGCTATTCTTTGCCGGAGGCAAACTCTACATGGGCACCACCGAACACTCACCAGTTGACCCTCTAACCCGAGGCGGACCTTTCGTCGCCATCGACCTTGAAACAGGAGAAGAAGTGTTCAGAGCCGACGGTTTGTTCCGTCAAACCGACTGGGGCGGACGCGCCGTCATCGGAGACAGCATAATAGCAACCATGGACACATACGACCTACAAGTATACGGTATCGGTAAAGGACCTAGCGCTATTACTGCTGAAATCGAAGATGATGTTGTCACATATGGTGATGGTGTTCTAGTAAAGGGCATGGTGACTGATGTTTCTCCAGGAACTAAGGAGTATGCAGTGGCGGCCCGCTTCCCGAACGGTGTTCCAGCTGTAAGTGACGATGACATGAGCGAATGGATGTTGTACGTTCACAAACAGTTCGAGCGTCCAGCAGATGTAGTTGGCGTTGACGTTGTCGTTGAGGTCTTTGATCCGAACGGAAACTACTATGAGGTTGGAACTACTACTTCTGACTCAAGTGGCAAATACAGTTTGTATTTCAATCCGATAGTTCCGGGTAAATACACGGTATTCGTCACTTTCGCTGGCTCCAAAGCATACTATAGCTCTTGGGACGAAACTGACTTGATGGTTGAGGAAGCACCTGAAGCTACTCCAGGACCTACACCGACTCCCGCGCCGATGACTGATATGTATGTGTTAAGTCTAGGTGCAGGCGCAATAATCGCAATAGTAGCAATCGGACTACTACTAGTCTTGATGTTAAGGAAACGCTAAAACTACATCAAAAACACAAACAATCTTCCCTTTCTTTTTTGTATAGCAAAAATATGCGTGCAAGGAAAAGGTCTGAGAGGTTTTTGCATAAAAGGCTAAAACCATTAGTCGGGGGCACTTGCAATAACTGTCTCCTTTGAGTTGGCTGCGAAGCCCCAGTAAGCATACCAAAACTAAGAAAATTGTTTAAAGAGAATTTTAAAAAAATCGGCAGAGTCAATTTTCCTCCTAGTTTTTCCCATATAATACTTTTGGTTTCTTGAAGCTAACCTGTAGATCTATCACCAACCATTCACTGATGTTTCGTACATCTTCTCTTTTTAATAATAGTTGGATTTTAGAATAGTTAACGGTGAAATCATTCTTTGCGATTTTGCCATTATATCCACTTGGTGCGATTATGTGCTTAAAATGTAACAAAAAATCAGCCCCAAATGTTATATTCCATACAACATAACAGTCAGAGTATAAACTAAAGGAGAAAAAAGAGTGACTAAAAACAAAAATACTGCAATCGCGGTTTCTGTATTTCTTATTGCTGCTATGGCTATTGCGCTATTTCCGTTGAATGTTGTTACTGGACAAGAGACTAGAGTAACTTATGCATACATTGGTGCTACGCCTAATCCCGTTGGAGTTGGCCAGGAAACGCTTCTGCACATCGGCATGATGCAGCAGTTAAGCGTGACTCAACAAGGATGGGATGGTTTGACAGTTACGGTTAAACACCCGGATGGTAGCACTGAGACGCTTGGACCTTTCAGGACTGACTCAACAGGAGGTACTGGCTATAGTTTTGTGCCTCAACAGGAGGGTGAATACATTCTGCAGACACACTTCCCAGAACAAGTGACAACAGCTAACAAAGTACCACCTAGCACAGCTGTGGGCACAATTATGCTTGAAAGCTATAGTCCTGAACTAACGCTTGTCGTTCAGGCTGAGCCAATACCTGTTTATCAAGAACATCCCCTTCCAACAGAATACTGGACTCGCCCAATAGATAGTCAACTGAGAGGGTGGGCCCCCGTTGCAGGAAGTAGGCTAGAACCTAATGGCTTTGGCGGAGAGCTCATGAATCCTGGAAATGACGATGCTCCAGAGACTGCACACATACTTTGGAGGCATCCGCTAGTGCTCGGCGGCTTAGCTGGAGGCGACCTTGGCGATGCAGGCACCTACACGGGAGACGCATACGAAGGCAAATTCACCAACTCATTAATCATACAAGGAATACTCATCTACCAAAAGTTCGATACCATTGGAGGCACCAACGTTCCCAACTGGCATGTTGGTGTAGACTTGCACACTGGAGAAATATTATGGGAAAAAGAGTTCTACGCTTATGATGACCCCACTGACAGCCGCCTCTATCCGTCTTTCGGTCAGATCTTCTACTGGGATTCATTCAACGCCCACGGCACCCACGCTTACCTAGTTTGCACTTCTAGTGCCGGAGGATTCTTTGCACCTACAGGAGCAGCATGGCACTTCTTTGACCCCCTAACTGCACGATACCTGTTCACATGGGAGAACGCTCCCTCAGGCACTCGTAATAGGGGTCCGCACGGCGAAATCATCATCTACAACGTAAACTTAGGAGCTGACACCATGAGAATGTGGAACTCATCTGCTGTCATAGACGCATACTGGGGTACTACTCCAAATAGCCCTGTGTGGGGTTCCTGGAGACCTCAAGGAAAAGTCACAAACGCGCAAGGCTCTGTTGCTGTAACACCTGCTACTCCTCTTGGGTTAAACGGGTATCAGTGGGAAGTATCAATACCAGCAGACTTGACTGGAAGTGTCGTTGACTACAAAATTGATGATAGAATAGTCGGTTACGATTGGGAGGCGGAAACTTCGTCGCCATTTGGTGGAACAATGGGTGTAACGGAAATCACCATATGGGGCATCAGCTTGAAACCAGGAAACGAAGGAAATCTGCTGTTCAAGGAAACCTGGAATGCGCCTTCAACTTGGGCAGACGGTGATGTGAGCAATAGTCTTGCAGCTGCTAGCATAGATGACGGAGCAATAGTCTTCTGGGCAAAAGAGCTACGACATCTTGTTGGTTTCAGCACTGAAACAGGTAAACACATTTGGGGTCCAACTGAATCAACAAACTATCTAGACTATCTAGGTCATCAGAGCGGTATGGCTTATGGCAGGTACTTCTCGCAAGGCATGAGCGGAATATTATACTGTTACAATGCTACTACAGGCGATTTAATGTGGACTTACGAAGCAGACGACCCATACAACCAAGTCCTATGGTCTAATCAATGGCATATTCGACCAATAATTATCGCTGACGGAAAACTCTACATGGGCACCACCGAACACTCACCAGTTGACCCCCTAACCCGAGGTGGACCTTTCGTCGCCGTCGACATTGAAACAGGAGAAGAAGTGTTCAGAGCCGACGGTTTGTTCCGTCAAACCGAATGGGGAGGACGCGCCATCATCGGAGACAGCATAATAGCAACCATGGACACATACGACCTACAAGTATACGGTGTCGGCAAGGGTCCAAGCGCTACGAAGGTTTCTATATCGAGCGATATTGTCACAGAAGGCGATAGCGTCATGGTGAAAGGCCATGTTACGGACATATCTCCAGGCACAGAAGAATACGGTCTAAGAGCAAGGTTCCCAGACGGAGTTCCCGCTATTTGCGACGACAACATGACCGAATGGATGCTATACGTTTACAAGCAGTTTGAACGTCCAGCAGACATGATTGGTGTTGACGTTACTATTAGCGTACTTGACCCGAACAACAACTTCTACGAAGTAGGCACAACCACAAGCGACGAAAGCGGCTTCTACAGACTGATGTTCGAACCATTAGTTCCAGGCGAATACACAGTTTACGCGTGGTTCGGCGGTTCAAATGCATACTATCCTTCGTTCTCAGAAACTGCTTTGGGAGTGCTACAAGCATCACCACCTACTGCACCACCTACACCAACACCCGCACCAATGACTGATACGTATGTGTTAGGGTTAGGATTAGCGTCGTTAATCGCAATTGTAGTAATCGGGCTGTTAGTAATCCTAATGCTTCGCAAACGGTAAGCAACCAACAAACAAAAGCACGCTTCCCCTCTTTTTTTACATTTAACATCGTTCTAAGCTTGCATCGCAAACTCTCAAAGGATAAGCCATATAAGCAAATTATAGTCATCACGTGTTTCAATCATAGGTTAACCTCAGCATTTAGACGCCGGTTGTTTGAAGAGTAGTGGCAAACCAACCAGTGGAATCGCCAATAACCACAAGTTAAGATTGTTGGTTCCCAAAAACCACACGTACCAGTTGCTCCAGATTTCGTCTGTTCCAAAGAAAATCCACGTAAGGTAATTCCAAAGATAAAACAGACCCAACGCAATAGTTATAGCGCCAATTGTCTTAAAATCAAGCTCGCCCAGATTTTCTATTCCACTAGATTTTTTCG
>SMYP01000107.1 GCA_007050895.1 Candidatus Bathyarchaeota archaeon | reverse complement strand
AGACTAGCCCTCGGCAGAGGTATGGCTGAAAAAATTTTCGTGGAAATTGAAAGATTATGAGAAAGAAGAAACTACTTATTGCCCTAGCTGGAAACGCAAATGTAGGAAAATCAGTCATTTTTAACCATTTGACAGGATTACATCAGCACATAGGTAACTGGCCTGGAAAAACGGTTGAGAAAGCAGAGGGAACGCTGCATTTCAAAGGCTACACAATTGATATAGTTGACCTGCCAGGCATATACTCGCTTTCAGTTTATTCTTTAGAAGAGCTAGTTTCAAGAAAATACATCGCAATTGAGCGACCCGACGTCGTGATAAACGTGGTAGACGCGTCAGTTCTTGAGAGGAATCTCTTCTTTACCTTGCAGCTTATGGAACTTGAGACTCCGATGGTTGTAGCCTTAAACCAGATGGACATAGCAAAAAACAAAGGCATCCAAATTGACATAAAAAAGCTAGAAAAGCTTTTGGGAATACCTGTCATGCCAACCGTGGCGATAAAAGGTGTTGGCATTGTCAAACTTCTGGAGATGGCAATAGAAATTGTTGAAAAGAAACACATAGTGAAACATCCACAAGTTACTTACGGCGAGGAAGTTGAAGAAAAAATTGTCAAGCTCACTGAAAGTATGAAAAACGTTCAGCTTGTGTTTCCACTGCGATATGTGGCGATTAAGCTGCTGGAAGGAGATGAAGAGATAGAACGAAAAATACAACGGACAAACCCGCAGATAGTGGCTAATGCCAAGAAACTTGCAGATGAAATTGAACGCATACACGGACATTGCTGTTCAACCGTAATAACCTCAGAAAGATACCAAGTTGCTGGCTGCATCGCTCGTGCAGCTCAGAAGTTGGTTTCTCCGATAAGACTGACTAAAGCAGAACGACTGCACAATTTCACTACCCATAGAGTTACGGGATACCTCACTTTGGTCTTTTCAATACTTTTGATTTTCTACTCTATTTTTAGTTTTGGAGACTACACCTCTGGGCTTCTAAGCGATCTCTTGTATGGCTTAGAACCCTTTTTCGAAAGCCTGTTTGGAACTGGATTTGTTGGCATGCTTGTTTGGGGTGGAGTTATGGAGGGACTTATAGCTGGGATAACGATAGTTCTGCCTTACATAGTTCCTTTTTACATTATACTGTATTTCTTGGAGAACTCTGGATACTTGAGCCGAATTGCGTTTTTGATGGACAACATTATGCATAAAATTGGGCTACACGGGAAAGCTTTTATCCCAATGATGCTTGGCTTTGGCTGCAACGTGCCAGCTTGCCTAGGTTGCAAAATAATGGAAACCCAGAGAGAAAGACTGCTGGCAGCGTTTGTTACAACTCTAGTGCCTTGTGCCGCTACTACAGTCATAATACTCGGTCTCGTTGGCAATTTTCTTGGGGTACAATGGGCATTAGCGCTTTACATTGTTGATTTGGCGATAATTTTCGCTATTGGAAGGCTGGCGTTTAGAGTAGTCCCCGGTGAACCAACCGCACTAATCATGGAAATGCATGACTACCGTTGGCCTCACATGAAAACCATTCTAAACCAGACATGGTTTAGAGTGTCTGAGTTCATCAAAATAGCATTTCCCCTTATAATTGTTGGAAGTCTAGTATTGAAATTAGCTGAAGCCTCAGGTTTGCTGGAAACCGTAGCAACAGTGCTCAGTCCTATAACAGTGATCTGGTTAGGCTTGCCCGCCATTACAGGTATTACGCTGATATTTGGTGTGTTGAGAAAGGAGCTGTCGCTGGTTATGCTTGCTACCCTGCTAGGAACAACCAATTTTGGGCTTGTTCTTACGCCAATTCAGATGATCGTCTTCACCTTGGTGGCGATGCTATACATACCCTGCATAGCTACTATAGCGGCGCTAGTCAGAGTCTTTGGATGGAAGAAATCATTATTCATAACTGTGTTCGAAATAGTCTTTGCAATTTTGATAGGTGGAATCGCTATGAGATTACTACCACTAATCATGTGATACGAAAACGTCTGTGGGTGCGAAATGTTTATGGAAGTCAATTCCTAAACTCGATTGATCCGTTGCTATGATCTCGTCAAAAGAAGTTGACCGAACATGAACGAATATACGGTTTTTCTAGCTTCGATTTCTAAACTAGCCAACTCTCTTAGGTAGATTTGCAGATTGCTTTCTTGTTTACTATCTCTATGAGTTTAACTAGCTTTTCCTCATCAACATCTTCTATTGTTGGGATTTTAATACGTCTCATTGCTTTGCCGGTTCCCTCGAAGAGCCTCATCTCATCTTTGCTTAATCCAGTTATTGCGAAACCTACCTGCACTCGATTTTTCATTGCTACAACACAAAATTTGCGTGCAGCATAGGTTATGACTCCCCAGCGCATTTCTTCAGCAGAATTTGGAAGCGTTTTTTGGAGGACTTTTCTCACACATTTGGATAATTTCTTTTTGAGATGATTTTTGTTTGTCTATGTAATCATTTGCGTGTTTATCCATCTCATTTCACGTTGCATAAATTTGCTAGTGATGCTTGAAAAAATCTTTGTAGCATCTTTTGAAAGATTTTTCTTACAAAAGACTATGGCTAGAGTTGGATTAAATTCCGATCCAATAAACCAAGGTGGTTTTTTAGGAAAGCAAGAGCACTTGAGAAGGCACGTTTCCAAGTCAGTAAATAGAATTCGGTAAATGTTGCTCTTTTCAGGGGCTAGAAAAGGGCGTAGGGTATTCCTAAATCAACTCAATATGAGGCCGGTGTAAGGTCGGCATCGAGTATATGCTAGGGCTTTGCGAGAAGATCCAAAGCACTAATGAATGTTTCAAGTCTTAATTAATTTAAAAAGATTAATAATGATAATATTATAATAGTGAAATGTTTAAAGTAAGTCTTATATCCAAAGTTATCCTTAATTATTTATTGGAGATTTATTATGCCAAAGTTCTTAGCGATTCACCCAATGTCATCTCATCCAACCTTTGCGGAAGTCATGCCCATAGGCAGGATGGTAAGAGCTAATTCAACAGCGGATGCCTATTGGGTGCGCAGTTACGCTCAACTGAATGAAGATGGCAAAATAATCAAGCTGTTCTGTGAGTGGAACGCCAAAAAGATTGAAGAGATCCGAAAAGTACTCGCAGAAATTCCGATTGAAACTGAAGGAATCTATCCAATGTCGATAGTGGACTCAGAAGATTTCAGATGATGACCAAAGGGAGATTCAACAATTCCTCTGTTTTTCTTCTGCATTGAAATTTTACCTACCCCAACTAACTTTTTTAGTTCTTCCGTCCGAACAAAAAAGAGCCTTTTTCTCGAGGGCACATTTCTCGTATTTAATAATCTAAAATCTAGGCAAACAGTTATAGCAAAAAATGAAAAAACGAAACTAGATCATTCATTTGCTTCTTTGAAGAATGACGCTGCAAGCACTACTAAAACGAAACCTACAATTAGGTTCGCAACTTCTTGCGAGAAGATCTGGCTGGTTTGGTCAACGAAGAAAATTATGGCATTAGCAAGTAAAAGCGCCGCTAAGACTATTACTATTAACCCTTCAACTAATTTGTCGATTTTCATAAGGTCTATTTCAGAGATTTTGGTTTATAATATTTGCTAGGATGAACTGAAAAATCTTGAGACAGACAAATTTGGTTGAAAGGAATTTCTTTATTGAGCAAACCAAGTGAGATTGCGCATGCGTGTATTGAGAACCCCATAATGAAATGCCTGTTTCTTCGTTGGCTATAAATCAACAACAGTTAGGGTGAAGACAAATTTCAGTGAAGCAACAATGGCGGTTTAGGGAGCGGCAAAACCTTAATCCAAATGGACTTCAGAATTTTCTTTCTTCCATCTTGGGTTCAGGTATCCTGAAAACAATGAGCATCATCATTGGAATTGCCAAAGCAATTGTCAAGTAGATTGGAAGCTGAGGAATTAAATTGTAAAACAAGTTACCCAATAACATTCCTGTTCCTGTGAGAATATACCCTACAAAGTTTAAACCGCCATTTATTTTTCCTCTATTTTTTGGCTCTACCAAGCATGCGGAGAGTGCCAACCCTGCCGACATCATTAGTATATGAACTAAGCTGAACAGAGCCATAGAAATCATTACACTTAAGATATTGCCGTTGATGAACAACAGCATCGAGGCGATGAGTAGGCAGGGGGCAATTAGTAATGGAATTTTCATGCCTACTCTATCGATCATTTTTCCTAGTGGATATGATGCTACAATCATGGTTAGGAGCATCGGTATGTATGTGAGAAACCATTCATTTTGCGGTATGTTTAGAACGTCTCGGGCGTAAATGGCGTTAATAACATTAATCAATGCCAACGCAAACATAGTCATGACTTCTACTATGAAAAGATAGAAGACGGTGCGAGGCACTACCTTCCAGACACTTAAACTTTCTTTTATGGCTTGTGGATAGTGCGATATGAAATATCTAAACCGCATTTTCTCTTTGTTTGCTATCGTTTCTTTTAACCTTAGTCTCCATATGGCAGCTGCGATGAATAGAACCATCACAGTTGCGTAGACAACTTGCATCCCCGCGACCAAGCCGAGTGTAAGCACAAGAACGCCTCCGATGATTGTTCCAGGAGTATTCATTGTTCCGTGGATCATGGTTATGATGGAAGATCCCACTCCTCTGTGTTCTGGAGGCAGGGAGTCTTGAACCATTGCAAACAAGGCTGGTTGGTAGATTAGGCATAAGCTCTGAATAATGGTGCCAACGAGTATTAGGTGCCATGATTGGGAGATCTGCCAAAATGGTGCAAATACGAAAAACAAGTAGGATAATCCCATGCCAAAAGTCATGGTTGTGATTAGCCAGCGCCTGCCAAATTTATCCGCAAGAAAACCTCCTGGTACCGCTACGAATGCCATTACAAAGAAGCTGACAAAGCCTAGTATTCCTAAGGCCATGGGGAAAATGCTACCACCCAAAGCGTCTACATATTGTTGGTAATAAGGGACGGGCATTTCCATACCTATATCCATTAGTATCCAGCTTACAATGAGAATTAGGTAGTTGCCTCCTATGAAAGAGAACTCTTTTTTGAGAATGCCACTTAATCCCATTGTCTTATCTCTTTTCTCAAAGTTTGCAGCAACGATTTAAAGCTTGGTGTGATATGCGAGTAGATGTCATGTCGGAACAGTGGTTTGTTAGTGGTTTTAAATAACTCAAATGATAACGGGAATAAGCAAGTGGGTAAGAAATTTGACAAATTAGCCTTGTGCTTTCATTAATACAGTTGGAGGCTCTATTTGGAAAATATCGGTAGGCAAAAAAACACAGATGACTTCGTATTTGACAAACGGCTTTATGTAATATTCCTCATAGTATTCACAGAAGTACTTGGCTTCAGCATGGTTTTACCGCTAATTCCGTTTCTGGGCTTATCACTTGGATTAACTTATCTGCAAATTGGACTCATAGTCAGCGTGTTCAGCATCTGCCAATTATTCGCAAGTCCAATAACAGGAAAACTAAGCGATCGCTTTGGAAGAAAACCATTATTCATCCTTAGTCAGCTGAGCACGTTTATTGGTTTCATTTTCTTAGGATTTGCTACAACCGCAATTCTGTTAATAGTTGCACGATTAATCGATGGATTATTAGGAAGTAATATGACCGTCAGCCAAGCGTACATTACTGACATCACTGAACCTGAACATAGAACAAGAGTCTATGGCTATTCCAGCGGTGTATTTGGTGCAGGATTGATATTTGGGCCATTCATTGGGGGAATACTTTCCCGAATTAATTATTCGGTTCCAATGTTTTTTGCTGCAGCCGTAACCTTAATTTCGATTGCTTTAGTCATTTTATTTCTTCCTGAAACAATCCCTAAGAAAACAGACAATTTTTCTCTTAACTTTAATCACATCATTCCTTTAGATGATGTCAGAAACTTTGCAAAAAATGCTAAAATCAAAAATAGCTTGCTGATGTTTTTCACCTATAATATTGCATTCTTCCTGTTCATATCTAACATTAGTTTGTTCGCGGAAGCACAATTTAATGTTACTCCTGATCAAGTTAGTTTTTATATGGGTTGGATAGGCGTAATTAGAGTAATTATACAAACAGTTCTAATTGCCCGCATCTTGCGGAGCTTGGGAGAAAAAAGCATGCTAGTGACTGGAATATTTTCCATGACTATTTCAATGTTGACGTTAGCGTTTTCCGCAGAATATTTGTTTGTATTTGCTCCCCTTGTCTTTCTTGCCTATGGCACTGGAGTCAGCAGGCCAATCTTAACGAGTAAACTAACGAATAATGTAACACAAAACGAGACGGGAACAATATTGGGTGTTAGCAATTCGTTAACCAGCATAGCCCAAGTAATCACACCGATATTGGGAGGATTCATAATAGAATATTTGCCCTCGCAAACATTACCTCTACTTTCAGCAATAATCTTCGCATCATTATTCCTGTTTTTTAGAAACAGAACTAAGATTTAACCCTCCAATATTATTCGTTCATTTTTCTGATGGAAAACCTGTACGAGTAAAAAGACTTCATTTAAAGCACGATTTTCACTAAGATCGGTATAACAATCATCCAGAAATCTTTCAGAGATGGGAGAGAACTGTAGACGGAGACCCAAATTTAAACCAGAACACAGATTATAAAGTGACTCTCAACTAATGTTAAAGTTATTCCTGCTAACCTTTTAATATATATGCTTCGAAGGGATAGCTATGAAGAATTCAGAATGTACGGTTTATATAATGTTCAAGGACAGATGTATAAACAAATTTCGAAAAGAAAAGGAAGAATGGGTACTTACC
>SMYP01000051.1:3038-31752 GCA_007050895.1 Candidatus Bathyarchaeota archaeon | reverse complement strand
TCTTTGGAGAAATGCTAATCCGAATCAAGGGATAATGGACAATGTTGCCTTTGTCATAAATAGTGGATTGAAAATGGTCTATTTTAATCAGCACATGGCCGAATTCGAAGGCGTCTGGGTTTATTGGTCTGGAGAATACGCGGGTGGTTCTTGGATTAGTCCATTGGTTCCTGGCGAAGGAAGTCACGGCGCGATCTATTGGTTGCATAGGTTGTATGGGTTCTCTCCCGTGGAGTCTTTGGAGATAGCTTTGGAGCGTCCTTATGGAGCGTATATGCGGTTCCATTTTGTGGGCGGAGATTAATAAAACAGCGCCAGCTTTGATATTTCCTAATTTCTTTTCTTTCTATTTTTTCCGCAAAATCAGGGTTTTCTTCTAGCATTAAAAATATTTAAAGCTGAAAATTTTTGGAAATTAGTGTCCACCTATATGGTCAGATTTATAACATAGAACTTCCCTTCGCTTGTGCGCGGATGCGAATGCAATGGGAACTGAAGGAATCTTGAAATCTTTTATTCTGATTGCGTTTAATAAAGCATATACGCATCAGTAAAATGCTGGTTAAGGAAATGGCAACGAGCAATGAGAAGAGTGATAAGCATTTTCCTGTTTGGGGTCATAAGTTTAGTACTTTATTTAGTAATCCAAAAAAATATTGTTCCTATGTGAAAAACGGTCAGGTGGTTGCTGACCTTGGGTGTGGTCCAGGTTTTTATACGCTGGCTCTAGCTAACTGTGTTGGTAATGAAGGAAAAGTCTACGCGGTTGATTCGGATGAGAAGGTTATCCAATCGTTGGAGAAAAAGGTGGATAAAGTGGGTTATCACAATATCGAGATTCATGCGTCATCTGCCTCAGATCTTAGTTTTATAGAAGATGGATCGGTTGACTTTATTCTTGCAAATGGTTTACTTTGCTCAGTGGCGCCACAACAGCTCGAATTGGTTGTAGTAGAGATGAAGCGTATTCTCAAGCCAAAAGGACAAGCGTATCTTAGTGCAGCTAAGGGTTGGGGGAGTTACATGAGCGAAGAGAAGTGGAATGAAATCCTTGAAGGGTTCAGAGTCGAACGGAGCGGTGATCCCCTGATTGGAGATAGGTGGGCACTTGTGTTTAAGAAATAGACGCTATTAATCAAAGTGTGATTACTTTGTCGGGTTGTGCTGCATCTTTTTACTGTTTTGTCGGGTGTTTATGGGAATGACTTTTCTAAATTCTATTTTCTAAACAAAATATTTCTTAGAAATTAATTTTCTGTTTTGTATACCCTGTTAGAATTTAGAAATTAGAAAATCCCTTCGATCTTGTCAAGAAATCTTGAGTCAAGGATTCTTTACAAATACACCTTTTAGCATGAAATAGGCTAGTAATGTTTGGGTGCTGTTAATGAATAGAACAGCATTAGCACTCGTAATCGTTTCTGGATTGATTGTTTTACTGGTTTTTGGAGTGCAGTTCGTTCAGTTAGTGGAAGCGAATGGACTCTTTATCCATGAATTAAATGGGTCACCAATAATAACTATAAAATCACCCTTGAATAACAAGTTAGTTTCTTCTAATACTGTGGTGGTTTCTTTCACCTTAACCAGACCAAGCAGCAATTGGTTCATTGGAGAAACCTACATTTGTGCAGTGCTTGGCGTCAGGATTATTTTAGATGGAGCAGTTTACAGCAGTGTCGCTGTTAACAGTGAATTGCCTGTTCCTTTCTCTTATTCTTTGAATCTAACAGATTTACAGAACGGATTACACAGCTTGCAGCTTAATGCTTATTGCAGGGGCGTTAGCATAATGCGTGGGCTTCCAGGCGACTTTAGTGAGTATATTTACTATGAGGCGTTATCTGATACTGTCAACTTCACTGTAGACGCTCCAGAGCCTTCTCCAGAACCAACATCCAACCCAACGCCTACACCCACAACTACTCCAGAAGCTACGTCTCAATTAGCAGCTTTTCCAGTACAACTGTTCTATTTGTCTTCAGCAGGAATTGCCTTAGGTGCCGTAGGTCTGCTGGTCTACTTCAAGAAACGCAAACACTAGAGAATCTAGTTTTTCAAAATTCTATTTTCTAAATTAATAATTTTTTTAGAATTCTATTTTTTTGGATATCCGGTTAAAATTTAGAAATTAGAAAATCATCGACTTCTTAAAAGACCAAACATATAACATAGAACTTCCCATCGCATGTGCGCGGATGCAAATGCAATGTCAACAAAACGTAATGTAGTATTATATCTAGATAAAGACCTCGTGGCAAAATCGAAATCTCTTGGCTTCAATCTCAGTAAAACATTTGAAAACCACTTAAAGCACCTAATAACGCAATTCTCAAAGTGTAATCCATTAAATATCTCTGATTCAACCAGTAAAAATCGTGAATGGTGGGCCGGACCGGATTCGGACCGGCGACCTTCTGCACGTCAAGCAGATGTCCTAACCAGGCTAGACGACCGGCCCACTTTGCTTGTGCAGTGAAAGTTTCGGTGTTCGAGTTATTTATGGGTTTTGCGCGTTATAGGTGGTAAGCAGCGTCTGTCTTGTTTAGTTTGATTTGAGAATATATCGTGTCTGGCAGTTCAATTCTTAAACAGGTTCCGCCTAATACATCATAGTTCAAGAGGGGCGAGGAGAAGGCAAATATGCTAAATATTAGGGCGGTTCCTAGCCTGTCACTCATTCTGATGGGCTCCATAGATTGGTTGACAACCATAATTGGAATAATGTACTTTGGAGCTGTGGAAAGCAACCCATTTCTTGCAGATATAACCCAAACAAGCTTGCCCGTGTTTACTGTTATAAAACTCTCCACAACCCTAATGGTGGGCTTGCTATTCTACAAGGCGGAGAAAACACTTGTGGGAACACCCGACAAGAGCACAAAATCATTCAAATGCGCCCGAATGGTACTACGCGCTGCATATGTGGTAGTCACGGCTATCCTTCTATTTGCAGTCCTGAATAATCTCATCGTCGTTGTCACCGCCATCTAACAAAGAAACCCAAATCCTTTAATTTTCTAATCGTATTTCTGCTCCACACAAACAACTGTTGTGATACGCATTGGACAGCAACTTTAAACCGCTAATCGTCTCGCTCATTCTAAGTAAACAGACCGAAATAGCTCTTGACCTACTAGCTGAGAACTATAAGGTTAGCACGCCGAAACTGAAAGTAGGTTTGCCAAAAGGACACAAGGCGAAAGCTTTTGGTTGCTACATGCCCAAAGCCGCTACAATATCTGTGCTCAACAGCGACGTGATGGGAAATCCTTTTGTTATCTTACATGAGTTCTACCATCACCTGCGCACTTCGGTGGACAGAGAACACAGGGGCACAGAAAAAAACGCTGACAAATTCGCTAGAGAATTCATCGAAGCCTACAATTCCTCAAGCTCTTCACAGCATTGAAACGGAAAGACCATTTATTTATCGGTTACCTTTACCTGGATCTTTTTGCCTTTCGAGTCGTAAACACCCACGTTCTGTATGCTAGCGAAGGGAAAGCCCACAATCATTAGCACTCGACCGAAAAAGTGGTTAAGATCCACATTTGATGGGTTCAAGTTTCCTGAGGGATGAGAATGAACAGTGCCAACAACAGAAAAATCCATAGGCAACATGTGAAACGGAAGATTGGCAAACCCATATCCGTGAACCGCCAAAGGTGGAACTACAATGTCTGATACGCGGATTCCTTCCTTGCTCTTTTTGCCACGGAGAAGTAATAGAGTCTCTTTCGGGTAAAGCCGTTTTGCTCCTTCAAAAATCGAGTCCAGCAACTTGCTGCTTATAGAAAAAGTCAGGTCTTCTCCCATATTAAAGCTCATTAATTTGGCAATTAATTACCTTTACTACCTTAGATTCTATTGAGGGACGAAAAACAGAAATAAACAGGAACCCCAATTAAACAGAAGAGCCGGGATGGCAGAGTGGATAACGCGCGGGCCTTGAGAGCCCGTGGACCTTCAGGTCCGCATGGGTTCGAATCCCATTCCCGGCGCCAGTTTCTTAAGATTTTTTACTATAATTGAGCAAAAAGGAATTTTAGCTACTAAAAATGCCTTTTGGAGATATTAATGGCTTAAGATGTCCTTTTCCTTTGATGCAGTTTTTTGACAGTAGCACGAGTGGTTTAAGCACAAATGTTATATTCACGCGGATATAGAAGACTTCCGAGAGGGGAAAAAATGAGATCAAAAGTCTTAGCTATCTACCTTCTTTTAATTTTAAGTGTTTTATCCTTTGGATTTGTCACTACTGCTCAAGCTGATGTCGGTGAGGGCGAATGGTTTACAAACTACCGTGTTGAAGACCCGAATACTGGGGAACTCATGGTAGAAGTAGATTTTGTCACCGAAGAAAATAGAACTCTTGCTCCGATATTTGGGGGGTCAGAGTTAGAAATGACATTCACGGTAGATATAGGAGTTACTTCGCCCAACACTCTCTTGAAACTTAAAACTGCATTGGTACACTCCGCTATCGAAGATACATACTGGGAACTTGTTTCTCAAGATTATGAGCTTACCGCATACAACCCTAATTCGCAGGAAGTCCAATTCTATCAGGTTAGGGGCGAATTAACAATGAAGCTTTACGGTAAGGTTCCAATAACGGTCGCGCAAGATATACCAGTGCAATATCGTCTAGTCACGCTATATGGTCCAGCCGGTGAGACTTTAGACCTAATCGAGGTAAGAGTGGTGACCGCTGAGACGAGCAAGTACGAAACACTTCGCTTGGAAAAAGAAGACGAATTGAGGTCTCTTAAAGAAAGGGGGGTAGCGCCGGGATATATCGAGCTTTACGAAAATGTTCTCAATGAATCCAAGGTTCAAGCTGGCTTGGGGTACGCTGAAAGTGCAATTGCTATGTTGAACACGCTAGATGTCGACGACGTGCCCGCATATTCTACTGTTGAAGGACTCTTTTTGCCTGTGGTGGGTGCCCTAGTTGCTGCTGTAGTTGTGTTAGGAGTCATATTCCTAAGGGGAAGAGGCAGAATACAGTATGTTATGATGGTTCTCGAAGACCAAATCAGAGACTTGGAAGGACTGACGTTGCGGGCGTCAAGGGTTGATAGAACTATTTCAACAAGCTTAGAAAGCGTTAAAGATCGTTTAAAAAGCATAGTTGGGATGTGAGAAACTACGAGGATATATCAAAACAGTGTACAGTTGATAGGATTAGGCTCTGCAGGAACAAACATTGTAGAGGCTTTCTTGAAAAACGAAAGAACTAAGGATCTGCTAAAAGGTGACATCACACGACTTTCCCTCTTAGCTATTGACATAGCCGACCCTGAAATCAGGGCTCTGCAGGAAAGCTACGATAAAATTGCGGAGTCGATGATCAAAGCGGGTATACCAGCCGAAAGACTCCGGCTTATTGCTCAGTCAGTCAAATTTCCAACTGCTGAAGCAATGTTCGACTTCATCAACCAAAAATACAATGAATACCTTGTTAAGGAAGGGGCCACGCTCAACTTTCACCCATGGTTGAACTCAACAATGGCTATACCTCCAATGGCAGGTGGTGCGGGCAGAAGGAGAGCCTTAGCCAAAGCAATATATGCGCTTAATTACTATCAACTTGGTATAATCAGAAATTTTGTAAATTCCTTCAAGGAACAGGCTCTCTCATCAATAATCACCCCGACGGTGATTGTGATATACGGATTAGGCGGAGGCACTGGAAGTGGCGTGTTTTTCGATTTCACTCGGCATCTTCGAAAGGTCCTAGGTTCTGGTGTGCCAATTATAGCTTTCGTAATAGCTCCGTGCAGCGGAGATGATCCCCCTGCAAAGGGATGCTCAGCTTTTATGGCGATGAATGAGCTGTCATTGCTTTTGAATAAGGAGTATAATGAGTACGTTACCGACAACTACGGTGAATGCTACCGGAATCCTCTAAACGCGCTAATTTACTTGCCTCTATTGCCAGCGTACTCCAAGGTAGGCAACATCGTTGCTGCTCGAAGAGAAATGGATGAAATGATTGTGGACATGCTCTATGTCCTGATGGACTTTGATCTTGCTGACCTATTAGGGGGAATAGGAACAGAAGTTGGTCTCACAGAGAACTACGTCCACACTTTAGGCATGGTAAAAGTAGTTTACCCAATTGACAAGTACATTTCAGCATTCAAAGTAGATTTCGAAAAGAAACAAATGCTGTTTGAGCTTAGAAAGGAAAAACTCGACATTCTAGATAGAATTAACAAGATCCTCGAAGGAAACAATGAAGAAACACGTAAGCTCTACAAAAACTACCTCATAAAAAGCGGTACCTACGACGAAGAAAAGTTTGAAGAGAAAATCAAAGGGATAATATACAGTAATCCACGACTTGAAGAAAACTTGGCGTTACACGTAAAGGGTATAGAGCTTCAAGCGAAAAGTTGGATTAGCGAACTGATGGGGTACCTAATAACAACTAAAATGATGGGGAAGATCGGGCCAATAGAAGAAGCCATAATCAACTTGACACTTCACAAAAAGGGCTCACGAAGACGCGACAATCTGGAAAGTCTGCTTACCCACTTCACAAAGACATACCTTGATTTCCCTGAAAGCAAAACTGCCATCTTTGAACGCCTATCGCAGCTGATTCCCAGCTCACAGGTTTTCACGGTAAGACAGAAGAAGATTCTCGAGGATTTCATGAACTTAGCAGAACTCGCAGACAAATCTTTAAAAATTCTCAGGTTCTATGATGAAACAAGGTATTTTGTTGAAGCATTGATCAGGTACTATGAGGCTCTCCCTGATTCCAAGGCTGAACTTGAAGAGTTGAAAAGCATCCATTCGGAATTATCAACGTTGTATCTTTTAGTTCAGTTGATGCTCAGAACGCCATTTGATGAAGCAAGAATCATCGATGAATACCTTACTTACCTAAACGAAATTATAGAGAGATATATCGACAAAAAAGGTGTTGTCGATTGCGAATTGCTGAGAATAGAAGAGATGATAAAGCGGAAAGAATTCGATAGATCCCGCCAGCAACGCGAGGTTAAAAAGCTTCTCAGCATGAAAAAGTACGCTAGAGAACAGCTCAGAAACATAGAGAGGGATATACAAAGAATTCAAGAAGAACATGCTTTCGTCTGTTACGACTTGGAAAAAGTGGAAAGCATAATAAGCTTATACGACCAGCTAGCTAAAAAAATTGAAGTCACTTCGAATTACCGCAAGCGACTGAACAAAATCGTGGATTTGCATAATGAATATAATCAGATGATTGCTGAGATAACGCAGCCAAAGGCTTACTACGAAAAATCAGCCGAGATTACTGAAACCGAACGAATCAAGATAATCTTTAAAATATTAACTGAGCAAGAAGAGACGCTTACTGAAAAGAAAATCATCAAAGACATATTGGACATGCAACACTACAAGGATTACATAAAGAGCCTAGTAAGAGTCTTCAAGACACCGAGCGTTATGGGATTCAAACCAACCTACAAGTCAGATTATATCTGGGTAACTGTAGAAGCACCTCCGAAGCTATGGAGCGAAGACCTCTCACAAGAGCTTTATACTGCATTAGCTGCTTATGTCACCAGCGAAGTATCAAGAACCATAACGGTGCGAGTAATTGAATCCCGAGAGCCATGGGTAACGCGGGTTCTTGTTGTAGGTGGCAGAGGAAAGCCAGAACATCTCGAAGCATACGATGAAATGCAGCTGCTATACAGCAAGTCAAATGACTTTGAAAGGCATCTTTCTCGTTCCTATCTTCTTGAGCACGGAGTATCAGCAACACAAATCGTCAATAAGATAAAGAGCGGGTATCAGGCGCCCCAAAAAGAAGCTTCCGGTAAAGTGTAGCCCTCAAGCAGTTCCTAAACTCTTGGTGATGGTTCGCCATTCATCTTCTTTTATTGAACCCTTTTTCATTACAAAACTTTTTATTGTCTTCACTCTTTTCTCCATAGCCGTGAACATTTCAGTTGCGTTAAACCCACCAACTAACATGACTAAGTCTATTCGATCACTAACATCTTCCACGTATATCGGCTCACTTATGATGGCGGTCTGGAGACTGGCTTTTTCTTCAAACCAGTTTGCTATTTCCAACTCGATTTTTCCCTTTGTCATTTTTTCTTTGAGTTGAAGGGGCACCCTTAAAATAACATAAACTACTGATGCGCTTGACAATTCAAATTCCAGAAGTGGCCTAGACAACGCGGAATCAACAATATTTTTAATGGAGCCATACATGCTGAAGCTGGCTCCTGTAGCAGACAGAACCGTGTAAATTCTAACGTCAAAAGCCCTCGTCAGCTCAGAGAGTTCTTGAACAAACGTCTCCTTAGCTGAGATCATTTCCAACATGTAATTAAAAAAAGCGTTGCCTTTCAATATAGCGCCTTTTCTATCAACTCCCACGTAATTTTCGAGCTGATCCCTGTCCAAAAGCAAAAGAGAGGCAAAATTTTTTGATAAGCACATTCCAACGGATGAAAAAGCGTTGAAATGAACATCGGAAACCTGCATTTTGGAAGGTAAAATACCAAAGGTTACAGTGTTTCTGTCCCACTCTTTAAACTGTGAAATTAAAGCGGGCAATAACCCGCTTCCAACGCCATCCCATAAGGACGACACTACCAATGCTCCACGCAACTTGTCAATAGGCTTGTCCTTTAAACGCGAAATAAGCGTGCCATTCTTTGTGATAAAGGGCAAGACTTGGAACCAAAAATGCGTATCACTGTTAAGGTCTAGACCCAAAATACTGTCGGGGTTCAGCGATGATTGGCTCCATTCAGCAATGTCTTCGCTGGACTTATCAATAAATATAGGAAATGGCTCATCTTTCTTCGCTAATGACCCTCTAAGAAGAATTTTTATTGGATATTCACCTATGCAAATTATCGCGGGCTTATGAAAAGTATGCTTGAGAGGTTCAACATTTTCTTCTGACTCTTCTGAAGAATCGAGACGAGGTTTGCTTTTACTCTTCCCCTCTTTAGCCATTTCAGGTTTTCACGGTAAACCTTAAGAATAGTTTGACAAGATAAGGTTTTAGGTTTGTCATCTAAAGTAGGGGGATAACTGCTCAGAGTGGGAATTTGGGACTGGCTCAAAGGAAATCCTGAAAAGAAATACCGAGAACGGTTTCCTGAACGCGAAAAAGCAAGCGAAAACCTTGCTGAAGCGGAGGAGGAACAAGCTCCAGTCGCTGAGAATGACGAAGCAGGTGAACCAACTTCTGAGCCTTCAACTGAAGAACCCGTCGAACCGACCCATGAGGTTGTAGATGAAACAGCGGAAGAGCTATCTCCAGAATCCCTTCCTAAAACGCTGGAAGAACCCACTGAGTCTCAGAGCGAAGAGCTTGAGAAACTGCCTTCTGAATCTTTAAATGAAGCGGAAGAAGAACCAACTTCTGAGCCTGTGGCTGACGCCACGGCTGAATCAGCTTCCGAGTCTCTAATCAGAGAGCTTGACGAACAGCCTCCTGAGAGGCTAGTTGAGGAGCAAGAACCGCTTCTTGAGTCTGCGAGTGCAGAGTCTGGGGAACTGGTTCCAGAACTTCCAGTTGAAAAAAGAGAAAAATCAACCACCAAGCCACCTAAACTTGGAATTCTAAGTTCGCTTATAAAGGGAAAGCCGAAACAGAAGGTGAAAGAGAGAGAAAGCACGGTTGAACCGGAATTTCTTAAAATTCTGATTTTGCCGATTACACTTGCTAGCATGCTTTTGGGATTATCGATAATGCCACTTTTTCCGCAACCATTGCCAGCGATTTTAGCTTTTCTGATAGCATTTCTCACATACAAGAAACCCATATTGGGGATGCCAATAGGTGGCTTGATCATCGGACTCGGGTTGATGTATAACTTAGCCAAAATGGATTTCATATCAATGTTGGGCGCACCTCAAACCCGCGGAGGGGTAGTTTTTGTTTTCCTCTTTTTGTTCACTGTTCTTCCAGTAATTTTCCGCAGCCGAAAAGCTGTGATATCCATTAATTTGGGAATAATCGCGGCCATTTCGCTTTTCTTCAGCCAAACCTATTTCCTTGCCATACCCCTGATTTTCACGGCTATTGTTCTTTTCAAAAGACCGGCGTTCTTGTCTGCTGTATACTTCCTGTTAATTTCAGTGCCTCTTCAAGTGATGCAGTACTTGAATTTGATAATGCCAATAGAAAGATGGGATTGGTGGCTTGAGCCCGGGACCAGTCCTCCTGTTTATGTTCCTTTAACCGAAGTCTTCTCAGGCATTCAAGAATCAATGCTGCAATTCAGATTGTACGATACGTCAATAGTTGTGAACTCTATAAGTAATCAAATCACAGCTGATCCTCCGGTATTGCCGCACACCGTGCTTGAGATGCTGAGTCACTATTTTGACTCACTGCCCGGAATAATGATGTTTTTATTTATGGTGCTTGGCATAGTTTTTGCTTTTGTTTTCTTGATGCGCATGTTCTTCAAACAGAGCAATATCTCTCACGGGGAGAGGCTTCTCCCCACACTCACTGCAACCGTGGGAGTCGCAGTCTTCTTCATCTTGGCAAGCGCACTTCAAGCTCCATTAGCGTTCAGAGTTGACATTAACGCAGCAGAGATGACAATCGCCACTTTTGCCACACTTCTATTCACGATCCCCACGCTTCTGATGGATTACACTCCCAAAGAAAGGGCTTCAGTCGCCATGATTATGGAAAAAGTTCGAGAGCTCAAAGACAAGCTTCAAATTACTGAAGAAGAAGTGGCAGAAGTCAAGAACAATCTTCCGATCTCCTGTGGTCCTTTTGAAGTTAAGCTAATGATGGTTAGTGACAGGCTTAGCGAAATTCTCAGTAGGACCACGTTGAGGTTGGATGAAACTGCAGACATCGATAAGATATTCAGTGATTTAGACAGTTTGAACCGAGACCTTGAAAATTTAATGGCTGAACTGGACGTTGCGGTTCGAGAGTATCAAATATTTGTTAATTGCGAATACTCGAAATGGCTTGGAACGTTCAAGGATATTGGATTAGAACCGCAAGCTACTTTGAAAACAGATTTTCAGCAAGTCACGACTCTTGGTATGCGAATAGATCAAATTAAAGAGGTCCTAGAGGCTGGGCGGACTCTCGCCAATGAGGTCATTAAAATTGCTGAGCAAGCTTATGACGTCATAAGGTCTTTCTACGATCCTAGTCTCCCAGATGAAAACCAGTCAATAGTATTCGCAAAGAAGAAACTTGTCGAAAAAGCAACTCCATGGATAGCTTTAGACGCCCTTTTCAACGCCCTTGCTAACTGGAGCAAACACTACAAAGTTCAAATTTCCAAGTCAATAAATCATCTTCAATGCTCACTATCTGCTATCGTTAATTTGCGCGTTAATAATGGAAGATTACTGCAGGTTTTGGGAGAGGACTTTCCAAGAATGATGGCAAATGTGGAAAAAGCCGCGAACCTGAAATTTGACATCGAAAAAAAGGCACTTAACGCCATTAATGTTATTGCCATAGAAGACATATTCCAATCCTCGTTGAAAATTGCCAGAGATGCACTTTCGATTCTATATGAAAAATTGAAAAGTAAAGAGAAAGCAATCGAACTTCTAATGCCATCAGAAGACTTCCTATGGGAGAAAAACGACGCATTAATCAAAAGAATGGATTATGCAATGAAAATAACATCAAAAACATCAAATGTCAAACTTGAAGAAGTTCTAGAAACCCTTCCCAGATTCTTGTCTTATGTGGACGAATGCGTAGAAACAATAGCAGTGTACCGAGATATGGAAGAGCTGCTACTGAACTATCCCATAGCGCAAATAGCAGTTGAAGAACTATTTAGAACAAAGAAAAGCGTCTCAGCAAAAGACCTTCCCTTTGAACAAAAGCACGCCGAAGAGTACCTTAAACTTTTTTACAGCCAAAAATTCCGCGAGTTTTCGCTTGACAGGACAAACATGTTACTCACGAAGAAAAGTAAGTAAAAGCTCCTCACGACGTTCTATCATCTTAATTTTTCGTTAGCACTAAGGTATGAATGGAAACTGGTTTACTACGGGATCGATGAGGTTGAAGACTATTTGCGGGTATACACCGAGAATTATTATGGCGGCCACAAGAATGAAAATGGGGATAAGCATTCTTTTTGGCTCCTTTATCACTATATTGTCTTTTGGGTCTTTCGCGTACATGTAATTTACCAACCTTAGCAAGTATGCAACTTGAAGAACGCTTGTTAGAACACCTATGACCGCCAGCCAACTCATATCCGCTTGTATCGCTGCAGTGAAAACCAAGTATTTAGCCATGAAGCCACCCAAAGGAGGGACCCCCGCAAAAGAGAGTCCGGCTATCACCAAAGCTAAGCTCAAAAAGGGCATCTTCTTGCCTAGTCCAGAAAAGTCTTCCAGAGTTCTCAAACCATGGCGGCTGGCGACGCCTACCACCATGAAGGAAACAGCTGTGGTGATTCCGCCAATGAGGAAGAAGTAGAGGTTGCCCGTTAACCCAAGCGCCGTTACGCTGGTTATACCTACCAAGTTGTAGCCAACATCAGCCACACAAATGTTCGCTATCAAACGTTTCACATTATCTTGGATTAAAGCGAATAAGTTTCCCACGATCATGGTTAAGGCTGCCATAACCGCCAGCATGAACGTCCAATTGAGCACGCTTGGCGGGGTTAGTATAAACACGAGGACTCTTATCAGTACGTAGTAGCTTCCTTGGTCTATCAATGCTGAGAGAAAAGCTGCAGAGGAGGAGGGCGATGCGACGTAGGCGTCGGGTAGCCAGAAGTGGAAGGGCACGATTGCTGCTTCAATTGCGTAACCCGAGGCTATTAAAATGAAAGCTATTATGAGAAGGTTTTTGTCCGCCAACGCCATCAAAGCCTCTCTTACAGCCCAGAAATTCAAGCTACCTGTTAGACCGTAAACTATTGAGAGTCCAAAGATAATGAAGGCTGAAGCAATAATTATCATAATTAGATATTTCAGTGTGGAATTCAGGGCCACAGGGTCCTTCTTGTAAATCATCAGAAAACTGGAGCCTGCTGCTGCGGCTTCCCAAAAAATGAAAAGCGTTAAGAGGTCGCCAGCGAACACGGCACCCATCAACGCCGCGGTCAGCACCAGCATAATTGCGAAGTATCTTTCTGAAGGTCTCTTGCTTGAGTCCACATAGAAAATACTGTAGACCAAGATAGCTGCACTTACAGCAATAAACATTATCGCCATGTAAACTGAAATTCCATCTATCATGAAACCGCTAGCAAAATCGGCTAATGAGGTGTCCGAGAACGTAATGCTGAGGAATGGCAGCGGTGATTCCAAACTGTAATATTGCAATGCAAGGTTAGCCACTCCGGCTCCTGAAACTAAGAAAGCTGTTAAGAACCAAGTCAGAGCCAAAGCGGTGTGATGTTTGGTTTTCCGGATTACCTTGAAGACTGGAATAGTCAAAATGGCGAAAGCAACCAAACCAACAATTGGGAAAACAACATCAAAAATATCGACCATTAATATGCATGCCTCAAAGGAATTTTACCGTGCTAATCAAGTCTATGAAGAAAGTGGGCCATATGCCGAGAATTATAACAAAAATCACCAATATAGCCATGGCCACTTTCATGTAGGCGGGCACGTCTAGGATTCTCTTTTCTCCTTCGGTTTTTGGTTTTCCTAGGAAAACGTGAGATAGGTACCTTAACGAGTAAGCAAGCGAGAGGACCGTAGCTACGAGCATGAGGGCAGTTGGCAGAAGGAAGAATCCGTCAGTATGAATCACTTCAAAAGCCCCTACGAATATCAGGAATTCACTAATGAAACACGCGAATGGAGGGGTCCCCGCTATGCTCAACGCAGCTGTGGTTGATGCAACTGCTGTGAAAGGCATTTTTCCGGCAAGACCGCCCATGTCGCGGATGTCTCTGATTTCAGTCTGGTGCATTATAGCTCCTGCTGAAAGGAAGAGCAAACCTTTGCTTACTGCGTGAGTTACAAGGTGAAGGACCGTTCCAGTTATAGATGCTGTGATCACCACTACTCCAGCGCCTAATGATGAAGGAAAGAGTGATAGCCCAAACATCACATAGCCCATGTGAGCGATGCTTGAGTACGCGATTATTCTTTTTATATCAGTTTCAACCAACGCGATAAGTGAACCGAAAAAGGCTGAGATTACTCCGAAAATCGCCAAACCGTGCACGAAGTCGCTTCCAAAAACGGTGTCCATAACAGCAGGAAAAACTGTTCCTAGTGACAAGCGCAGAATAGCGTAAGCGCCAGCGCTAATTATGACTCCGCTCAAAAGCGCTGACATAGGTGAGGGAGCTTCGGAGTGAGCATCAGGTAGCCACATATGAACTGGAACCACAGCCATTTTAACGGCGAAGCCTGCTGTTAGAGCGAGTAGAATCCACCGCGCAATATCGGGAAAAGCCATCAGTGCAGCTTGCGCTTGGAACATGTCTGTAGCTCCCGTGACCATGTAGATAGCACCTATGCCTAATAGTACGAAGACTGCGCCTGCATGTGTGAATATAAAGAATTTGAATGCTGCGCGGAAAGGTGACCTGTAACCCCAGCCGCCAATAATGAAGTATGCTGGGACAAGCATCAATTCCCAGCAGAAATAGAAGAGCAGAATGTTAGATGTTATGAAGACGCCAACAAGACCTAAGGAAAGCATAGTTAGAAGTGAATAGTAAACCTCTAGGTTCTTCTTTCCTTCCATGTAGTTAATTGAGAAGAGCGCGGCTACTATTATGAGAACTGAGGTGATTATTGCCAAGGATACGCTGATGCCGTCAACAAACAACGTGAACTCCGACTCCAATATCGTAATCCAGGCGTAAGGTTCTATGTACATATGGTCTGGGCTGTTGAGAACTGTGGGGACAGTTGTGAAAAGGAGCAACATATTGAATAATGCAATTAAAGCAACCAAGATTGCTGCTGCTCGCGGAGATTTTTTTCCAGTCAAATAGACTAATGGAATGCCCAACGTGGGCAGAAGAAACACTAACAAGAGAGAGTACGCCATTTTCTAAATCCCTACCGTGAGTATTATCAATAGCAAAATCAATATGAATCCAAGCAAAGCAGCTGCTATGTAATGTTGCAGAGAGGATGAAGGTATTCTCTTCATTTGTGATGCACCTCGAACTGTGCGATGTGCTATTATCCTTAATAGATCATCCGCTAAAACATCAAGATACTTCTGAACCGCTCTGGCTAATTTAATAATTGAGTTAGCTATAACCTGCGGCAATGTTCCAGAGTAAGCTGACTCCAAATTTCGGACGCGACCTGCAAAGCTCAATATGCCTCTGGCGGGTTTTGCCAAGTTATCCATTACGGTGTCGTTTGCGCGGCGGACGCCATCTGATAAGGTTGTTATACCTCTCCCTGCAATTCTCTCGTAAACATCATCGAAGAAGTAACCGTGCTTTAGTACGGTTGTTAACGGATTTGAGCTACTTCTTATTTTCATAATGACCTCTGACTGTTTGTAGTAAGTAAGATATATAATTAAGCCAGCTGGAACCAGAATGGCGAAGAAAATAGGGGTTTCCAAGCTGAAAAAGGCTCCCAGCAAGCTCACTTCCGCTTCAACATGCATGAAGTTAGCCAACCAAGGTCCAATGAAACCCCAAGCAACACACAGCGCAGCCAGTATTGCAGCGGGATAGAGCATCAGTCTTGGAGCTTCATGCGGGTGGAGTTTCTTCAAATGTTCCGACTGCTCACCCACGAAAACAAGTTTCATGAAACGGAGACTGTAAGCAAAAGTGAGCGCCGTTGTAACGTAAATCAAAATAACCTGCCACATGTTGCCCGTTTCCATTAAGCTGGTGATTATCAAGCCCTTGCTGAAAAAGGCTGCGAAAGGAGGTAACCCGCTGGTAGTTAAGATCATTATAATGCTCAATGCAAAGGTTATAGGCATGGCTTTTTTCAAACCTCCCATTAGCCTCATGTCGCGGGTTCCAAGTGCATGAATTATGCCACCTGCCAAGAGGAAACCCAAGCCTTCAAAGAACGCGTGGCTCATCATGTGAAATAAACTAGCGAACCATCCTAGAGACGAGTGAATTGAAATAGCACCCAAAGACGCCATCATAAAACCAAGTTGGCTAATCGTCGAGTAAGCAAGCACTCCTTTAATGTCTGGCGTGTACAAAGCCAATGTTGCACCCACAAACGCGGTCAGAACTCCAATCCAAGCCACTGCAGGTAGCCACATAGGAATAGTAAACGCCAGAGGACCTAAAATCAGAATTAACCTTGCAATCAAATAGATGCCTGCCTTAACCATGGTTGCTGCATGCAGTAATGCACTTACAGAGGTTGGTGCCTCCATGGCACTGTACAACCAAGTGTGAAGGGGAAGCTGTGCCGACTTGGCAACAGCGCCACCCAATGTTAGAAATGCTACAGCAGTTAGGATTTCTACTGGTATTGTTGATATGTTGCTAATTGCATACCTGAATGAAAACGAGCCTAGATATGAATAAAGAAGCCCTATGGCGCCTAGTAGACTTACGTCTCCTATTCGAGTCATCAGAAAAACTTTGGCGCCTGCACGGATGGATTCAGGACGATGGTACCAGAATGAAATCAGCGAATAGGAGCAGAGTCCCACCATCTCCCAGAAAATGAACATTTGAAGAAAATTGTCTGAGATAACGAGTCCAATCATTGAGCCTATGAAGAGTAAAAGTAAGAAGTAATAGCGTGTTAGTCCTTTTTCCTCTTTCATATAGCTTTGAGAGTAAATAGCTATTATCAGACCGAAGAATGCGACTAGAACGGTGAATAAGACACTGAGGGGGTCAATGAAGACACCTACGTTTATGCCGGCAGATGGCATCCAAGCAGCTGACACGGTTAGTGCTTCTTCGGCGCCGAATAAGGCTGGAACTAGAGAGAATCCTAGTACAGCTGTGATTGCACTTATTATCAGGACAAAATAGTTCCTAGCTTTTTCACTGAAATAAGCAACAATTGGCACAAACAAACTTGAAACAAGCGGAAGCATCCAAACAAGCCATGATGAAACGTCAGATAACATTAACTTTCACCCTCATCTTTTTTGTTTTCTTCAATTCTTACCAAATCGCCGATGTCACTTGTTCCGTATTTTTTGTGGACAATCACGAGCAACGCTAAGATTACCCCGCTCACGCAGGTGTCCGTAGCGAAAGCCAGCACCAAGAAGGCTTCGCCTAAACCTTTACCCATGGAAGGCATAAGCAGAACAAAGTTCATTGTGGCAGCAGTTGCAATCAACTCAACCGACACAAACACCTTCAGTAAGTGACGTTTAGTAAGCAAACCGTAAATTCCAATCCCCAGCAAAATCAAAGATAAAATGACGTAATCCATTACTTTTCACCTTTCCTTTTCTCATGCAAAACTATGGCGATCCCTAAGGTCACTGTCATTATAACAAAGCCTTGGAGGACGACGTCAAACGCCCTCAAATCCCATAATGCCTCTTCAAACGCTATTCCAGAAAAGGCTTCTACTTGACCAGAGACCGTTAGGAAAATAGCAGGCAATGATAGAAGCACTCCAACCGCAACAAGTAAAAGCAAGGTTTTTGAGGAAGTTTTTTCTGGTTTTTCACTTAACATTTCTCCAGACAAAAAAAGGATTGCCAATGTTCCAGCACCTACGGCGAACTGGAAAACCGCAGCAAAAAGTGAGCCACTAAACGCATACAATATTGATGTTAAAAAAAACATGGCTGCTAAAGCCACAACAGAATAAATTGCTTCTTCAAGAAAAATCGCTAAACAAGCCGAAATTATAAGTCCTACAGACAGAATTTCCAGAATCCCAATCATGGACGCTCACCGTTCACTATTTGAACTTTTTCTTCGGGTTTTACCACCAACGTTGATTTATCAGTTGTAGCCAACTCAAAAATCTTTGAGCTTACTATGGCATTTCTCGGACAACTCTCCGCGCACTGATAACAGAAGATGCACTGGTCCAGATGGAACAAAGGTCTCCTTTTTCCGTTGATCTCAACCATTTCAATCGCTTTCGCGGGGCAGTCTCTGGAACATAAGCCGCAGCTGATGCACAGGTCAATGTTATACACTTGTTTTCCTCGGAAGCCCTCAGGAACCTCAGTTTTTACAAGTGGATATTGGCAAGTAGCAGGTTTCTTGAAGAGGTTAGACAATAGTGCTTTCATCATGGGCTTTATGGATGATCTGTTCTTCTTTCCCATTATTTACATCACCATAGGATAGATCCAAGTAGCCAATGCTATTGTCAGAGTTAGTGACAGCACGGCAAGGGGCAGCAGCACTTTCCAGTTAGTCGTTAACACTTGGTCAATACGCAGTCTCGCGAAAAGGCATGTTATGTACTCGGTGATTACTACGACCGCTAACAGTTTAAGCACGAACCATAAAAAGTACCAAACCACGGCTGGACCGAAGAGGACTGGTCCGTATGGTCCGCCCAGGAACAGTTCAACAACGAGTGCAGCTCCAAAAACGATCTGTATGTCGCGGGTGAGGCGCAGAAAAGCCAATTTGCCTCCGCAAAACTCGGTTTCTAATCCGCCAACTACTTCGCTTTCTGCGTGAGGAATGTCAAATGGGTCTTTCTCCAATTCCGCTTGAAGCGTTATAACGAACAATACGAAAGCCCAAGGCGCCAAAACGATAAATGGAATAGTTTGACTCGCGGCAATGGCTGAAATAGTTAAGCTTCTGGCTAAGAAAGCAGGTGCTAACGCTAGAAGGATTAACGGAATGTCGTAGCCGAGAAATTGCGTCAAAACTCTTGTAGCACCTATGTCACCATAGGGGTTCGCAGAAGCCCAGCCAGAGAGAAACAGGAAAAAGTTGGCTAAGGTAATCAATGCCATAATAAAAATTAAATCTCCAGAAAAGCTTGAGTTGGGTATGATGGCTGCACCATCAATTGGCAAAAAGGACATAGCAAAAACGACAAGTGAGAAAGAAAGAATTGGAGCAAGCCTAAAAACGGTCTTTTTAGCCGCTCTTGGAATTATATCTTCTTTGGTAAGAAGTTTCACGACGTCAGCGAAGGGTTGAAGAATGCCGGCGGGACCCGTAAATTTGGGTCCCGTGCGGTTCTGCATTCTAGCTTCGATTTTTCTCTCTATCCAGTCGCAGAACATGGTGAAAAAGAATAGAAATGTGAAGCCTGGAAAGACGAGTACGCGGAAAAAAAACCAGGGGTCTAAAACCATTTATTCATCCTACCTGTCAGTGCATGAGAAGCATGGGTCTAAGCTAACGAAGTTTGGGGGTACATCTGCAATGTTGCTTCCAATAGCTGTTGTGAGGAAGGCTGGTATATTGGCAAATGTAGGTGTGCGTACTTTGACTCTTTCAGGGTACGCGGTTCCGTTGCTTTTTAGGTAGTAGAAGAGTTCCCCTCGTGGGGCTTCAACGCGGTTTACGGATTCTCCAGCTGGCACGACCCTTGGAACTCTGACCCTGAAAGGACCAGTAGGTAGATTGTCTAATGCGTACTCGATTATGTTTATTGATTCTTCAACTTCATCCATGCGGACATTCATTCGAGCCCATGTATCACCCTCATCATAGGTTATTAGTTTGAACGGAATTTCCCCGTAGGCTTCATAGGGCTCATCCTTTCGTACGTCGATATCCACGCCTGAACCTCTTGCGGTTGGACCAACAATGCATAATTTCAAAGCGTCCGCTTTCTTTAGTGTGCCCACGTCCTTCATGCGCATCTTTATCGAAGGTTCATCTTCGTAAACTTTTTTGTAGAAAGGTAATTTCTCTCTCAGGTTGGTTAACATGCCTTTAATTTTTGGGATGTCCGCTTCGTCAATGTCGCGTCTCACACCGCCAACTGTCATGCCTGACGAGATAACTCGATTACCAGATATGATTTCAGTTATGTCCATTATAGGCTCGCGGTCACGCCAGAAGTACTGGAACAAGGTCTCAAAGCCAATCTCAAGTCCCGCGTGTCCCAAGGTAAGCAGGTGGCTGTGTAGCCTATTAAGCTCCAAAAGTATGGTTCTTATATACTTGGCTCTATCGGGTACCTCGGTTTCCAGAATTTTCTCTACCGCTTCAACGAAACACGTAGCGTGGCATGCGTTACATATTCCGCAGATACGCTCAACTAAGTAGACGTCCTGTAGGTAGGTTCGAGATTCAGCCGCCTTTTCGACACCTCTATGCACGTAGCCGATACGTGGCTCGACATCCTTCACGATTTCACCTTCCACTTTAAGCACGAATTTTTCAGGCTCCAACAATGCGGGATGTTGAGGTCCCACAATTATCTTTACAATACTTTCTTCATCTGCAGACTCGGGTTCGCTCGGCGGTGACTGCTTATATTGCAAGTTGTCAAGTTTCGCGTCTTTTCTCAGCGGAAAAACGCCGTCTGGCCAGTTGTCAGGTAAAACCAATCTACCAGAACTCGGATTTCCCTCGAAAACCACTCCAACTAGATCGGTGACTTCCATCTCGTCAAAAGACGCTCCTGGCATCAAGTCGCTTATTGTTTTGATATGAGGCTTTTCTTTTGGAATTTCTACTTTTATGGTGATTATTCCGCTTTTGGACGTTCGGATATGATAGAAGACGCCCAGAGTTGCGCCGAGGTCAATTCCTGTTATGGCGATTATAGCGGTTTTAGCATCCACTTTCAAAAGTGCTTTAAGGACATCTCGATGTGTTGATGCGTCAGCTATAACTGCTACTTTTCCAATTTGTTGAGGCTGTACTTGTACGGATGTATCTTTAAACTTTGCCTGTAAGACACCTAATATGTCGATTTCTTTTTTGTTCATTTTTTCTTTTCTTCTTTTGCTGGTTTTTTGGGTTTCAACGAGTTAAGGAGCTTTACAACGCCGTCGATTATTGCTTCTGGCTTAGGTGGACATCCAGGAATGTACGCGTCAACGGGGATTACTTTGTCCACGCCGCCAAGCACATCATAGTTTCCTCTGAAGACTCCGCCTGAACATGCACAAGCGCCAATAGCTACTACGAATTTTGGTTCGGGCATTTGATCATAGATGCGTTTCAGTCGTTCGGCACATTGTTGGGTAACAGACCCAGTAACTAATAGGACATCAGCGTGTCGCGGAGAAGGTTCGAGTTTAATACCGAATCGTTCAACATCGTATTTAGGCGTTAGAAGGGCGACAAGCTCGATGTCACAGGCGTTGCAAGCGCCAGAGTTGAAGTGGAGAACCCAAGGCGACTTAAGTCGCGCCCAAGTCGCGAGTTTACTCATATTGGTCTTTGCCTCCTTCAAAAAGAACGAGACTCGACGCCAACATTATGAAGAGATAAAGAATTAGAAGAGGTACGTTAACTCCTTCCGCAGAAAGCGCGGAAAAAGCAAGCAGCAAAACTGAGGAGTCAAAGATTGCGAAGTATATGAGGTACCTGTACGATGTTATGTTGATTTTAATCCTCTGGATTGGTGCTTTTTCTCCGCAAGCGTACTCTGCCCGCTCGTTTTCGCTTTGATTATGTTTGGGTGATGCGTGACGACCGAGCACATAGATGAACAGTGCAGCAGACAAAATGAGCAGAAACGCCAATATCATTTCAATGAAAATATTAAATGCCTCCTTGGTTTTTGTTTTTCACCATCAGTTTTTGCTCAAAATGTTTTTTATGGTTATCATAAATGATTTTCGATACCAGTCTGCAAATGCTATTCAATTGAACTCTTTTGTGAATGCAAGTGAAAGCAGTGTTGTTTGAAATAAATATGTGTTGACTATAACTCGGACTTAACATCAACTCATTTAAAAAAATTTTTTCCGCGAGATACGAATTGAGAGATTTCTTATTTTTATTTTCTATCGTAGCCATTAGGACTCCGAGCTAATTCTCTATGAAAACATGCACTTAGATTTAAGTCTTGACCAACAAATTCTGTTTGATGTATGTTTCACCTACAAAAGGAACCATAACGAACATGATAAATATCAATTTTTCAGAAAAGCGGGCTATTCTGTTTCTGCTGTTCCATGCCACCTTCTTTCCAGGAAAAGAATCAGGCTGAAAAGGCCTCTACTGAAAATCACCAATATAAGCAGGTAAAACTCTTCCGGATCTCTTACAATCACTGTTTTTATGATTTCAGCGCCAATAAAAAACTCAAGACTAAGAGTCAAGTAACCTGAAAGGAAGCGGGATACCCCTGAAGGCTTGTAGGGGTCTTTCAGTTTGATTTTAATGAATCGAACGGATATTAGGAGGACGCCAAAGAATATTAGCGCGCCACCGAGCAAATAGAGCATTTCGGTTGCCACGTTGAGCAAAGTTGAAATTGTTTCGTCGAAAAAGGATAGGATCTCGGTTTGCCTTGGAGTAAAGATCACACCCAGAGCTGCCAATACTGCTATAATCACCATTAGCGTAATAGTTAAGTTGCTATGTTCAAATCTTTCAGTTTCCACGTCACTCTGAACTCTTTGGCTGTTCATATACAAACCGCTTGTTTGTTATTACGCCATATTAACTAATAATATTTTTCTTATTGTCCCTTTGACAAAAAAGCTTCCTTCAAGAGTTGTTTCAATTATGAAAACTCAGGCTTATAACCTGTGGATGATACAGAAGTCTTTAGCTATCGCTAAATAGATTGCGAACAATATTTTGCTTTTGAGTGATTAGCGGAAAACTAGGCGTACCAATCAGGATGTCGACCCCGCCGGCACCAATAAATGGTGTTAAGATTACCGCACTTTTTGCATTCATACTCGATTTTAACATTTTGTCCGCATTCTCTTTCAATTCTAGAGGCAGTTGTGTGTAGGTCATCTGGAGGATGTACTTCAAAAGTTTCCCCACACTTTACACAGCTGTAGTTTTTAGTCTTACGAGTATCGACCATTTTTCTTCACTTCACAAGCTCTAATTGTTAATATTGTTATGGAGATTTATTAGCATTCGCTATTATTATTGAGAATCTCCTTTTTTTCAGACAAAACTCTAACATTGTCTTGTCAATGTGTGCATCAGATCGGTTTTAGTAACTATGCCTAAAAGTCTTTTTGGATTTGCTCGATCAAAAATGAGAAGACGACCTGTTTCGTTTTCGCTCATTCTCTTAAAAGCGTCCAACGCAGTTTCGTCAGTATAAGCAACGACTGGTTTCCGCCGTGATATTTGACCGACAAGCGTGGTATCTCTATTCGTTTTCGGTACACTCGACGCTTCTTCCAAGATCGCCCACCCAACAGCCTCGCCTTTTTCGTTTATAATTGGATAGCTTATATGATGATGTTTAGCCACATAATCTAAGAATTGCTTTATAGTCATATCTTGCGGGATGGTTGTGACGTTCTTGGTCATTATATCTTCAATCTTGATTTTAGCCAGAGCGTCCGTTTCTCTTAGCATCAGAACTGGCAAATAGCCGTAAATCTCTTCCATTTTTTTGGCCTCATTGAGAGCAGCCTTTCTCTTTTGCATTGCCGCAACCGCTATTCGCTCATAAACTTTTGGCTCCTGCTCTATGACCCAAGTACTAATCACACCGTCTTCAACTGCTTTGTAAAAGAAATCTTCCCCCGCTTTAGTTCGAATTATAACAATTGACCAGTCCGGCAGTGGATAAGCCCCTCCAACTGATATATCCGCAAGTTCAGAAGCAAAGTCCGTGCATGTACGGCAGCTAGGCAAAATGTGTTTTTCAATTTCGGGTAGCGGTATTTGGACGATACCGTTTTTAGTATGAACCTCAAACGTTGAAGATAATCGCAATCGAATGATTTCTGAAGGCTTGATTTTATATTTCTCTTTTATATAATCCAGCAAAGGGCTAAACGAAAAGGTCCCAAAACAGAAAAGACCAATTGTTATCTTCAAATGGTCAATGATCTTATGTTGCCACGCCTCCATTTTACGAAGAGCCAGCACATGACAGGGCACACCTACGAAGGCTATCGACGTTTTTCCATGCCCATATACAGCGCTTCCATAAGCCTTTGCGACTGAGGAGGGAAAAAACTTGCTGCCTATCGCTGAGAGTATGTCATCAGGCACTAAAGCTACTGAAGGTTTGGGCTTAGCGGGGTTTTCCGGGTGAGTCTGAGAAACTATTGCACTGTCGAAAAATTCAGTTTCGATTCCATATTTCAGTAATGCAGTAACTACAGCTCCTCCATTACTCTGTTCTCTCAGCTTTGAATCTACCGCTTGAGCGAGCACAATCTTTCGATAATAACCCAATGCCTCATTCTTGACAGGTGCATCTGCAACAAAACTTAAGCTTCTGAGCAAGAGGGCTTCAGAATGAGGACATATTTCGTAACAAATTGGACATATATCAATATCTTCCGAGCAGTCATGCAAATGTTGTACTCTTTCTTTTTGTATGTGCAATGCACTTGTTGGGCAAGCGGCTTCACATGCTCCGCACAACGTGCAAAATCCCGAATTGATAATTCTCTTTTCCAAAACATTGTAAGCAATAAGTGAACTGCTTTTGGATTCCAATTATCCTCATGGAAAATATGAATCTCTGCGAGCTTAAATAGTTAGTTGTTGAATGAAATTTATTTACGAAAAAAAACATTTAGCTAAATCGTTTCTTCTTAGATTATTGGGTACTCAAGTGTTACAACCAACTACTTATAACTGATTCATTGGAGCTGTTCTTGCTATTTCTGGAAACCAGATTCAAAAGCAACACTCGATATTTGATAAAAACAGATTATTTATTAATAGTCCTTTCACTATTTGTGTTTTGAGCGCTTTTCAAATGTCAAAACAAATTAAGGTTGGAGACAAAGCACCTGACTTCATTTTACCAGACACCAATTTAGAATTCAGAAGCTTGCGAGATTTTTCAAATCAGAATATTATACTAGCCTTTTTTGTCAGCGCGTTCACCTCAGTTTGCACAAAAGAAATGTGCGCTTTCCGAGATTCAATGGCAAGACTAGTCGACCTGAAAGCTCAGATCATCGGAATAAGCGTGAACGACCCATTTTCGAATAAGGCTTTCGCTGAAAAGAACAAACTGGTTTTTCCAATTTTGAGTGACATTAACCGCGAAGTAATAAAATTATTCGGTATCGAGGCTCCTGATTTTGCGGATATAAAAGGTTATACAGTTGCCAAGCGCTCCATTTTCGTTGTTGATAAAAACGTTATAGTTCGTTATGTCTGGACAACAGATGACCCGTCAGTAGAACCCGATTATTATGCAATAGAAGACATTTTGAAAAAAATTTGATAACAAGGGCTCAATTTCCAATGTATTTACGGACTAACCCAAATTCAAGATTGGTCGTATAATATTATCGAGCTAGAAAAAAATCTCAATAATCTTTTAATTTTTGACTGAATTCAAAACTAAACTATAACATTTTAGGTTAAAGAAATATATTCAAACCGATTCCGAGAGCAAGCATCATGAGCCATATTGGGAGTGCTATTTTAACAAACTTGGATTGAAAAAAACCCTTGGACATAGCCAAACCCCGAGTAAGAGGTATGAAGTCTAACAAAATAATCAAGATTCCAACTATCGATAGTTGTCCCATTTTGTCTGTTCCTACATTTAAGACTTGATTCCATAACTGCGATTACATAATCCATCTTTTTCTCTGCATAAAGCCCATGGAAGCATAACCAATATTATCGGTGTCATAACCACTGCCGAAGCTATAAGTCCTGAATACAAATCCAGCGTAATCAACCCTGAAATAAGCAACACGTATTGCACAATTAGCCCCGTACTAAATCTTACACTTAGACCAAGACCCAAAAGTAAAGACTGTTTCTTTCCGAGCAATTTGCGAAAAAGCAGAAACGAACCAGATAATTTTGACCCAATCGTAGAAATCAATATAACAATTATCAGAATGGGATAAACCAGGATCGATTCAAACGACATGCTTGCTCCAACACTCAGGAAAAACATGGGTGACAAAACGATGTATCCTAAGAAGTTGACGACCTTTTCATCACTTTGAAAGTTCTCTGTAGGCAACATATTTCTGGCAACAATACCTCCGAAAATCGCGCTGATAGCAGCCAAACTTTCAAAAACGAAGCCCCCTACAACCACAAAAGAAAAGAATATGAGCATGATTAAGAGGGGACGAATAAAACTAAAATGCAAGTTATTACTCAAAACATGTTTTACTCTTGACGCGATTTTTACTAAAATAATAGTGAGAATGAAAATACCAATAAGGTCTATTATAACAAAGACGGGATCTGGAAAACCTTGAATATTTAGCGACGGAAGAAATATCGGTAAGAACGGAATCATTATGAGAGTTAAAACTTCCAAAATGTCATCTAGAGTTCCTATTCCCAAAGTTAGTTGACCAAAATTAGTTTTAAGCAGATTAAATTTTGCCAGTATAGGCAAAAGTACAGCTTCACCTACAGTTGCAAAAGAAAGAGCGACAACAATTGCTACTAATGGCGAGTTTCCTATCTGATCAGGAAACATAAAGAACAGAAGTGCTCCCACAATAGTGGCTTCAAGACCTACAATTAGTATTGCCCCCTTTAGGATGTGTGTTCCAAAGCGTTTCATCTGTCCAATTTCCAGATTAAAACCTATCATAAAGAGCAGGAATAGCATACCCATTGTAGATAACACATTAAAAGTTTCATCTTGAAGTGTCAAATGAAAGAGGTTCAATGAAGAGAGAATTATGCCTAAAAATAAAGCTGAGAACATCCAAGGCATCCTCAGATACTTCTCTAATAGGAAACCCGTACCGAATGAGAAAGCAAACGTTACAGATATCAAAAGAAAAACATAATCCAGAGCTAGAAGCCTCCACGAGTAAAGCTTGTGAGACAGTGTTGGATTAGATAAGCAGGTCTCGCTTTCGTTTGTTGCGCCTTCTGATTATTCCCTAAAAGCTTGAATGATACTTATAACTCTTCTGTGACAAATAGAGGCAGGTCAATCAAGATTAGAAATATCAAATCACCGCCCATACTAAATCAACACTTAAACGCTAGAATGAACTGACAATCCGTAGCACTAAATTCCAGAAATCATGTCTTCTTGCTTAGATAGGTTTAAATGTGAAAAGTTCAAGTAGTACATGACATAAAGCGACATGAGTGTTCAAAATGAGCGAAATGACGACTGACATACTTGAACAGAACTTGGGTAAAATCGTTCTCGTCCGTTTGAAGGGCGGCAAAAGCCTGCGTGGACGACTGAAGGGTTTCGACCAGCATCTAAACCTCGTTTTGGAAGAAACAGATGATACTACAAACATTGAAAGTACGAGAAAACTAGGACTTATAATCGTCCGCGGTGACAACGTGGTCCTTATCTCGCCCCCGCCTAGGTGATAACCAGTGGGTAAAGGCACTCCTTCAATGGGTAAACGCTCAGGCAAAGTTGTGCACATACGTTGTAGGCGTTGCGGAAGACGCGCCTATCATGTGCGTAAAAAACGGTGTGCCGCATGTGGCTACGGAGAATCTGCAACTATGCGGAAATACTCTTGGCAGACAAAGACGCTTCAAAGGCAAAGAATAGCTTAAACCGTTTTCTATCAAGATTAAAGCTAGCTAATGTAGCGTTCCACTTCTGTGCAGAAAGCTCCAAAAAGTGCAAAGCGTTAATAAAAACAGTAATATTAATTGGTTTTACTAGTTAATTGCGCCGTAGTAACCTTTGTCGATTTTGACGAAAATTAGAGGACCTTGACTTTGAGCCATTCCCCGTGCTTTTCTTAAAGCATTGTTTATGACAGTGAAAAGTCTCTCTTTATCCTTTAGATGTCTGATGCTTTTTTCGCCCAGCTCCATTTTTAGAAGATTTTCCGAGAGGATTTCCGTACCGCAGATTTCTCCGTTCTTTATGAGTGTAGCTACCACAACCTCTTGGATTTCCTGTTTACGTTCAACTTTTTTCCACAGAGGCTCAGCGTTACGAAGGTTCTTAGAAGCTTTGCGCCATTTGCTCGCATTTTGCTGACCTATGAGCAGTTTCACGCGCTGCTTCCACTTCTTTAGCCATATTCCAGTCCAGACTGATAAGAACTCCTCTAGCTCAGATGGATTTTCTTTGAAAAGCTTCTCCAGTTTTTCCACCAGTTCGCATTGGCTCGCTTCTTTTCCTATGAGATTCCAGTGAAACTTTAGGAAGTTTGTGAAATCTTGACAAACTACTTGTAGCACTTTGCGATCTGAGCCCGTTACTTCCAAGGCTGGATCCGCATCTCTTAGTTTCTCCCCTAACATTATTTCAAGGAAATTCATATGAATCCCCCTCTAAAGCCCTCTCCATGTTACTTACATTACGAGGTTTATATTAAACTTTATTTTCTTTCGGCATATAACTGCTTTAGGCAGTTTTTAGCAATATTCCTTTTATGGAAATATTAACAATTATAAATTGAATGTTACTCAATGAATTTTGGCAGTACAGTAAGGTCTTCTATTATCAAATCGGGATTCTCTTTGGCAAGTTCTTCTCTAGAGAAGAGACCTGATAGAACTGCTACTGTTTTTGAGCCCGCTGCCTTTCCGGCTCTTATGTCTGAGATCGAATCGCCAACAATGATGCAGTTGCAAATTTGAACATCCAAGGCTTTTGCACATTTTATCAGCGCTTCCGGTGAAGGCTTGGGTTTGTTTGTGTCCAATGCGGTAACCACATGCGTGAAGTATTTCGCCATATTGAAGACTTTCAGTTCTTTTATGATGTTTTCTTTTGGGAAAGCACGCATGGTCACCAGCGCTAG
>SMYP01000051.1:0-2938 GCA_007050895.1 Candidatus Bathyarchaeota archaeon | reverse complement strand
AAAGATATTTTTTAGATGCTTGTGGCTTCATGAAAAAAATGAAAGGCTTAAGAAGAGAGCCTGAAAGAAATAAATGCTAAAACCGATAGAAAATGGATGCATATGATGAGTTTAGAATTAATCGTTATAGTGAGCAACACACTGGTTGTTTTTGCAACCTTTCTGGCTACTCTTTACAGAATAAAGATAGAAAGTGATCAAATACAAACTGTTAAGCGGAATGTGAAAGCTAAAGAATGCTTGGAATCGCTTCGAAAGTATATCAAAGAGGAACGTAAATCGATAACCTCAATGAATAAGGAAGAATTGCAGGACTTTCTGGACTATCTAGAAAAGTTGGGTAAATGAGTTTTACGTCACAGCCGGTCTGCGAGCAAGCATCTGGTCCAAATCGCTAGGGAGAAAATTTAAAGCTTAATAGCTTTTTTAGACTAAATAAGGAAAGTTCATGACTGTGATTGATGACTTCTTTACTGCTTGTTATGAGTGGTTCATTGCGAATTGGCAACGTCTCGTTTTTTCTATTATAGGCATCCTAGTAGTTTATGCTGTATACAAAATCCTTAACAAAGAGATAACTAGACTGAACGAAAAGCAAAAACTTGAGGACAATATCGCGGTCAATTTGAACAGAGCTTTCAAGTGGTTGCTTGGTTTAATCGGCATAGGTATCGTGGTTGCCCAGTTTGGCTTCGATGTGGGTTTGGTTGCTGGATTTTTGGCTCTTGCAGGCGGAACAATTCTTGGTTTCGCTTCAATGAATACTATAGGCAACGCTATCGCTGGCATAATAGTAATGATGAGTAAACCATTCAAGATAGGAGATCGAATACTTTTCAATGGACAGTTTGCAGATGTTGTTGCCATTGATTTAATTTACACAAGAATGAAAACTCTTGATAACGTTATGATTTCTATTCCAAACCAGCAACTTCTAACTTCCGAAATAGACAATTATGGAAAAAAGAATATTGTGCGTAGGAACTGTTCAGTTACTGTTGGGTATGAAGTAACTTCTGAACGAGTTGAAAAGGCATTGCTGGAGGCAGCTGATAAAGTTGAAGGCTTGGTGAAAGAGCCTAAACCATATGTTTGGGTAACCCATCTGTATAATTTTTCTGTTGAATACACGCTTTACGTATTCATCACTCAAATAAGGATGCTTCCAAGTATTGATTCAAACCTGAAACGAACAGTTTTGGACGTTTGTAGAAAACATGGAATAGATTTATCCACTCCAAATCTAATACAAAGTGTTGACGGCAAAGAAAGAATACTCAGCTCAGATTAAAAACAACTTTGCATTCAGCATTTCTTTATGGCTTCTAGTAGCTCGCTTAGGCTTTTTATTATCCTATTCGGAAGAACCTGTTTAACATTCTCTTGCAAGCGTCTCTCAATAAATATAGATTTCATGCCAACAGCTTTTGCGCCTATCAGATCTGCATCAACCGTGTCTCCCACAAACACCGTGTTCTCTGGGCTGACGCCCAGCTCCTTTAGGGCTCTTAGGAAGATTTCTGGACTGGGTTTCCGTTTATTAACAGCACCGGACACAACAACTACGTCAAAAAACGTATCTAACCCGTGATTTTCGAGCAGCCTATCTACACATTCGGGTATGGCAAAGTTTGATACTATTCCAAGTTTGTATTTTCTATGTAGGATTTTTAACGCGTTCTCCGCGTGATCGTCGATGCGTACATACTTCATGAATTCTTCGCAGAACTCGTTTGTCGAACCCTTTATGACCTTTATTTCCACGTTCGCGTAGCCCAAGCTTTCCAACGCGTTAAAGATGCGACAATTAAAATGCGGTTCCTCCAGATTTGCATCCGCATTCAAGTATAATGAATCTCGGGCTTTGATGTATGCGTCCCTGAAAACCTTGAATCCTACATCGATGCCGTTCTTAACCAGAAACTTATGTGCCCTCTTTAATGAAGGGTTATAGAATGCATGATTTTTCTCAATCAGCATTAGAGTGTCAAACATGTCAAACAGAACAGCTTTGATAGGCATCTTTTACTAACCTACAGTTCAAACAGCGTTAAACCTTAAAAACGCTTTTGCGTAAACATGTCTTTCTAATTGTACCATTTCCCATTGTTCCCAGTTAAGTAACTTAGTACACTTCGGGAACGTGCAAACACGTTAACCAACCGTAGAAATGGGTAAAGTGGCGTATAGAACAATAATGCATGATATTGGTAGCTTCCATATGCAAACTTCAGAGCGATAGCTTGACCTGCAACTCCAATCAGCAAGCCATATGGAAGGAATATCAATAAGTTCAGCCCAAATAGCACAGGATCCGGTGCAAACCACCACAAGAAAGGAAAAGCCGCTACAGAAGCCAAGTCGATGAAAGCGCCGCCGTACTCAAAGATGTAGCAATACCACAACAAAGCCATAAGCCAAGAACGTCTAGTCATTAGATCCTTATGGATTCCCAAGGTGTTGTCTAACCACCCCGTAAACCAACGCAGTCGCTGTCGCCATAATGCACGCAAACTCATAGGCGCTAATGTTGCGCTTTGAACAAAACTGACGTAACCCACTTTTGCATCTCTCTTGTGCATCTCCAAGGTGATTTCCAAATCCTCAGTTACTGAACGAATGTTCTTCTCCGTTAGAACGTCCCGAAGAAGATCAGCATCATAAATGCCTATTGCTCCAGAAACCACTAGTACATTATCGCCCAGACTTTGTGCACAGCGACCTATACTCAAACCTTGGCTGTACTCCAGCTGTTGCAGGTTTACAATCATTTTTCCCTGTGAGCCCTCACCGTTGGGGTGAGCATAACCTGTTACTGCACGTTTTCCATTTGACATCTTATAATCCACAAGATTAGCCAGCGTGTCAGTAGACCATTCTGAATCACCGTCTACGATTGCTACCAAGCTTCCTAAAGCACGGTTTACTCCGGTTCTTA
>SMYP01000072.1:20831-32665 GCA_007050895.1 Candidatus Bathyarchaeota archaeon | reverse complement strand
TTTCGCTCCCCGCGCTCCACTCAACAAACAATCCCTCTTCCCTAAACGTTATCTAACTGTTTGTGGAAAAGTCTTTCGGAGTCACACACATGGGACAAACGTTAATAATATCATGCAATCGATGCGGAAGATTATTCTTGGCTTCAAGCGGTCAAAAAACAAGAACCTGTCCATACTGCGGCTTACGCGTAGACCTAAGAAAAGCCAAAAAAGTTGCCTCAGCCCAAAACGCATTCGAGGCCTCTGAAATGCTGCGCGAAATAAAACGTAGAAACGCCTTCAATAATGGTTAGCATCACCTCAGATCTCTAAGCATCTCACAAGTCCTGCACAAACTGGAAGAAGATGGTTCACCGCAAATAGCGCACTCCCGGAATTCTTCTTTCTCAACCACATCAATCAGTGCAGACCTTATTCGCTCTATAGACTTGAAAACGGTAAATTTTGTACCAGCCCGTTTCTCCTCCATCCTGTTAAGCATAACGCGAATATCATTTCGCAAAGCCTCTGAAGCGTATGGACAAGGCGTATCCTGAAACCTGATCTGTCTAACGTAGGCGTATAAGGTGCTTTCCCTCTCTGGAACTTCACAGAAAGGCTTAACTTTCGGCACCAAACTCGGATGTATCTTATCAGTAACAGGCTTCTCATTAGCCAAGCGCGCAATGTCACCACGGAAAATGTTCATCAAGCTGGTTTGAACCTCATCGTCCAAAGTGTGCGCAGTTGCAACCTTGTCTGCACAGACATTCCGTGCAGCAACATTGAGCGCTCTCCGTCGCAAAACTCCGCAGTAGGCACATGCTGTCAACTCTCTCTTCCCTTTTGATCCCCTGCGCGCTATTATTTCGTCAAGCGTGAAGCCAAAGAGCTCCTTAAACGAGATCACATTATGTTCAACATCGAGTGCTTTACAGGTTGTTGCTGCTATCTCCAACGCTTCATCCCTGTAACCCTTAATTCCTTCGTCTACCGTAATCGCCACAAGTGAAGACTTAGGATGTTTGCGCTCCGTTTTCGCTAAAATATTTAGCAAACTTATGCTGTCTTTTCCCCCTGAAATGGCCACTGCTATTCTGTCATCAAAACTGAACATGTGGTATTTACCGATGGTCCCTCTGACTTTAGCTTCGATAGACTCTACAAAGCATTTTTTGCAGAGTTTTTCGCCAGAGTATGACCTGAAAAAGAAGGCTTCTCTACGCCTGCAAATAACACATAAACTGGCAGCGGAATTTGCGCTCATTTAGCTTTCACACACTCATTGTTTTCATGAATAATACTAAATAAATCATGCTTTTCAATAATTATGTAGTGACTTGTCATCACTTTAGCTTCCATTAAAATCCCTTGTTTTCTATTTCTATTTTGTATTTAAAGTCAATCATGAGCAAAGGTACTGCTTTTTACAAAAAACATATTCTCGTTGCATTCACTATCATGTATGAATGAAGCGCATTCGTCAATCCAATTGTTGCTTTGCTTGCTTCCACAATTCTTCAAAATGGTCTAATCCTAAAGCCACTAATGCACTGCTGTTTGACCAAAGAGCGGGAGAACTTTGAAAATCCGTTTCCGCTCTCGCTGTTATAACTATCTGCTTTTGATCGTATATGGCAAAAATTGTTCTAGGTTTATTAGGGATAAACTTTATTTTGGAGCCCAACTTTTCTCTGCAAAAACGAACCATATCCTCTGAGGTTTTATTTCTTGGAGGCTTTTCAACTATAAACCGACTTGCCACATTCCTCGCGGCTGCCCTTTCCAAGTTTTCACCAAATCTGTTTAGTATCCCTTGTGAGAATCTCTTCCACGAAAGAACATTACAGATGCAGAAATGAGTGTTTTCAATGGCAGTCTTTATCTTACTGGTAAGCCTTTTCCCTGCGGGAATCAAAACAAATTGCGGATTTTCTATTGGGTTCACCTTGTTTACCTCTGCTGTTTTTGATGATTCAATTAAAATTTGAGTTTCCTTTTTTATTTCCATATATTCTTCTGTTTTTGCTTGTAATAAAAGCGAGAGCGCTTCATTAATTGGAATTGCACTGTATCTAGCTGGTCTTTCAAGAATTTTTTCAATTAAGCCCATTTTTTGGAGTTTTGATAGTTTTCGGTATACATCTGGGCGAGCAATCTTTGCCAGTTCTGCAAGTTTTGATAGTTCTGAAGGTCCAAATTTAATGAGAGTCAAGTACACTTTAGTGTTTGATGCAGTGAGTCCCAAATCAATCAGAGCTTTAAATTCTGAATCACTTGATTCCGTGAAGATATCTCCTAAATATTGAACCGCAAGTAATTGCGCTTTTCTCTTTAAATACTTTCTTGTTGTTGGTAATTAAAGCCACCAACAAATGAATATAAGTCCGTTATATTTTAGTAACTAGTTATTACGTTGTTATAACGTAAAAAAACTGAAAGGAGAATGAAAACGACATTGAAAAACAGATCTATTGCTACCTTGATTTCTGTGTTTACGATACTGACTATAACTCTTACACTTATCGCAATTCCACTTGTCAACGCTCATGATCCGCCATACGTATACCAAACATATGCACGGTTACACGTTGCGCCCGAACTTGTAGGCGTCGGTGAAACTGTTATTATCATTGGCACGCAAAACTGGGCACTACCAGGCGCCCTTTTCTGGAATCAAATTCGACAAAAAAATGTTGACTTTACCATCACGAAGCCGGACGGAACGAAAGACGTAGTGCATTTTGATTTGGCACCAGACTCTGGAGGATCAGCGTTCACAACTTATGTGCCAACTCAGGTTGGCGAGTATACTGTCCGCGTTGATTATGGCGAGACAGAATATACTTGGAATACAGCGAATGAGCCAACACTTAGCAACAACAACACTTACGGAGACATTTGGTTAGCTAGCAGCGCAACAAGGACGTTTACTGTCCAAGATGAGCCTGTACAGACTCCACAGACCTTCCCGCTTCCAACCGAATACTGGACACGCCCAATAGACGGAGCAAACGTTGCATGGGCTGCTGTCTCATCGAACTGGCTAGCAGGAGCGTCAGCTGGAGGTTCTAGTATATCTACTGGAATAGCTGAAGGCACACGCTGGCAGGAAGACGGTACCGCACCTCGAACGGCTCACATAATGTGGACAAAGCCGATTGAGTTTGGCGGTATAGTCGGTGGAACATCGGTTGAAAACGCAGCATTTTATTCAGGCATGGCATACGAAGTCAGATTCACCAACCCGATAATCATGAACGGCATACTCTACTACAATGCACCGCTTGGTCACGATGGCAGCGATGGAGGATACTTTGCGGTCGATTTGCGAACTGGAGAAGAATTGTGGCACAATGAAGATCCCAGCTTCATGCCAACCAAAGGCCAACTATTAGATTATGGCTCTGGAAACCAGCACGGGACAGTTGGCGGCATACTCTGGGATGAAGCTGGCACTACTTGGCGTGCGTACGACGCGTTTACAGGAAGAGCAATATTCAACATAACTAACGTTCCACGCGGCGGCTTCGAGGTTTATGAAACAGATCACAGACAAGACATAACTAGCGCAACTTCCTCAGAAGGTTCAGGCGCAAGTTTTTCAGTAGAGATCGCAGGCGACATAACACAATATGTAATCAGCTATGATACTGCATCTGATACCGGATGGTTAGGTTTATGGAGTGTTGCCAGAGCGGTAGAAACAGAAGCTGGACCTTTGGAAGGAACTGAATGGAGACCAAACGGAGAAGAAATAGACACAAGCAACGCATATCTTTGGAACGTAACACTGCCAAATTTGGATGGAACCAGCTCGCCTAGAGTAGTTAGTGTTCTCCCCAATGACATATTGCTAGGTACCAGCAGCAACACGGCTCTCACATATCTGCCACGAATTACGCAAGATGATCCATGGACAATGTGGGCAATAAGTTTGAAACCTGAATCACGAGGTCAACTGCTATGGAAACGAGACTACCCAGCACCACCAGGCAACCTCACAAGAATGCTAACGATGGCACCGGTTGACAAAGTTAACCGCGTTTGGATAATGACAGACTTTGACACTGGCCAGCACCACGGATATAGCATTGATAACGGAGAGCCCTTATGGGATGAAACCGACAATCCATTTGAATTCAACCCGAACTATCGACCAATGCAAGGGTACGCCGTCAGAGAAGGAGTTATGGCCTATGGCATGCTCTTCGTCAGCGGTTATGGAGGAGAAATCGTAGCTTACGACACTCTAACTGGAGATATTCTTTGGAAATTCAACGACACCGACATAATGAAGTACACCACTGGTATACCTTGGGGACTACAGCCACTACACGTAGGTGCTATGGCGGATGGAATGGTCTTCGCTTTTGCAGGCGAACACTCACCCGGCACACCTCTGTATCCAGGATACCGAAACTTCGCTGTCAACGTTACTACAGGCGAGAAAGTATGGGACATATTCGGCTGGTCATCTTCAGGACTTGGAACTTCAATCGCGCCAGTCGCTATTGCAGACGGATATCTAGCAATGTACAACTGCTATGACGGACAAATCTACTCGATAGGCAAGGGTCCAAGCGCTACCAGCATTACGGCATCACCAAAAGTTATGGTGCACGGCAGCAGCGTGCTCGTCGAAGGCTCAGTGATTGATATCGCTGCCGGAACGAAACAAAATGAGCAAGCGGCTCGTTTTCCACATGGTGTCCCTGCAGTTTCTGACGAAAGCATGACGGGATGGATGGAATACGTATACCAACAGAAACCGCTACCGCAAGATGTAGTCGGCGTTGACGTAACCATTAGCGTGTTCGATCCAAACGGCAACTATTATGACGTTGGCACAACCACAAGCACCGGAGACGGAACTTTCAAACTGATGTTCGAACCAGTAGTTCCAGGCGAATATACTGTTGTAGCTACTTTCGGTGGAAGTGAATCATACTGGCCTTCGTATGCTACGACTGCCATCGGCGTTGAAGAAGCACCTGCAGCTACTCCAGAACCAACACCGATGCCAGCATCTATAGCTGACACATACCTGCTACCCGCAACAATAGGAATCATAGTAGCAATCATCGTGGTCGGACTAGTTATAGTCCTAATGCTAAGAAAACGCTAAAACGCTCTAAAAACCACGCAAATATCCCCCTCTTTTCTTCGGGGTTAAAAATCATTGGCATAGGAGAAAGGGCTGAGAAGGCTCTGGATGAAAATATTGAAGATCACGCAGCTGGATCTTCTTTCCTTTTTCTCCTTTAAGTTAAACATCCAAAGCCTCAGCAAACCCCCACGTCTAAATGGTGCAATGATGATGGAAACCAATTTCAAAAAAACTTGACCTTTCCCCTATCGCAAGAAGTCAGCTACAATACTGACATGGCAAAATCAAGAAGTCATTTCTCTATAGCCTAGTATCGCAGTGGTTCTAAAAGCCTCAACCACATGAGTAATATACTCTGCTAGATATTCAACCAAGATGGGGGCCATCAAATGCCACAGCTTTGCATAACCCTTCAATAAATTGAGTTTCATCGCTGAAAACTGTGATGCACCACCAAAGACTGAATTACCAAGCAAACCATACATTATAACCCAAAATGAAGAGATGGGCAATGTGGCAGTGAAGCCAAAGAAACACGCGGAATTTAGGGAAGTGGTTTATCGCAGTGCACACTGGGTTTTGCTTGAGGAACTGCGAAAAAAAGCTGCACAAGTAATTACTGCTTTGGAAAGCTTCCGCCTGAACGGGCTAACACACGGTAGCATAGCTAGAGGCGATGTGAATCAAAGAAGCGACATAGACGTGTTCATATCTGAACCGCAATCATCCTTCCTTGTAGAAACTGCATTGGAGAGAGCAGGCTTGTCCGTCAACTCAAGGTTGCTGATTCAAGCCACACCGAACTACGCAATGAAAGCATACATCGAATTGGGCATGGGAGTGAACGTTTCTTTTCCATTGATGCAAATGCGCAGGGTAGACCGCGAATTCTACAAGTTCAGCGGCGAAGTAAACCTTGCCCAATTAAAAACAAGCGTCCGCGTGTCAGGAGTAGACAAACGGTTAATGCTGATTGAACCTACAGCAAAGGGTCATGCGGAAACCAGTGTTATCAACCGTGAAGAGACCGTGGCCAAGCGTCTCAATATATCAGTGGAAACTATTTTAGACCGTGTTCACGCGCTTATGAAACGAGATGATGTTGGTAGAACGGGTGTTTTTATAAAACGGGAATTATGTCCAAATGAAACCTTTGAGTTAGCGCTTAAGAAGCTTGCTGACGAGAACCCAGCAGTCCGCAGAAGAATGAGATGAAGATTAATCTGGATAGTAGATCAGATCTTTTTCTTCAAGCAGTTTCTGAATTCTGTCAACTGCCTCGTACACTTGTTCTTCCTTTTTAGCGCCCACACACACAAGCTTCCCTGCTGAGAAGATGAGGAAAACAACTTGCAGCTCATCCATTCTGTATACAGCCCCCGGAAACTGTTCTGGCTCATACATTATCCTGTTGAGCTTGTACACTAAGCTTTCAAGGTCGATTTCTCCTCCCAACTCTGCGGATGCCACAATGTTTTGAATATTGACCACGGGTTTCTCTTTTATTTCAATACCTTGATTTTTCAGTTCTTTCACTACTTTTCCAACCGCGTTGCGCGATTCCTTCTCTGATTTTGCGCCAGTGCAAACCATCTTGCCCGTACCGAAAATTAATGTTGCTGTCTTGGGTTTCTTAAGACGAAAAACAAGTCCTGGAAACACGCTCGGGTTGTACTCAGTTTGAGGGAATTTCTCAACTATTTCCTGAAGATCTATCTTCTGGTTTAGAGACACTGAAGCTACAATGTTTTGAATCTTGATTATCGGTTTTCTTTTGCTCATTTAAATTCCCATGTCTTATAAATGTAAATAAACTTGGAGTATATAACACCATCTTTTTAACAATCGTTTTGCCATATTTCTCATGTTTAAATGTCCCTTTAATCTGAAAATTCTAAAACCTTTTTTCAAAAGAAAACAATGGAGTTGCAAATATTACCTCAAAATTATTGGAACGTATCGAGAAAGCTTAATGCCCATTTAAGCACAGGAACAATTGCGATGTTACACCTGTTCCTGTGCTTTGTTGAACTTGAGCGTACCAACCTGAGAAGTGATTTTCCAATCACTGCTCAACTTTATGCTCTTTTTCCCATTCTATTCTGGCTTGCTTGATAATTGCATCTTTACTGTCCTGCTCTGAAACATCATGAATCGCATTTTCGATTTCATATTTAACTAAATGGGCAATTTCATTAGGTCTTAGTGGATAATTTCGCGCAGCCTGATATGTCTTCAACGCACGCAAACCAAACCGTACAAGTAGTTTCTCTAGTTCCACCCTTAACCTCAATAGTTCAGCGTGACTTTCTTTCATTATTTGATCGAAGTTATCTTGATTCCACGGCTTTTTCTCTTCTCCCATTGATACACTATCCTTTTGATGTTTGACAATATCTGATTCAAAGTCTCAATTATAGCCTTTTCCATATCAAAGGGCAAATGTTAAATCGGAGGTTTATTCCTGCCTTTATTGGTCAAAACTTCTCGGATCCACCTTTCAAACTCTTTGGATGGCGGATTCTCGTCATATAGCATTTTCCTTTTTGATTCCAGAAAAATGTTTTTGTGTCCTGCGAACTCGGCGGCGGTCATTACCTTATGGTCAACTTCAGTAGCCTTGTCGTAGACTTGTTTTGTTCTTAGTTGCCAAGATTTTTCTCTTAGAGTGTGATGCTCCAAAATTGTTAATGGCACAGTCTCAACTAGCGCGACTAGATTATTCAATCCCCGCTCTAAATGAGTTTCGGAGACTTTGGAACCGGCAAGATAGAAGGGCGGCCCGCCCACCATAATAATCTGAGGCTTTGCTGTCTTAATTAGCTCAAGCGTACGCGTAGACATAGGACCTTGAATATCTGGTGCAAACATAAACCGTTCATCCCTATATTCAACAAGCGTCATTACAACCCAACCAAGCATCGAGTCTTCAGACCCATGAAAAACAGCCTCTGAAAAGCGTAAAACCGTTTCTTTCCCGAAAAAGAAAGCTTTACCATCGGCGTTCTTCAAAACTTTAGCATACTTGCCGCCTGTCTTTTGGAAAAGCCACGCCCGTTGCCTTTGACTGACGTTGATTTTATCTCGAGGGTTTTTCATCAAAACCTCCTTGTCTTGGTAAATCCGTTTTGCAGTTTCGTTCTCTTCAGTCCAGTTAACCAGCCAATCTTCGTATGATGGTGTGTGATGGTCAAAATGGTAATGGCTAATCGTAACGACGTCAGCTTTGCGCGCAGCTTCCGCAACTTTTTTTCTAAGCCTCTCAATTGCTTGAAATTCAACAGGATGGGGCAGCAAATCGAACCGATATGGACAAAGCGACAGTCCAGCATCCAAAAGCACCGTAACGTCAGGCGTTTCAACCAGAGTGCACATGGACCTAACGCCAAAGCTTTCTGCCGCTAAAGGCGTTGCCTTAATCTTATTCAGCAATGAAGTTCAGTCTTCCTTTATATTTCCGGCAAGCTATTACAGCGTCAACATGCCTTGATTGATACGGCTAAATTAACCATGTGGAGTAAAAACGTTCCGCTGATAATACCTATTTTGTTACTACACTATAACAGCCACAAAGTGTTAAGTGAGTGTCGTAACTAAGAATATGACATGTTCCCTCTTGGTATACTGGCTATTCAGAAACCATAACTCAAGGTTCAGGCAAAAGCCGAGAGAGACCAAGAGTACATTAACAATCAAATTTGGGGGCTGAAGTTAATGAGCAATAAACCCGGAATGAATGAAACAAAAGAAGTTGCTACGCTTGCCGGAGGCTGTTTTTGGTGCACCGAAGCAGTTTTCAGCATAGTGAAAGGTGTGGAAAAAGTTGAGCCTGGCTATTCAGGGGGTTCGGTGCCAAACCCCACTTACGACCAGGTATCCTCAGGAACAACGGGACATGCCGAAGCAGTTCAGTTAACGTTTGACCCGAGTGCAATTTCTTTCAGAGAAATTCTTGAAGTATTTTTTGCGACGCATGACCCGACCACGCTGAACCGTCAAGGTCCTGATATTGGCACTCAATATCGTTCAGTGATTTTTTACCATAATCCAGAGCAAAAAACCACGGCAGAGAAGGTAATTGCAGAACTGAACAAAGACGGAATTTGGGAAGCACCTATAGTTACGCGAATAGAGCCTTTCAGTGCTTTTTACTTGGCTGAAAAGTACCATAGGGACTATTACAAGCGAAATTCAGATCAACCTTATTGCCAACAAGTTATAACACCGAAACTTGTCAAGTTGCAGCAAAGGTTCTTGGGAAAATTGAAGGTATAGAGGGAAATGAACCAAGCAGTTGAGAGTTTTAAAGAAAAACTTGTAGTTTGACAGACAACTTGTAAAAGAACTTAAATTCTATTGATAAAAATTGGAAGATACAACTGGACTAAAACAGTAATATATCACCGTTTTTAAGATATAAATGGTCCACAAAAACTGGATATTTGAGTTGTTTAGAAAAATGTCAGATGATACAGTTTATGCTCGCGGTTTGAGAGATGTTGCTGCATGTCAAACGCGAATTAGCTTTGTTGATCCTCTTGGCGCACTATATTACAGTGGATATGACATTGACCGACTTATTGGACGAGTATGCTTTGAGGAAGTTGTTTATCTTTTGTTAAATAACAAGCTTCCTAACCAAAGCCAATTAGATACTATTAAATCAACCCTCATTTCCGAGATGAAAATACCCAAGCACGTAATCACATGCCTGAAGCACACGAACAAAAAAAGTCATCCAATGGAAAATATGAGAACTGCTGTTTCACAACTCGGAGAATACGATTCCAATCCTGATGATAATTCTGAAGCAGCGAACAAGCAAAGAGCATTAAAATTGATAGCAAAAGTTCCCACTATAGTGGCTGCTCTTCACAGAGTGCGAAATAAACAAGACCTAATTTCTCCTAAAAAGGAGTACGGGTTACCTGAAAATTTCCTATATATGTTCAGAGGAAAACCTCCAGATGAGGAAGAAACAAACGCTCTTGACTCTTTCATGATTCTCCATGCGGATCACGGACTTAATGCATCCACGTTTGCTGCCCGCGTAACAGCCAGCACCTTTTCAGATATGTACTCTGCAGCAACTTCCGCTATTGGCACGCTTAGAGGAAAACTGCATGGCGGAGCCAGCGAAAGAGTTATGGGTATGCTTCTAAATGTAGACAACCTCGGAGAGATTGACGCTTACATAAAAGGAATGCTGTTCGACGGAAAAAAGATAATGGGATTTGGTCACAGAATCTATAGAGTAGAAGACCCCAGATCCAGTCATCTTAGAAAGGTAGGTAGACTATTGTGCCAACGAATTAACCGAATGGAATTATACAGAAAATGCAGAATGATTCAAGATGTTGTTCATAAAGAGCGTAAGATTTATCCTAACGTGGACTTCTACGCTGCGATAGTATTAAATGCTCTTGGAGTGCCTAAAGAGTTCTTCACGCCTTTTTTCGCTTCAAGCAGAATAGCAGGTTGGGCGGCTCATATATTAGAGCAGTATTCAGAATCGGTGCTTATCCGCCCAACATCCGGATATCTCGGTGCATACGGGACCAAATTTGTTCCCATCGAAAAAAGATAAAAAATAAACTCCCATTTCTTTGATGTTTTCATTAATTTGAACGCAACAATAACCAAAAACCAGGGTTTTTTCCCATATTTCACATATTCATATAATGGATACTTTGAGAAAAGCCATGTTTTCCACAATCCGCTTATCTGAAAATTTCACTTTGAATGGTTTTGAATAGAGAGGACACTCTAGAACCAAAGTATGGAACTCACCATTCTCACCTAAAGGATCGACGCGCCCGATCTTCGATAGAAAGTCGGCCCTTGTTTCTTTGCTAATAATAAATCCCAATACTTCTTCATCCAAAAGTTTTAGGTTTATTCCAGTAACTAAGGCCTTAAACCCTGAACTGAAGATTTCTTTGAAAAGCTTTGTCGTGCCTTTAGCATAGAGGGGTTCAAGCAATTTCAAGCCAGCTTTATTGCAAACATCTTCAAGACCTAATCTGTGGGCTTCAACAAAAACATCACCCGCCACCAAAGCATCAACTCCGAGAGTCTTGAGAACCTCGATTAGGATACCCTTTTTCTGCAAGTCAACTATTTTCAATTCCTTCCGCATTGATTCCGCAATGATCTTCAGAGCTGCTAGATTTTCAACATGAGGAGACGGCCAAGGTAGAGTCGTAAGGACAGTTACAAGATTTTCAACTATGACTCCTTGCTTTTCTATTAGATATAACGCGTAAAGAGAATCTTTGCCTCCTGAGAAAAGAGCAGCTGCCTTCATAATAATAGCATTCTCTCCAGCTTTCTGATAAAGTGCTCATAGATTAAATCTTGCGGGAAAATTGCATTCTTGTAGGAAAAGGATTCTTCAGTTCGAAAGTTAAAATTTAATAGGATACCACTTCTTAATTTCTGCAACGCTTCCTTTTGATTTGTAGTTATTTAACATACAATCCAACGATTTGGGGCATTCTAAACATTCAACAGGTATATCTTCTCCCTTACCACGTTCACAAAGATAACCAAAATAATATTTGCACCCAGAATCCGCTTGATCTTTTTCCTCATTTTCGTTTACAGCCACCGCTCCAATATGAACCGTTCCCTTTGACTCTATCTCTTGATTCTCAACCTTTACCTTCTCTGCTTCTTTGCGTTCTGCTTCTTTGCGTTCTGCTTCTTTGCGTTCTGCTTCTTTGCGTTCTGCTTCTTTGCGTTC
>SMYP01000072.1:0-20821 GCA_007050895.1 Candidatus Bathyarchaeota archaeon | reverse complement strand
TCTGCTTCTTTGCGTTCTGCTTCTTTGCGTTCTGCTTCTTTGCGTTCTGCTTCTTTGCGTTCTGCTTCTTTGCGTTCTGCTTCTTTGCGTTCTGCCAGTTCATTTGCCAGCTTTTTTACTTTTTCTTGTACTTCTATTCGTTTTGCTTCTTTGCGTTCTGCTTCTTTGCGTTCTGCTTCCATTCGCTCCGCCTGTATTTCCGCTTCTAGTCGTTCCGCTTTTTGTTCCGCCTCTTTCCACTTTGTCTTTAGTGTTTCTTCTTTTTGGTTTGCCTCTTTCCGTTCGATTGCTAATCGTTCTGCAAGCTGTTCAGCCAATTGCTCTAATTTTCGTTGGGCTTCTAGTCGCTCTTTTTCTTTTCTTTCTGATTCTAGTTGTTCTTTTTTGCGTTCTATTTCCAAATGTTCAATTTTTTGTTGTGTTTCTATCAATTCTTCTTTCATTTGTTTTGCTTGTTGTTCCGCCTTTAATCTTTCTATTTCCAATTCCTCTAATCTTTGCTCACTCTTTTTCAGTTCTGTTTTTTGTTCTGACTGTAATTGCTTTGCTTTTTCTTCTGCTTCTTTGCGTTCTGCTTCTAGTCGTTCAGCCTTTTGTTCCGCTTGCAACCTCAAGGTTTTCAATTTTTCCATGATTCGTTGTGTTTCTACTTCTTGCTTCTCCGATTTTTGCTCTTCAAGTCGTTTTTCTTCTAATCTTTCCGCTTCTAATCGTTCTATCTCGTGTTCCGCGTTTAACAGTTCGGTCTCTTGTTGTTTAATCTTCATTTGCTCTGCTTTCAGTTCTGTCTCTAACCGCTCAACTTCTAGTCGTTTCGCCGTTAATTCTGCTTCTTTTTGTTTTGCTTCTATTTGATCCGCTTCTTTTTCAGCCTCTAGTTGCTTCGCTTTTTGTTCTATTTTTGACAATTGTTTTTCTTTTCTTTCTGCATCTGCTTTTTCTGCTTCTAATCGTTTTATTGCTTGTTGTGCTTCTATTAGTTCTGACATCAATTGTTTTGTCTTTTGATTCATCTGCAATCTCTCAGCCTCTATTTGTTCAGCTTTTTGCTTTGCTTTTGTTCTTTCTTCGTTTTTCTGCGTTTCTATGAGCGCTATTTTCTTTTGTGTTTCCTTTCGTTCCAACTCTAACTGTTCTGATTTCCTTTCTAATTCCAAAAATGCCGCTTTAAGTTGTTGTGCTTCTTGCCGCGCCTTCTGGCGTTCTGCTTCAATTTTTTGTTCTTTCATTCGCTCTTTTTCTAATCGCTCTGACTCCTCTAGTTCTGCCTCCAGTAGTTCGGTTTTGCGTTGCGTTTCTAGCTGCTCATTTTTCCGTTGTGCTTCCTTCCATTCTGCTTCCAATTTTTCTGCATTTTTTTCCGCTTCTACTAGCTCTGCTTTCCTTTTTGCTTCTAGTTGTTCCGCTTCTTTTTGCACTTCCAATAGTTTTGCTTCTAGTTGTTCCGCTTTTTGCTCTGTTTCCATTCGTTCTTCTTTATGTTCTGCTTCCATTTGTTGTATTTTTTGTTCTAACTTCATTCGCTCTGTTTCTGTTTTTTCTGCTTTTTGTCGTGCTTCTAGTAGTTCTGCTTCTTTTCTTTTCATATCCGCTTCTGTTGGGCCCTTCTTTTTCTTTTTTGCATTGCCTTCTGCTGTGTCCATTTTAACAAGTGTTTGACAAGTAGGACACACGTAGTATTTTATTATTTTAGGTCTTAAAAAAACGCGGTTACAACTAGGATTTGGACAGCAGTAGCCTTCTTGCTCCTGTTTTTCTTGGTCTGTCTTCTGCAAGCTTAAGCGCCTTTTCGTTTAATTAGGTTGTTTCAAAAGTGTATTTAGCAGTTGTTTAACCGGAGTAAGTATTACTTATCCAATTTTATTCTCATGATAAACAAGACTAGAGAAATTCTTGTCATTAAGATTCAAAAAAATAAAAAAGAAAATTTGTGGTGACGACTTCTGCGAGGTTCTAGGTGGCGTCAGTGTTTCCGTGTGGAAACGTCGGAATTGGGTATATGTCGGTGACACCATTGATTTCTTTACGGATCTTCTGCACGAGCTGTGACGTTTGAGAGTTTTCATCAGCTTTTATCCATAGTCCTGCATCCCAACGACCGAAAATGTTTATGCTGTACTGGAGATCTACGCCGGCAACTGGTTTCTGAGCCATCTTCCTTATAGCTTCTATAGTATCAGCTAATGCAGATGGGTTTACCTTAAGCAATACTAAATATTCTGGCATGGTTTATTCCTCTTTCATTTTCTAACTGATAATTGTCAGTAAATTAACTCTTATGAATCGAAGATAACGAGCATAAAATCGCATTAAAAAATCGAAATTAGCATCAGAATTCGAAACATGCCAATTTCGTTAAAACGAGAAAACAAGAAGTGTCTTACGCATATTGCTTTAACCAATTAAAAATTATGGATCTTGTCTGCTGCTTCCTATAAGTATCGATATATTTAAAAATCGCGTAAAGTGGTTTCTTAGAGATTTAGTATGTTGGAAGTCAGTAACAATCGTGACCTTAAGAGCCAACTGAAGAAAGGTAAAAAAATTATTGCATTATTTTACGCATCTTGGTGCCCTTTCTGCATTCGTTTTCTGCCAGCTTTTGACAAGAATTATTCCAAATATGGCTTGAACTTTGCTCTGCGTGTGAAAGTGGATGATTATGATAATCCGTTATGGGAAGTTTATTCTATAGAAGCAGTTCCAACGATAATACTTTTCAATGAAGGCAAGGTTTCGAGGCGACTAGATGGAAGATTAGGTCTTGGGATCAACGAAATTCAGTATGAAGCATGGCTTGAAAAGAAAATTTAAAACTAAATTCTAAAAAAGCAAATGACTACCCCTAGGCATTTTCGATGGCGTCAACTGGCAAAAAAGGAATCCCATTAAAATTCCAGTGGAACAGGATCTAATTGTGTAAAGTCTTCTTTGAATAATTTTTGGATTCAAAGAATTGAGACAAAACAAGACATTATTAGACTCAATTAATCTAGTAGGTGCCGAATTCTTGGTCATTGAAATAGCATACAGCTTGATATCCCGAAAGATACGTCACGTCGCCTATGAACATGTCAAAACCACTGCCTTGTGGCTCAATATTGTATGTATAATTATTCCATATTAGCCTAACCCAGGCGTGATACTGATTGTTTTGCTCACCAACTACCACATAAACACTATCAGTTTCCCAACCATTGGATCGCAGCAGCGAACATAAAAGAATTGAAAAATCTTCACAATCTCCTGTTTCCAGTTGAATGGTTTCATTAGAAAATTGCCAGAAATCTCTTTCACCATGAATCTCAGGGTCACTTCTATATTCAATTTTGTTTCCAACCCAATCTCTAAATTTCATCCAATCAGGCGTCAAAATTGCCAGAGCATCCTGAAGTATTTCATTTTTTAAATCAATTAGCATGGGATCATTTGGAGTTATAAAGAGCGAACACGAGGTTTCGTTGAATACTCTTGAAATGTTGGTGTCTGCAAAATATACGTCTGGTTTTGAATCCTGCTCATCTCCTGAATTACCGAAGAGAAATGAAAAAAAACCTTGAATTTGATCTTTAAGTGTGAAAGGGGCGATAATTACCGGTATCAGCACTGCGATAATGATTACGATTAATGCCAACTTTTTCATAATTGAATCCTTACTTTCTATTTAGTTCTTCAGCAAAGATGAAGTGGCATATTATAGGTTAGAGACCTAAATATATTTTATCCTACGATTTTAGATTTGCACTTGTGAAATAAAATCAGCAAAACAATAGGATAGAAATCAAACACTACATCACAGCTCAAGAAGCCAAAAGCAACTATCTAAAAGTATTAAAGCAGGAAAAACAGAGTCACCCTGGTGGGCGATGACGACTCTGGCCCCGAAGACTTCAGGATGATTTGGATCTTGAGTGCGATAGGGCATTTATGCCAACTTCATGGTTCGCATTGTGCCTATACGAGCCCACTCAAAAAAGGGGCAAACTTCAGGTGATTCATAGTTCCTCTAACGAGGGATTATAAGTCAAAATCGTCCACCAGACAAGCCATGAACGTAAACTTCGAAATGTAATTATCACTATTTTTTTACGACAAGAACATTGCATTCTGCGTTGGCGACTACTCGTCTCGATACACTTCCCAACAATATAGACGCTTTGCTGCCCCATCCACGGTTTCCTACAACAATAAGATCAAAGTTTTCGTGTTCAGCAATAGTCCTCAAGGCTCTAGCTGGATTTGAACCGAGAATCGCCGCTGTAGAGTATTCAACACCCTTTTCTTCCAAATACTGCTTTGCTTCTTTTAGCACTTCTTCAGCCTTCTCCGCCATACCTTGCTTGTAGACTGTAATCACCTTCACGGTACCAGAGAAGTTCTTGGCACAACTAACCGCTTCCACGAGTGCTCTCTTAGAACTATTTGAGCCATCAACACCTACCAAGATTCGAATTTTATCCTTCACCTTATTTCCCTCTCTATTATATTGACTTGCTCAAGATAATACTCTTACTCAACGTCACGATTTTAAGCTTTAACAGTTACTGAAGTTGCTAAATCCATAAGCCCAGGGTTCTTACGTATTCCCCTTGCCAGAACAGGTGGAAAGGAAAGTGTGGTTATCAAACTCATTGCTACAAGCGCTGAAAACACTTCAAGTGGTATCAGACCAAGCTGTTTTGCGGCTAATGCAATCACCAACTCAGCAGCGCCTCTCGAATTCATTGCCCACCCTGTGTAGTAAAGTTGCTTCAGCGTTAAACGCGAAACAGGCTTTATTACAATACATCCCAAGATTTTCCCAAGAAATGCAATCCCAACTGTGGCTATTAACAGGCTAATGCTCGAAAAGAGAGTGTCAAATTCAAAATTTATTCCGACGTTAGCAAAGAAAAATGGTACTATGAAACCCAATGCAATAAGCTCGGTGACTTTTATCATATCCTTTCTATGATGTTCATGAATGCTTCTCATAGCAATCTGAAGAATAAAACCTCCTGCAATCGCACCAATCAAGTAACCTATCCCTAATCCTTCAGAAAGAGCTGCAAGAACCATAATGAATATTACAACTAGCGAGAAAATCTCGGTTTGATTACCGCCATTTCTGTCAAGATAACGAAAAACCTTTGAAGCAACCTTGAAAAAGGCAAAAGCCACCACGGCGAAAATCACGATTTCCACAGGAATCGCAGCTAACTCAAGCAAACCTCCCCCCCTGCCAATCACCGCGACTAAAGCCAAAAACAGAACCTCGAAAATGTCGTCAAGGGCTCCAGCTGCAAGCATAATCGCTCCTAAATGAGTGTTCAAACTGTTAAGGTCCATGAGAACTTTAACCTTTGTAGCTTCTGAAGTTACCATCATGGCTCCTCCAAAAACCAAGGCAGCCAACAAACCGTAACTTGGAAAGACCAGCATCATAAAGGCAAATCCCAAACCAAACGGGATGAGAGCTGAACTTAGCGATATAAGAAGTGATTCACGTGAAGTTTCACGTATTTTCTCAATATCAATTTCTAAACCAGCCAAAAATAATAGAAAAATTATGCCCAGATATGCCAGAAAATCAACTATAACCAAAGATGATTCGGAGTCAAAAAGAACACCCCTCAAAAGGGGAATACCTAGCAGAATTCCCGCCAAAATTTGACCGACCACAGAAGGCAAACCTATCCGCTTGAACAGAAAACCCATTACAAAAGTAACTATTAGGATTAGAGGTACAAGAATGAATATCTCCATTAGTTAATTACTCCGCAAATTCGCGTTCGTCAGCACATCACTACGGCAAATTAATTCGTAAAGCCGGTACTCTCGAAGATTGAGCTAATTATAAACCTTACGTACCAAGAAAGCAATTTAAAACAATATTAATTCCCAAAAGTACGCAATCTGCTTTAATCGTCTCTATTTTTCTTCTTCTGGCTTCTCCCAAAGTTCCAGTCGTTGCTTCTTGAACTCGCTGCGTTTTTTCTGCAGATACTTGTAAACGGTGTTATGCTGGCTTCCATCTATAAGCATCTGCACTGCATTTCTTGCAATGTCAACTCTTTCAAAGGTTCCTATAAACCCGATTGTATGTCCGTAAACGACCATGCTAACATTTGTCAACTCCTCGATCAGCTTCCGGGTTTTACCATTCGCCCCGATAATTCTCCCTTTAACGCGTCTGATGTCGGATTCAGACCTACCGAACACGAGACGCAAATCTATTAAATCAAATATATTATCGTCGTTACGAAGCAAACGAAACGCGTGCTCAGGCGAAAAACCCCTTCCAATGGCGGTTACGGTGTCTTTGGCTTTAAAAAGCAATGATGGATCATGTGCTTTCTCTGAAAGCATGATTTTTACACCGCCAGACTCGCTTTCAACATCAAGTTCAACCGCAAACTTTTCTTCAATATTCCGTTTCACTTTTCCATCAGGACCCACAAGTACACCAACGCGTTCTTTTGGAATTCTGACGAACATGTTTGGCTTCGACATTATTAATCAACAACTTTCTTGTAAATTTCATCTATTGAAAGGACTTTAACACCTAACCGACTAAAGAACTTATTCAAGTTAATCAAATCTCTGCGTAGAAAAAATTCAGCCAGAGGATGCGAAGTGGGAACAGCCTGTGCCACATCAAAAATCACAGGTTTGCCTTTCCACATCATAATGTTATATTCGCTCAAATCGCCGTGGACAAGCTCCGCTTTTTGATAAAGCCTCGTCAGGTAATTAAGCAAGACCTCATAAACTTTTTCAGGATCTCTTGGTTTTTGTTCCTTCAGAGACGCGGCATTTACACCGTCTTTTCCGATGAACTCCATAATCAACACATTGTTTTTCACTGCCACGGGTTTGGGAACTCGAACTTTTGCTCTGGAAGCTTGTTCCAAATTCCTGAATTCTTTTTGGGCCCAAGTGAAAATCAGTGACCGTGTATCATGCTTGACGCCTTTAAACCTGTAATCTCCTTCAATATATTTTAGCATGCCTTTTTTAAATTCAGCAGAAGATGTCAAGTAGATTTTCACCGCTAAATCTTTGCCTTCCTTATTCTTTCCCCAGTATACTCTTGCCTCTTTGCCTGCATTCACGACTCCGTGAACTTCGTACAGGACACCACTGTTTAGAAACTGATAGATGACCATGAATGTATTTTGGTCAAAAACTTCTTCTATTGTGGCTCTTTCAGTTGAGAAGTCGTGTACGAGCATTTTGTCCCTTCTTTCCACTGTTTTTTCTTTATGTGCAAGTTTTTTTCTTGCTCTTTTCGACATTTGTATTCACCATGCTATTCCTTGCGAGGTATTTAAAACCACTTGACCAGAATTATTAATTTACTGACGAAGTAATTTTACAAAAACCAGTAAAAGGATAAACCCACACTTAATTGCCTCATGCGGAGCAAACTATGATTCATCTTTATCAGACAGGTCTAAATAGCAATCAATAACAAAGAGAAAGTGTGTTGACCTTTTCTTTTATTGACTTTAAGGGTTAAATTTTAAGAATGCCTTTTCTACGAAGAGTCTCGGCTTGTGCGTGCGTATAACGCCATGTTACGTCACCGCGTTTGTCGGTTTGGAAATCCCATGGCGAAACGATTACGATGTCACCTTCTCGGATCCAAACCCGTCTTTTCATTTTGCCACGTATTCGACAGAGACGTTCCTTGCCGTCTTGACATTTGACTAGGATTCTGTCGAAACCGAGCAGCTTAACTACCACGCCTAAAACTTCGCCTTGCGAAGGGTAAACTAACTTGCCGATTTCACCTTCGCTTAACACTTTCTTCTTGCCCACACGAAGACCTCAAGGTTTCGTTTGGAAAAGAATTCATTGCTTCCTTAAAAGCATGTTTGTTTGAACATTTATATTGAAAGAATCGGTCTTTTGGACTGAGAGCTTCTAGAATGTTTTGGGTTGGCTAAGTTTAAATTTTCATGTAGAAATATATGGATCTGATAAATGAGGTTTAATTTAGATGTCATATGTTTTCAACATTCCTTTTCGAAATAACGCCAAGCTTAAGCATGTTATTGATAAGGTTAAGAAGGATGTAAAGTTACAGAGTTACTGGAAATGTGCTAATGTTATGGCTATTGACCGTATGGGATATACGGATCATGGTCCAACACACGTCAAGATAGTTGCCAATATGGCGCTCAAGCTCATGCGTATTCTTATGGATTTGCAGGTTAAGCCCAGTATAGTTAGGTGCTACGATATGAGAAATGAGGATGCTGAAGTTGTGGTGGTTTTGGGCTCTATTTTTCACGATTTAGGTATGGTTGTCATAAGACATGATCATGAAAAATACAGTGTACTTCTTGCTTTGGAGTTCATTGAAAAGTGCTTGACTCCGATATATTCGAAAGAGGAGCGTGCAATAATTAGCTCCGAAGTTATGCATGCGATAGTGTCTCATGAGCAACCTAACGAGCCCTTAACGGTGGAAGCTGGCATAGTTAGCATAGCTGATGCATTAGACATGGAAGCGGGAAGAGCGCGGATTCCTTTTGAAGCCGGAAAAGTGGATATTCACGCAGTTTCAGCACTTTCAATTGAGAAAGTGGAGATCATAGAAGGCGGAAAAAAGCCAATTACCCTAAAGATTACTATGTCAAATTCTGCAGGGGTTTTCCAGATAGATGAGTTGCTAAAGCCGAGAATTGAAAGTTCAGGCCTCCAGCAGTACTTCCATGTGATTGCAGAGATAACTGGTGCAGAAGAAAGGAAGATAATAGAGCGATTTGAAATCTGACTAGCACCTCAGTTATCTCTTGTGTTTTTATCCTCAATAGAGGTTCAGCATAAGTTAGGACCGTTGGCTGAGCTGATAACACAAGTTTTGCCTCCTACGTGTATCTTTAGAAACTCAGCTTCAAGCATTTGTTGTCATTTTTGAAATTAGAACATTGTACACTTTTTATATGGTATGATTTTTGCTATTTACAAAGAACAGGAGTAGATATGCAAATATATTTGTTGTAATATCGAATTTTGTAAATTATTGGAGGGTTCTGAGTCGTGTTTGAGCAGCTGGGAGTATTTGGGAACATTGGTGTTCTATTTGCTTCGCTAGCTGTTCTAATAAAGGCTAGTAGTCTAGCGATTTCCAATTCGGTTAATTTGGCCAGCGTGACTGGATTAGGAAAAACAAAAGTTGGCTTCTTACTTGTTGCTTTCTCAACTTCTCTTCCAGAACTTTTTGTGGTTATATTTGCCATAATGGATCCAGAGACACTTGGGATTTCACTGGGCAACGTATTGGGCTCAAATATTGTGAACATATGTTTGATACTTGGATCTAGCTTTTTTCTGATGGCGTGGAAATATCCTGACAGTGTAGGGTTTTTCACCCGAATGGCTAGAGAAGAGGTTGGCAACCTCAATTTTGGAATTTTTATTGCTTCAATCGTTCCTTTGGTTCTGCTTTATCTTGGCTACGCTAGTCAACTAGTGGGCGCTTTGTTAATCGGAATTTTCGCTTTCAACATTTACGGGCTATCTAAGAAAAGGGGAACTGTGGAGGAGATTTCTGCTGAAGCAGAGAAACGGAATCTTCAAAAATACTTCTCTAAAGCGTTCATAGGCATCATAGGAATTGTAGTGTGTGCCTATTTTATTGTGGAGTCTGCTTCAGTTCTGGCTATAAACGCAGGTGTTCCGCCAGTTATTGTTGGCGCTACCGTGGTAGCTTTTGGAACCAGCATTCCGGAACTTGCGACAAGCTTAGACTCAGTTAGGAAAGGCTTCTTGGACCTCGCGGTTGGAAACGTCATAGGAAGCTGCTTCTTGAACATCACCCTGATTCTAGGATTAACCTTCTTGCTGGCACCGTTTAACGTTAATATGTCAGCTTTTTCGGACCTTATTCTTTTCTCGCTAATCGCTAACACGATGTTGTGGTATATGGTTCAAAACACAAACGTAAGCAGACGTGAAGGCTTAATTCTGCTTGGAGTTTACTCAATATTCTTAGCAATCAGCTTCAGCCTTAGTTAATGCCATTAACGCGAGTTTGAATATCTCCTATATAGAACAATCTGTTTGGGATTTTGATGATTGGTGAAAGGATTATTGTTTTTATACATCTTCATCTGGCAGTATGATAAGACAAAAAGTTGTCAAGGAATCTTGACTATGAGCGCAACTGGTTTAGTCAAGAAAGTTTGACTAATAAAACGCGTTTCTAGCTTCTTTTGTCAATAAAGCTTGATAAAAACGCTTTAATCAACAACTGAACTCACTTCTCTGTCGATGATTAATGAAAGTCCTAATTGCTCTATTTCTTGCAACCATGGTGATTTTTGTTTCAATCTTTACCTCACTCACGTTAGGTTATGAAGAGCCTTCGGTAGGTGTCCAAAAGGGTGATTGGATTGAATATGATGTTAGTATTATTGGTACGGGTAGTATGCCTCCAACACATGACGTTAGATGGTTTAGAATAGAAGTTTTGCCGGTTCAAGGTACAGCGTTCTCAGTGAATCTTACATCCAGATATGCCAATGGGACAGTAGGTAGCTCAATTTGGAAGTTCAACTTTACTGAAGGGAATGTCGAAGGGTGGATAATAATTCCTTCGAATCTTGGTTCAGGAGACTCATTTTATGATTACTCAATACACACCGGAAAACCGGTAGACGTAACTATTCAAAGCCAAGAGCAAAAAACAGTTCTAGGTCCAATCCGAACCGTAACATACGGAAGCGACTCGTTTAGACAAAAGGAATGGGACAAAGCTACTGGCGTGTTTACCGGAAGTACGGAAGTTTATAAAAACGTAACAACAAGGACTGGTCATTACATTGAGGATCTGACTATTACGATACAAGCAATCGCCACAAACATGTGGGGCACTGAGCCTATTCTGGGGTTAGATCAAACGATGTTCTATGGTCTGATTGCAATTGTAGTGCTACCACTTGTAACAGTATCTTCAATAATGGTTTTTGCAAGAGGAAAGATAAAAGCAATTGGTGCGCTACATCTATCGCAAGGAAAGATAGTCATTCTCACCATAATTATGGTTATTTTATTCGAGGTTGCTACTATGATTTTGTTCCCCTTTTATGCGATTGGTCTGAGTTCCGCTGAGATTAATCTTATTATGCAAACTATTTGGACAACTTTGGTCTTGGTGAGCATGTGGTTTAGAATAAAGGGCAATTATTTTGTGCACGAGATCACAATGCTAATTGTAATGTGCGCTTGGTGGGTTGGCTTTTCTTCAGTGCTCCTTATGGATCCATTCAGTAGTTCCACAGAGGTATTTTCGAGTACACCTTTGCGTTTGATTATGAACAGCTTGCATGCCATCTTTTCAATTCCAGCATTGGTCTTTGGAACATGGCTTGTTGTACTTTGGCGTCCTAAGTCCACATCATTTGCAGAAAAAAGCAGTAGGATCGCTCAATTAACAACAGTTTTTTGGGTTCCTTCATATATTGTGGGCGTTTTGGATTTCATGGTGCTTCACACCGCTTTTTTTGGATAGACAAAGTGTTCCTCTTTTTCTGATACTGGGAAATTATTTGGTCATTGATAAAACTATTTATGTAAGAGTTGAAACACAAACTGAGAAAGGAATAAACATTTTTTCTGACATAACAAATCGTTTGCTTTTTTCGTTCTTCTTTGTTCTTATTTTTCTTGTTTTTTAATAATTAGAAGGGGCGTAAGAGAGAATAGAAGAGTTGGAGAATGAGAGGGTTTGGGGATTAAAGTTTAATGCAAAACAATAATTGATTGTTGAAAAGACTGCTCCTTCCTAGTACTATGGCTATGTTTAAGTCCAATATCGCACTGCTAAATGCGCGTTAAACTTTAGATTATTTCTTCAATGTTTGCCAATACAATATCTGAAGGGATTGCGAATCCTATTCCTTGGGACTCCTGAACCACCCCAGTAACAATACCAACAACCTGACCCTTGTCATTCAATAATGGTCCTCCTGAATTACCTGGATTCAACGGTGCTGTTGTTTGGATTACGTTGTCTATTGAGTATTCTTCGGTTGTCAGTGTTCGATTAAGTGCACTTACTATTCCTACACTCATTGAACCTTCAAGCCCATAAGGTGTGCCCACCACAATCACTGAATCACCAACCCTCAAAGTTAAAGAGCTGATAATTTCAAGAGGCTTGAAATCATCTTTTGGCGCATCCGTGGAGAGCACTGCGAGATCAGCTTTTGGATTTGACCCTATAATTGAAGCTGAATATTCTTTCTCGTTGATGAATGTTATATTAATGCTGTTTGTATCAGCAACTACGTGGTAATTGGTTAGAATTATCATCTGTCCATCAAAGTTGCAAATGAACCCAGAACCCTGAACCTGAGTATAGTAAATTCTTCCAAAAAAGTCGCGGTTCTGTATCAATCCTTTAACTACCACAACAGATGGTCTAACCTGATCAAATAACAGGGGAAGGGAATGGTTTTCTCCAATGATTGATGGTAAAATTGATGAAGTCTGTAGACTATCAATGCGCTGGTTCAGCGTTGACAACTGGCTTTCCAAATTATGGATTTCTATTAAAATTGGCAGATAGCTGATGTAGTAACCTACTATTGCTCCCAAGGATAGGCTGACTAAAATTATTACTGCTATACTTGCCGAAATTTTGGTCTTTCTTGCTTCTGGTTGTGATTGCATTTGTTCACCAGCTTTTTTTGCCAGTTTTAAACTTTATGTTGGTTTTTTCGTGATACTTTGCTAATTTAAATTCCATCGAAGTTACGTCAGGAATTTAAGGTTTTTTCAGAATCTAACCAGGTTCTGTCTCAAGATAGTTCTTACTTTATCTATACACATAGCACTACATCCTGAAGTTGATTAGATTAAATATTATGGGGGGGTTTGGGTTTAGGACTAAATTTTAATCGATCCAGATTTTCTCTGTTCCGGAGCTGGAACAGTTTGTTCCTTAAGTAGAACTAAATAAAGCTTAATCATTCGTTTCAGGATGGTTAGATCCGATGCGGAAAATGCCTGACAAATACATTGGTTCTCTGCGGTTTTGGATTTTAATTGTTGTTGCTGTCTATTTTGCGTATGGCGTTTACTATGCTATTAGTGGCATGAGGGATAGTATAGGCATGCTTTCTAACCAGTACATTTACAATTTGCTTTCACAGAATCCTTGGTGGTGGATGGCTCTTTTTTACGGGAGCGAGGGCTTGTCTGGGTCAATCTCAATAATCAGCCGTGCAGTTGCAGGCGCCTTTGCGTTTTACGCTGCTTTTCTATACTGGAGAAAAAAAGACTCTGCAATGACTACAATAAAGAAAAGCGCTAGCACCGCGCTCTTATTTGAAGCGCTATTTTTCTTGGCTTTGATACCTTCAATAATCGCCGCAGCTGCCTATAACTTGACAAGCGAAAATCTCTTCTATTTTGGACACACCCCCGGGCTGCTCCTCATCTACGGTACGTTTATTCCTATACTTGCAATGGTCTTGGTTGTTCCACCGCTTCTACTTAGATTAAGAGCAAGTATTAAACGAGAGGAATCTCGTCAAGAAATAGCGAAATGGTCTTGCCTAGCTGGATTCACCTACCTCTTAGTCGTTTTCTGGTTCAATTACTGTATGTTATGGTTGGGAGAAATGGTTCCTTACCCAGGAGTCTATGAGGTGTGGGGTCTTGATTTTGTTTTGCGACCTGCTAATCTACTAAGCTTCAGCCTCACCATTTTTGGTTTGCTGGCACTGTCAATACTGACACTAGCAACGACTCTTCCTATAATTAGAAAACAAACCATGCATTTCAACCTTACACGCTTGGGTGGGATATTGGCAGCTTTCGGAGGTTACTTCATCTTCAATGTATTCTTTTACTATCTCACCGGGGGGTATCACGTAAACCCGAGCGTATGGTACGAAGTAATAGGACCATTGCACAATCCTAACCTATGGACAATAACGCTTGCTTTCTTAGGTGTTGCAGTAATAGTTAATGCAAAAATTGAAAAAATAAAGCAAAATCAATTATCTCAAATTTGAAGTTGATCTACCGGTTATTCTTGGCTATTGTATCTTTTTTGTCTACAGTCCTGGCAGATTCTTTGTTTAAATCTCCGCCGTTCAGGCTCAAATAGATTTCCGCAAACGCGACATCTAACTTGAACAGGGTGTTTGGGCTCAAGCAATTTTAAGCGTTTCTCGATCTCTATTTTGATTTCTTGATCGCCTTCATTCTTCAAAGCTTTGGTTAATAATCGCTTGGCTAATTCTAAACTCTCGTCTCCGAATAGTTCCGAAAAAACATTGTTGACTTTGCCATTTGCCCTCGGCTGTAACGGCAACATACAAACATAGTTTGCAGGGTATTTCTTTGATTTATCCAAGTCAACAACTGCAAATCGAATGTAACGCCCTTGAGAGTAGTCTTTCGCATCAATATTCTTAGATACTCGTAATCGTAAATTCATATAACTCACCCAATAGTGTAATGTCTAGCGCAATCCTCTTTGTTTAAAGGGAATTCATTTCCTTTTTCAATAAGGTGTAGTCCCTTAAAATCATTTAGATTGTTTTCGGTGTCTTTTGTCTCAAAAGCAATGCCAAGTTATGCAGCAAGCGCTATTTTTAATAGAGGTGTCTCCTGTATCTTTGCTTTGAAATGTCTGAGCCGATTGGTAAAGAATTCCTAAACCGAGAAGAATGGCGCAAATGGCTTGAAGATAACAGTTTTTGTGAGAATGAAGTTTGGGTAATTATTCGCAAGAAAAAATCTGGACGAAAGGGACTTCAATATCCGGAAGCCGTTGAAGAAGCAATTTGTTTCGGTTGGATAGACAGTAAAATGCAGAGTTTGGATATCAGCAGTTTTCGCCAAAGATTTTCACCTCGAAAGAAAGGCAGCATCTGGTCGAAAATCAACAAGGAGACAGCTGAAAAAATGATTCAGGAAGGAAAAATGATGGCGTCTGGATTTGAAAAAGTGAATGAAGCTAAGTCGAATGGAAAATGGGCTATTGCATACTCTTCTAAAACAGCGCCTGCAATTCCCAATGATTTAGCAAGAGCTTTAAAGGAAAATGAACCCGCTTGGTCGAACTTCAAAACATTTTCAAACTCGACAAAACTGCAGTACATTTACTGGATAATAAATACCAAAAAAGATGAAACCAGACGAAAGCGAATAAATGCCGTAGTAAAAAAAGCAAGCCAAAAACGGGTCACTCAGGTGTGATCAAAGAACATTAAAGTCACAGAAGCTATATTGAAGACCAAGAAAAATATTTCAAATTCAATCTAAAAATAAACAGGAGACTAACTGATGAAAACACGCGTAGAGATAGACCCGCTCGGCGAGAAAAAGATACCTGAAATAGCTTATTATGGCATTCAAACTCTAAGAGCTACTGAAAACTTTCCAGTGAGCGGAATTAAACATCCAATCCCATTTATCAAAGCTTATGTTATGGTAAAAAAGGCTGCGGCTACAGCCAACGCCAAAGTAGGTTGTCTCGATACACAGCGTAAACAGGCGATTGTTCAGTCTTGCGACGAGGTTCTCTCCGGCAAACTCTTGGATCAGTTTGTAGTAGACGTTTTTCAAGCTGGGGCGGGTACGTCGTTCAACATGAACGTCAACGAAGTTTTAGCTAACCGTGCCTTAGAAATTCTTGGAAAGAAGAAGGGGGATTATAAGAGTATGAGCCCCAACGACCATGTGAACATGGGTCAATCAACAAATGACACTTTTCCCACAGCCACGCACATTGCGATTTTGGTGGCGCTTCAACCGTTGCTCAAGGAGCTGAACAACCTTGCAATCGCCTTTGAAAACCAAAGCAGGAAAAACTTGAAAACATTGAAGTCGGGACGAACTCACTTGCAAGACGCCGTCCCCATAACCATAGGTCAAGAGTTCAGCGCCTACGCGGCAGCACTCGAGAACGCTTGCGATCAATTGAGGGAAAGGCAGAAAAACCTTTACTATCTAGCTTTGGGCGGAACCGCCGCAGGCACAGGAGCCAACGCCCACCCCAAGTTCAGAGAAGAAGCCATAGCCGAGTTGAGGAAAATGACCAATTTTCCTTTGAAGCCAGCTAAAAACGCGTTTGAAGCGCTTCAGAGTTACAGACCGGTGCAGACGGTTTCAAGCGCGCTCAAGGAATTAGCTTTAGAGCTTATAAGAATGGCAAACGACCTACGGCTGCTCTCTTCTGGACCCACAACGGGACTTGCTGAGATTGAGCTTCCGGCGGTACAGCCAGGCTCATCCATAATGCCTGGCAAAGTTAACCCAGTAATGGCTGAATGCCTGAACATGGTGGCGTTCCAAGTTATAGGTAATGATTTGACAGTGTCTTTCGCAATGCAAGCAGGGCAGCTGGAGTTGAACGTTATGATGCCTGTTATTATGCAAAACATGCTCTTCTCTATCGAAATCCTAACGAATTACCTGCCTGTTTTTAGAAGAAAATGCGTCGAGGGAATATCTGTAAATGAGAAGCGTTGTGCCCAGTACTTGGAAAATAACCCTGCATTGGCAACATTTCTATCGCCACACATAGGCTACTTAGAAGCAGCCAAGATTGCCAAGCAAGCGTTGGAGGAGGGACGATCGGTTAAGGAGATTGCGCTGGAGAAAGGCTTGCTTAAACCTGAAGAGCTGGAGTGCGTTTTTGACCCTAAGAGGCTGATCAATGAAAACAGCGAAAAATAGCGTTATGTGACTACTCCGTAAATGCTTACTTGAACGATTGCATCTGAAAATGCTGAACTTCCTTTAGCGTCAATAAAGATAGACCAAATTATGCTTTGTGAAGGATACATTCGCAATATATCATTGTCGCTTAACCAAAGCGTAGTGCTATTAGTGAAGGATTTTTCCACGCTTCGGGAAATTGTGTTATCAAGAAATTCGAGACGGAACCTAACGGTAATGGTTTCGTTATGTGCGAAGCTTCCCAGAACTTTTATTTCAGGTTTAAAACTTGAAATCGTATTTGGCCTTAGCTGAAATTCCTTCGCTTCTCCATACTGACCGTTCAAACCCACAGGAACCTCAAGATCTTCTTGTTTGAAGATGGCACCGACCCCAGAGATCCACTTGCTAAAGGGATTGTGAATCTTAGCTGTCCAGTTGCCTAGGAAGCTAATGCCACCTGCTAAGATTGGAGGCGTAACCGACGTTTCTCCTAGAGATATTGCGTAAATCTGATCGGGGTAATCCGCGAATGACTCGAAGACTACTCCTGAGATTAACGTTTGATGCATTGAACCGTCAACCAGCAGCCCCGTTTGGTTACGAGTGAACCCGTTTTCAGCCATCCACAATCTCGAGTCTTTCAGATGACTGTCGGAGAATTCAGCTTCCTTCTCTACTGTTACACCCACTGAATCATCGATAATATTGAAAAAGCAATTGCTGATTTTAGAGCTGGCGTAAGACCCCGTGGCGTTACCTGTTGGCGTCCTGAAAACGATGCCTTTTCCGCAGTTTACAAAGCTACAATCCTCTATTCTTGTGCCTTCGCTCCAAGTTTCAGTATTAGCGACTTCAAGTGCAGTGGAGCTATTCACGAACGCCATGTTTGATACGATTATTCCAAAAGAATTCTCAATTCTCAGGGTGCCGTTTACAAAGGTTAGGCCTGAGACTAGATTGTTCTGAGAACCTGTATAGTTGACCCCTTTCACGATTATCCTGTTGCCATTGCCCGATAGTGTTGCTTTCCCATCGCTGAATATTTTAGCGTTTATTTTATTGTATATTTGCACGTCTGAGCTTAACGTATAATATCCTGATTGAATGTAAACGGTGTTTTCATCAGCTAACGCTTGATTTATTACAAGCGCAGCATCAGCTGATGTAAATTCGATATAGCCGCTTGCCTGATTTTTCGCTTTATACACATTTTCATCTTGAAAAACAATATAGTCGTATGTCGAATCATTCGCAGCATCTTCTAATGCTCGCTTCAAATCAAATATCAGGTACGTGTTTACGCCTGCAAGGGCAACAGTAATTGCTAAAATGAGCGCGAAGACACGCTTGGAAAGAGTTATTTTCATAGCTTGTTTACATCCTGAGACTACATTGTTAATGGAAGCAAAAATAGATGTAAATCGATTTGTTAAATAAGATTTTTTATTATCCATTAAGTGCGAACAGAAAAGACTTCTAATTTTTAGCTATCACAAAATAGCTCACCAATATGCGCGTAAAATGAAAAGCTGAATACATTTTTTTCATCACTCGCGTCTATTCCCCCCTATTCTTGATTGATGTTCATGTTTAATTCTCCAATTATCAAAAACTCTCCTCAGCAGGTTGTCCAACAAAATAGCAATCTTTCACTATCAATTTTTGAAAAAGTGAAAAATTGATGGATGAGGTGAGGTAGCTTGACTTGTTTTGTTGTTAACGTGACCTTTTCTTCTTTTTTGTCTCGTATCATAAATGAAGATAAAAATTGCGCTTGTTCTTTCTATCGAGATTATGAGTCAAAAAGGTTATTTTTCTTTGATTTCGCCTTTTTCCACCAAGCGATTATAGTGTACTTTACAAGTATCAAGAGAAACACCGTGGCGTGCACAAAATTTAGCCAGAACCGTTTCCACCGGCTCCTCCGGAGTTCTTTCTTGAAGCATTCTCATCAATTCCCTAACGTGCTGCTTGTCCATTTCTTCACTCATTCCATGTGTCCCCTTTTTCTTCAACAGTTAATGGGTTTAATCATCTCTAAGTCCACCAAATGTTCTGTTGAACGTTAAATCCACATAAGGCTTTTGAAGCATTTGAAGGTGATGAGCATATATTTCAGGTTAAAGTTTTACAATTTGCGCATGAGGTACACCATTTATTTCTATGACTGCTTCCGGGTGAACATGGCCTTTTGATATTGCTTTTTCAACGCAGTTTTTGCCCACTAAATTTACGATTGTTGAGTTTTGAATCATGGATACCGCTTCTTCGACGCTGACTTTGCCACCATTATAGAACTCCTCTTTAACGTGGAAAACAATTTTGCCTTCCCTCAGGGTTCTACCAAGCAAGTCACAGTCGCAAATGGCTAAAAGCACATTTCTGCCAATTTTTTTTAGGTTAACGTAGGCTTCCAAGTTTAAAATCGCTCTTATAACTGCTTGATTGATGACTTTGCGCCGCATGCGTTGCAAAGTAAAAATGACAAGCGTTTCTCCTTCGTTATTTTCGTGTCTGGGCGCTTGCAAACAGGGCAGATTAAAAAACTTTCCATATATCGTTGCAAGAGTCTTTCAAAGCTGTCGTGTCTGAATTTTCCTTGAAAAACTGCTCTAGACTCGTGAAACGTTGCTGCAGTCGCCATTTCCCGCGTCAAAAACTTGAGAATGTGCTGAGGGTCACGATTCAGAACGTCAGCGACTTCTTTGAAATTAGAAATTACAGTACGCATACCCACCGTTGTAATATACAACCTGGGCAGTTCTAACCGTTCTCGTTTAAGCGAGACCTCTGGCATTTGAGTACACGCGCGCTTTAACAGTTCGTCATAGTTATACTTCATTTTCTTCTCTCGTCAGAACCAAGTGGCAACATACTATTTAGGACTTACGTTAGTGGTCATATCTCCCGTGCCTATTTCCACTTTTTTCTTCTTGTAGGCGAAGGCGGTATGGTAGGGGAAACCTGAAGTCCTCACTCCCGATGACGACCGAATGGATTGCATGAGTGAGGATATCTCCGTTTCTAAATGAAACTTGGCGGAGTGTGAGGCGAGGGTGTCCTCCTTCGAACGGCTGGACCGTGGGAGCCCCGCGAAGGCGGGAGAGCATTACCTTATCAACATGAATACATAACTATACGTTTTGCTTCAAATTCCATATAAACTCAACTTTACCAGATTTTATGCATCTCCTCTCGTTACAAAACCTTATATTCATAAGCGGTAAAGTGAATAAGGGTGAAAAACTTGACGAATACAAAACCTCATGAAGGGCACGATAATCATCTTTGCGCAATGGTTGAGGATAAAGGTATGACAAAGGAGATGCTGCCTCTAGTAAAGAATGCAAAATACGTTTGCGTTTGCTGTGGTCGTTCTGCGGCCAAGACTGAAAACCTCTGCAGTCCAGAATCTCTCTAATCCCTTTTTTATTTTCCAACTTCTTATCTTGTCAAAATAAATACATAACTTCACGTTTTGTTAAACAACTAACTTGAGATATACTCTTGAGAAAAATTGTTGACTGCGAAAAAATGCAGTCAATCAAAATACACCAAATTTGCCTCTATTTTAAGCCCTTTACAGCGGTAATAATTGAAACTAGTACGCTCAACCCAATTAATGAGTACCCCAACAGCTGGTCAGTGTTACCGAAGATAATGCCAAGGACTAGGAGTGTGCCTGCAAGGGTCGTGAAACCACCATCTCGAAATGTTCGCTTCTTCCGTGTTAATAAGGCAATAGCAATAATAGCGAGTAATCCGACCGTAACGGCAATTATTAACCATAATTCATCCATCCAACTCACCTCTATTTTCAAGCGCTTGCCTTTTCTTCATTCTTTTGGCTATTCATTTCGAGGTTTTTCATCTTCGAAAATAAATAGGTATTCTATTGTGGTTTTTAGAGTTTGAGCTATCTGGTGAGCTAGAATTAGGGATGGATTGTACTTGCCCTTTTCTAGGTAAAGGATGGTTTCTCTCCTTACACCCACGCTTCTTGCAAGGTCGTCTTGGGTCAAGTCGTATCGTGCCCTTAACTCTTTGATTCGAGTTTTGAATTTCATTATAATTCTCCTTTTTTGGCGTAGTACCAGCTCAGTAAGCCGAACGAGAATCCCATTACCAGCATTATGGCGATTACAGT
>SMYP01000015.1 GCA_007050895.1 Candidatus Bathyarchaeota archaeon | reverse complement strand
TATAACTGGACTCATAGCTGGAGTCGCGAGGCTGCAGGCAAAAGAGTAGCATGCTAGACCATCTGTTGGATGACTCCATTCATGACAATTGGAAGAAGAATCTATAATTCAGTTAATTGACGTGTACTTAAAACTGAAGCAGAAAAAGCAAATACGTCGATTTGAAGACCTTCACAAGGAACTGCACGTTGAGTCTAGATGTAAACACGATGATCCAAAAGCAAGCATTGGAAAACAGCGAAAATATATGGTGCGGTTGTTGTGTTGACGTTTGACCTGAAGGGGCAATCAAGCGCTTTTTCAGCAAAAAATTGTAGTGCATAGTTCTATATTCGGAGCACAACGTTTTCTACGTAACTTTTCATATTTTCCGCCAAATCTTTTATGACTTCAGGCGCATATGGCTTCAAACTTTCAAACCGCTTTTCCAAAGTGTCTTGGGGTACAAATTGCTGAAGTGCATGGGTTTCCGCGCCTTTAGCAAGCTCACAAATACTGTTTATGTCGTCAGCTGTGACGATTTCTGGAACAACTGTGGTTCTGATCTCATACGCAACCTTGCCTGTCTTCAACATTTCAAGTGTGCGTAGCAATCCCTCGGTGTTTTTAGCTCCCAGAAGCGTATACTTCGCCTGGGAAGTTTTCAAATCTAAAGCCACGTAATCAACAAGGGCTAGGCATTCTTCCAACACTTCGGGATAAAATCCGTTTGTGTCCAATTTTACCAAAAATCCTCGCTTTTTAAGCTTCGCTAAGAACCTCGGCAACTCCTTATGCATTGTTGGTTCTCCGCCTGTTATCACTATTGCATCCACGTATTTCTTGCGACTTTCCAGTATTCTCAAAGCCACTGCTTCTTGCAGGAAAGGTGGTTTAGGATCAACGACTATGCGCCAGTTGTGGCAAAAAGGACAGCGTAGATTGCAGCCTGGAGTAAAAAGCACAGAGGCGACCTTATTCGGATAGTCGACTAAGCTGACTTTCTGGAGACCGCTAAATTTCATGTTTCTTCCTCTTACACGGTCAACGGAGCTGTAGCCAGCATTGTGGACTTATCAAAGGTTTTGCGAATTGCGAATTCAGCTTGTTTTCCATCGTTCCACTGGTCCACAGGTCTGAGGTAGCCAACGACACGTGAATAAACCTCGGATTGTGCACCACAAACTGAGCATTGTTTATGCTCGCCGCTTGTGTAGCCATGCGATGGGCAAATGCTGAACGTTGGCGTCAAAGTGAAATATGGCAAACGTGAACCTGAAGTTACTTTTCTTATTAGTTCAGCAGCTGACTTCCACGAGTGAAGCCTTTCACCAAGAAAGATGTGGAAGACTGTTCCGCCCGTGTACAGCGTTTGCAAGCGCTCTTGATGCTCCAAAGCTTCGAACAAGTCACCTTCATAGTCAACAGGTAACTGTGAAGAATTTGTATAGAACGGCTCAGCAAGTTGCGTTTGTACTAGCCGTTCGTTAGCTGCCATTATATTTGGATATTTACGTTTGTCAAGGCGTGCAAGCCTGTACGATGTACCTTCAGCGGGTGTGGCTTCCAAGTTGTAGATATCACCTGTCTCCTCTTGGAAATCTGCAAGCCGTTCACGCATGAATCTGAGAGTTTTAACGGCAAAATCTTTTCCTTCAGGCGATGTAATGTTAACACCTAAAAGATTCAAAATTGTCTCGTTTATGCCAACTAAACCTATGGTTGAAAAGTGATTCTTCCAATATTTGCCGTAGCTCTCATGCACGTAGCGCAAGTAACGCCTAGAGTACGGGTACAAACCGTTCTCGGTAAACGCTTCAAGTGCTTTTCTCTTAATTTCTAGGCTACTTCTAGCTATGTCCATGGCACTGTCTAAGCGCTGGAAGAACTCATCTTCATCCTTTGACAAGTAACCAATCCGCGGCATGTTCAAGGTCACCACGCCAATTGAACCTGTTAATGGATTAGCACCGAAAAAGCCTCCCCCGCGCTTTCGCAACTCGCGATTATCTATTCGCAAGCGGCAGCACATACTTCGAACGTCTTCAGGATGCAGGTCACTATTCATGAAGTTAGAGAAGTATGGAACTCCATACTTGGCTGTGACTTCAAAAACTGCTTGGGCCACGGACGAGTCCCAAGCGAAATCTTTAGTGACGTTGTACGTGGGTATTGGAAAAGTAAAAACTCTTCCTTTGGAGTCGCCTTGTTGCATAACCTCAGCAAAAGCCAAGTTAAACATTTCCATTTCTTTAATCATATCACCGTAAGTGTCCTCAGTTACTTTTCCATTGAAGATCACGCCTTCATCTTTCATGAAGTCTGGCACGCCCAAATCCAAAGTAAGGTTGGTGAAAGGTGTCTGAAAACCCACGCGAGTGGGCACGTTCATGTTGAAAAAGAACTCTTGTAGAGCCTGCTCTACGTCCCTTTGATTTAAGTGGTCATAACGTATGAACGGAGCTAAATAGGTGTCAAAATTGCTGAATGCCTGCGCGCCAGCAGCCTCGCCTTGCAGTGTATAGAAGAAGTTGACTACTTGACCCAAAGCAGTTCTGAAATGCTTCGCGGGTTTGCTCTCGATTTTACCATGCACTCCACCGAACCCCGACAGAAGTAGGTCTGCTATGTCCCAACCTACGCAATATGGTCCAAGCACGCCTAAATCATGTATGTGTATGTCCCCTGAAAAATGCGCCGAGGCAATGCTTGATGGGTAAATTCGTGATATCCAATACTTGGCTATTACTGTGGATGACAAGTAGTTGTTCAAACCTTGAAGCGAGTAGCTCATGTTAGAGTTTTCTTTAACTCGCCAGTCTTCAATCTCTAAGTACTGGTCTACCAAGTCTGCTGAGCTTAGGAGTGCAGCGAGCTCTCGCATGTCCTGATGCTGCTTTCTGTATAAAATGTACGCTTTAGCTGTTTGAGCGCGCCCGTTCTCAATTAATCGTTTTTCAACTAGGTCTTGAATCTCTTCAACAGTGGGGCAACCATCTTCGCCGAAACGGTCTCGGAGTTCTGCAAGCACCTCATCGCTTATGAATTTTGCTTGTTCACGATTTTTTCCACCTACTGCTTTAGCAGCTTTCCAAATAGCTTTTGTAATACGTTCTTGATCGAACGTTTCTAGTTTTCCATCACGTTTTCTGACATACTTCATTTTTTCACCTCAAGGAGTAACCGCCTGAAATCTTCAGGCTCTTCAAACTTTTTGTACACAGATGCAAAGCGAATGTATGCTATTCGGTCGAGCTCTTTCAGGTATTTCATGACCAAATCGCCAATTTCCTTGGATGTGATTTCGTCTTTGCCTTTCTGCATTATGGCTTGACGCACCATTCCTGCTACTTCATTGATCTGATCCATAGTCACAGGTCTTTTTTCACATGCTTTCTGCAAGCCACGGATTATCTTATTTACATCGAAGCGTTCCAGTTTACCGTCTTTCTTTCGTACCATAAGTTCTACGGTTTCTACATATTCGTAGGTCGTGAAACGCTTGCCGCAGGTTATGCATTCTTTGCGTCTTCGCGTAGTGTTATCTGGAGAATCGCGTGTTTCCAAAGTTTTGAAATCTGCAGACGCACAGTACGGGCACTTCATGTTTTCTCTTCATCTCCCTAAATGGCGTTAGAGCAAACTTATATAGTGTTAATAACCCACGGTTACACGCTAAATGTAGCGCATTGTATTTAAATTCTTGTTAACAGTACAATTAAAATGCGCAAAAAACATAAACCCAAAAATGTACAGATTCTTGTGCAGTTATCGAAAATGAATATGGTTAATAAGCCCCTTTTTCTTTCGTTAGGACTCGTTATTATTATATAGTTGCAGGAACCATTTTTTAAACCGCGTTAACCGAGAAATCATGTATGGTGGCTCGTTTCTCATCGAAAGCGTGAAAAAGAATTATAGGCAACTATCGAACAATATAATGAAAACTTTGCAGTTTTCCGCAATAATGTAATTCTTTATTGAAGGCTCCATGTTTCTGCAAGACTTTGCTTTTTTTGTTATTTGTCACAGGTTCCTGAAATAAACCACTAAATCCCAATCATTTCAACCCTTTTCAATTTAAACCCTAGAGGGCTATATTGAAGCCCCATGACTGCAAGTATTTGCCTTGAAATAAAGAGGACGCAGATTTTTCTGCTTGGTCGAAGTTAAACGTGTTTTGTTTTCTATGTCATGAATCTTTTGACAGTTTCGTATAGTACGCTCGTTCCGAAGATAAGGTTCCTTATGCTAATCCGTTCGTCTATGCCATGCTCCAATTTGACTACTGTGCCCGAAGATGTTTCTGGGTACATGGGGTGGAAGCCATAACACACGCTACCTTTTCTTCGGAAGAAGCGAGAATCAGTTCCTCCTGTGGTGAGCATAGGGGTCACACCGCAGTTTGGTTCAAACTCTTTGAGCACATTGGCGATTGTAATGTAAAGCGGAGTTTCTGCTGATGATTCTGAGGGTTGCTGCGACTGTATTCCTTCAAATTCCAGTTTCTCTAGAGCAATCTCGCTAAGCAATTTTTTGATTAATTTAATTGTTTGTGATAATTCTTGTCCAGGAAGTATCCTGCAGTCAAACACGGTCTCACACTCTGAAGGAATAATGTTTTCCTTAACGCCTCCATGAATAATTGTAGGCGTTATAGTCATTTTGAGTCGCGGTCGAATTTCTTCCGCCAATTGAGACCTAGTTTTCGTTAGTTCGTTTAATATCTGGTCGCTAAGCTTAGGATTTGTCAGTAAACGTGTAAAGGGCTCTTTCAGAGTTGAGTCTTGTCTCGCAATTTCTTCAAGAAACTTTTGCACGGTTGGAACAACCATGATCTCAGATTGGTAGTTCCCAAGTTTCGCGATTACCTTGTTCATTCGCATTATGGCGTTGTCGGCTACGTTAGGCATTGAACCGTGACCGGGAGTGCCTTTGGCCTTCACCTTAAACCATAAGATGCCTTTTTCTGCAGTCTGCACCGTGAACACGTTCCCGTTCCGCGTTGGCATCGCAGAACCTCCGCCCTCATTTAAAACGTAAGGCGCGAAAATCTTCTCAGCGTAATTGCGTAGAAGATAATCCGCGCCAGACAAGCCACCTTGCTCTTCATCAGCAGTTGCAGCTAAAATGACGTCCCCTTTCAGTTTAACACGATTTCTCTTCAAAAGCTTCATTACCATAACTTCAATTGAAGTCATACCTTTCATGTCCAAAGCCCCTCGACCCCAAACAAAACCATCTTTTACTATACCGCCAAAAGGGTCCACCCTCCATTCTTTCGCTTCAGCAGCAACCACATCCAAATGAGATAGCAAAAGTAGACTCGGCTTCTCACCTGTTCCCTTCAAACGGGCAATCATACTGCCTCTTTTAGGAGCAGACTCAAAAAAATCACACTCAAAGCCTTCCCCACTGAGACTTTCAATCACGTATTTAGCTGCAGCAGACTCGTTACCAGGGGGATTAGTTGTGTTTATGCGAATAAGCTCGCTGAGGAACTGTGTAACTTCCTCTTCAACTTCCTTCAATAAACGAATAGGCATTTTATTAATCACCCAATCACAATCTTAAGAATACAGTTCTCTTAAGATTTTCCTGTCAACTATTTTCATTTGATTTTTTTATCTCCAAAAGCTGATGAATTAAAATCGCTTGAAAAAAATTAAGGTTTATATATGAAATTAAAAATGCATATTGGATAAATAGGTGATTCGCAATGAAAGAACTCAAACCAATCGACTACAAACTCTTGTTTGAACTAATGAAAGATTCACATAGAAGTGACAGGCAACTGGCCAAGGCTTTGGGCGTATCTCAGCCGACCGTAACTCGAAGAAGAGCCATACTTGAAGAAAACTACATAGATGGGTACACGATTGTACCAAAATTCGGAAGAATTGGGTTTGAACTCGCCGCATTCACTTTCCTAAAAAGCAAACTTAAAAACCAAAATGGACAAGAAAGGAAGGACGCCATTAAAAAACTAAATGATTGGTACATGAACCAACCGAACGTTCTCCTCGTTCAAGAAGGGAGAGGGATGGGCTGGGATGCAGTATGTGTCTCTTTGCACAAGGATTTTTCAGACTTCGCTGAATTTATAAAAGCACAAGACTCAGAACTTTCAGACTGGATAATTGACAACCAGTCCTTTAATTCAGATCTGAAAAATGGAAACGCAATAAAACCCTTCCACCTAAAATACCTCGAAAAACCCGAATAATCGACAAATGAATAATAATCCCGTGGAAAGCAACCGTTGCGTATTCCTTATTTCCATTATTCTTATGCCCTAATGGCAAAGGTTCCATCCATCTGCTATTAATGCTCTTCGATTACAGCATTTTCTACATGCTCATAGCTACTAATTGAGGCTCACCTTGGATCCAAAATGTGTCGGTTGAGCCTAGTTTCGATTAGAACTCAATCGAAAACATGATGGTCCTCTTCTGGCTTTTCCGCCGCTAAACAGCAAAAAGCGTTATCGCGCTTTTCTTTTTACAGACTTTTTTAGCAACCGCTTTTTGGGAAGTTTAGGTTTTTTCACGCGTTCGGCATCTGTGACAGCCAAGACTAAACCCAACTAAGCTCAGTATGGCAGCTATCATATTTAAATTTGGCATCAGAGGTAGCATTAGTGAGCTTGTCAACAACAATGATTTAATCTAAAGCAACTTGCGATGAATGTGAATCTTTATTATCTTTTGTATTATTACTCTAAGACACAAGTACCCTGCTTGAAAAAGGCGAAAAGTAATGACCAGCGATCTATCAATGATTTCGCGCGAAATAGCCAATGTCAAAGCGTCAAAAACGGTGGGATTGATATCGGACACACATGTGCCTTCAAGAGCTAGTTGCATCCCCAAAATGGTTTTCAAGATTTTCGAAAACGTAGATTTCATTATTCACGCAGGTGATTTAGTAAAACTAGATG
>SMYP01000018.1 GCA_007050895.1 Candidatus Bathyarchaeota archaeon | reverse complement strand
GTGGGATTCGAACCCACGAACCTCTACAGGATAGGCGCCTCAGGCCTACGCCTTTGACCTGGCTTGGCAACCCCCGCTCAATTAGCTCTTTTGCTACAGAGGTTTTCAGGTAGTAAATAATAGAAACAGGGATCGTATTAATAGCTTATTTGCCTATTTCGATAACAGGAAGAAACCTGTTTCGGCGAAAAGGTTTGGAAGAAACTTGATTTTTTTATTCTTTTTGATGAAAGCTGAACGTTCAATATGTATGTCTCTTTTCTTGCAGTATGATGTAAAGTCTGCTATGCTTAGAAAATGGAGGTTTGGGGTTTCGTACCAATCGTAAGGTAGGGAAGGCGTCACTGGAACTCTTCCATTGAAAAACATTTGAAACCTAGCAGTGATATACAAGAAATTGGGAAAGCCAACTATGATCTTCCTGCCTACTCGCAAGGCTTCTCTCAAAGCAAAATCGGGTTTTTTCACCTGTTGAAACGTTTGGTTCAATATGACGTAGTCAAAGGACGCATCAGAATACTCTGATAGCCCAGCGTCTATGTCTTCTTGGAATACGCTTAAGCCTTGAGCAATGCAGTGTTGGATTGCCTTATCGCTGATGTCTATACCTTGAGCTCGCACCTCCTTTTCGTTTATAAGGAGCGCTATGAGCTCGCCATCACCACATCCCAAATCAAGCACTGAGGCGCCCTCTGCAATCCAGTCAGAAATGACTCGGTACTCTATTTTATTTACCAACTTATTCATTCTTGTCCATTACCATTTCCGTTTTTTTCTGAAACGCTCTTCAGGAAATACTTGATCAATTTTGTCTCCTGCTCAATTTCGAGCAAGAACGCGTCATGTCCATAGGAGCTGGTTATCTCGCAATAACTTGCGTCAACACCCGCTAGTTTACATGCTTTCACGATTTCTTGAGATTGATAAGCAGGATAAAGCCAATCTGATTTAAACGCGAGAACTAGCACCTTTGCTTTCAGCCCTTTGAAGACCTCGTCGAGCCTGTGGCCATTTAAGAGATTGAAGTAGTCAATCGCCTTCGTGATGTATAGATAGCTGTTCGCGTCAAACCGTTTCACGAAATTATCTCCGCGATAACGCAAGTAACCTTCCACCTCGAAATCCGCACCAAACTTGAATGGTTCCCTGTTCTCACGGACTCGTCTACCGAACTTCTCCGCCATAGATGCATCACTCATGTATGTAATGTGCCCGATCATTCTGGCAACGGCTAAGCCCCTTGCGGGAACCGCGCTACTATAGTAGTTGCCCTTTCGCCAAGCTGAATCCGCCATTATTGCCTGTCTGCCAACTTCGTTGAAGGCTATTTGCTGGGGTGTGTGCTTCATCGTAGTGGCAATCGGAACAGCAGATAATATCCTGTTGGGATTAGACACCATCCACTGGAGCACTTGCATCCCGCCCATCGAACCGCCGATAACCGATAAGAGCTTGTCTATTTTTAAGTGGTCAATTAAATGGCATTGTGCGTTTACCATATCACCAATGGTAATTATTGGAAAATCAGTTCCATACGGCTTGCCAGTTTTGGGATTAATTGAAGAAGGACCTGTTGACCCTTTGCAACCTCCAATTACATTGGAACAAATCACGAAGTATTTGTCCGTGTCTAAGCCCTTGCCTGACCCAATCAGGTTATCCCACCATCCCAGGGTTGCGTCAATTTTATGGAGACCAGCGGCATGTGCATCACCCGAAAGTGCATGAAGGACAAGAATGGCATTTGACTTTTCTTCGTTGAGCGTTCCGTAAGTCTCATAAGCTAGCGTAATTGGACCAAACTTCTCCCCAGATTCCAGCGTCAACTCTTCAGGCGGATATCCAAAATTGTAGAAACTCGTTTCCACATTCAAGTTCTCATCTGACATTGCGTTGTCTCCTTCAAGAAAGAGCGACTGAACGCTCTGCTGGCTTCTGGAATCAGGGTTGCTATGGTCTTCCTGATGCCTGTAGAGCTTGATCCAAGTCCTCCTTTAAGTCTTCAAAGTCTTCTATACCCACGGAAAGCCGAACGTAATCTTCTGTTACGCCAGTCGCTTCCTGCTGTGCACGCGTTAACTGTTGATGTGTGGTTGAGGCAGGATGAATAACTAAGCTTTTAGCGTCACCAATATTGGCAAGATGCGAGAACAGCTTCACTGAATTAATGAATTTCTTGCCCGCTTCTAAACCTCCTTTTATACCGAAACCCACCAAGCCCCCATAATAGCCTTTCAGATAATTAGCTGCAACTTTATGGTTTGGGTTATCTTTTAATCCCGGATAGTTAACCCAGTTGACTAAGGGATGTCTGCTCAAGAATTCGGCGACTTTTAGGGCGTTTTCGGAATGCTTGCGCTGTCTAAGGGGCAAATCTTCTAGTCCTTGAAGGAATAGAAACGCATTGAAAGGACTTAATGGCGGTCCGAGATCTCGCAAAAGCTGCACTCGGACCTTAAAGATGAAAGCCACATTTCCTAAACCTGGGAAGTTACCGAATGTGTCCCAATATCTAATTCCATGATAGCTTGCATCGGGTTCAGTGAATTCGGGGAAATTGCCGTTATTCCATTGAAATTTACCGGAATCTACGATTACACCGCCTATGCTTGTTCCGTGGCCACCGATGTACTTTGTTGCTGACAATACTGTTATATCAGCTCCGTAGTCTGTTGGTCTCACTAATCCAACACCAACTGTGTTATCCACAATCAATGGAATTCCAGCATCATGAGCTATTTCCGCGATGGCTTCGAAATCTGGCACGTCAAGTTTTGGGTTGCCTATAGTCTCCATGTATATCGCTCGTGTTCTCGATGTGATTGCCTTCTTGAATTCGATGGGATTCTGTGAATCAACGAAAGTTGTTTTTCTTCCCAATTTAGGTAAGGTATAATTAAGGAGTTGGTAGGTTCCTCCGTAGAGGTTGTTTGCTGAAACGATTTCGTCACCTAGCTGAGTAATTGCTAACAATGCTAATGTCTCTGCGGCTTGTCCTGACGCTACGGCTAAAGCACCTGTGCCACCTTCAATAGCAGCCATTCTTCTCTCGAAAACGTCGGTTGTAGGATTCATCATTCTAGTGTAGATGTTACCTAACTCTTTCAAAGCAAATAGATTTGCTGCATGTTCCGTGCTTTTAAAAACGTATGAGCTTGTTTGGTAAATAGGTACTGCCCTTGATCCTGTTGCTGGATCAGGTACCTCTTGCCCAGCGTGAACCGCCAAAGTGTCTAGTTTCCTTTTCGACATTTTTTGCGTTACCTCTTTGTTTTTGATTTCTAATACCGTCAATCTTATAACAACGTTATATATGTTTTTGCTCGTTTTATTCCGAAAAGAATATTTATTCATCAACGATATTACCAAAATCATGTTGCCCCCATTAGAAGAAATCGCCAACAAAAGACGCCTCTTAGGTTTAAAACAAACCGAACTAGCCAAATCAGCAGGAGTAAGTCAATCGTTGATCGCAAAATTGGAATCTGGAAAGATTGACTCCTCCTACACAAAAGTAAAAGCAATTTTCGATACTCTTGAAAGCTTGGAAGTTAAGACTAAAATTCAAGCGGGTAAAGTGCTTCATGAAGAGGTTATCAGCATTCAAAAAAACGAACCGGTTTCAAGAGTCGTGCAGTTAATGAAGAGACACGGATATTCTCAACTTCCAGTTTTTGACGGAAAACGACCCGTTGGAAGCGTCTCCGAAAAAACCATAATACGCCTAATTTTGGGTGGTAGAGATTTAACTAAAATATCAACATTACCCGTTACAGAAATCATGGAAGAAACATTTCCACAAGTGGGTGAAGAAGCGCCTGTATCGCTGATCTCCAGTCTTCTCCAGGTTTACTCTGCCGTCCTTGTGTCAAAGAAAGGCATAATTGCGGGGATAATTACTAAAGCAGATTTGCTGAGGATGCTGTGAGTCACGAGAAATATTGTTTGACAGCAAAAGTAATATATGGGTATAAGTGCGTTATATAACCGGATACAGATGAGCACTCGCTGCGAAAAGATAGGAAAATACGTTCTACCCCTCTTCAGATCCTATGTTGCAAAAGAACTCATTAATAATTACGATTTAACTCAGGTTGAGACCGCTAAAAAACTTGGAACGACACAAGCTGCTATTAGTCAGTACATCAACTCAAAGCGCGCCCAAAAAGGTAAAGAACAAATCAACAAGATTTTGCCTCAAATCCGCGAATTGGCTAGAACGACTGCCAAACGTCTCGCAAATGATGAATTACCTCCGGACGAAGTTTCCGTCTGCAAACTCTGTTTATCTTTTTTTGAAGCACAATCAAACTAAATTTCCATAATCTAGTTAAAAGTTAAATCAATTATAATTTAGTTATATATGATAAAAAATAGTAGAGAATTACTAACTTCAAAATTCCCAAAGGGCAAAGGTTTTATACAGCCCTCAGGTCATAACAGTGTTATAATAATCGGTGCAGGTATATGAAAAAAATAAACAATAGTGTTTTAGAAACAGTAGGAGAAACACCTTTAATACGCCTAAACCGTCTAACAGCAGACACAAAAACCACAGTCCTCGCGAAACTTGAATCGCGAAACCCCGGAGGAAGCATCAAAGACCGCATATGTTTAAGCATGATCACAGAAGCTGAAAAAGAAGGACTAGTGAAGCAGAATACGGTAATAATCGAGCCCACAAGCGGCAATACCGGAATAGGATTAGCCTTAGTCTCCGCAGTGAAAGGCTACCGCCTTATCCTGACAATGCCTGAAACAATGAGTATAGAACGACGAAACCTGTTAAGAGCCTATGGAGCTGAACTTGTCCTAACCCCAGGCAGCGAAGGCATGAAAGGTGCCATTAAGAAAGCCGAAGAACTATCCTTGAACACACCTAACAGCTTCATTCCACAGCAATTCAAGAATCTGGCAAACCCTAAAATTCACAGAGAAACGACAGGCCCAGAAATATGGAACGCGACCGACGGACTAGTGGACATGGTAATTGCAGGCGTAGGAACAGGAGGCACCATTACAGGCGTAGCTCAATACATCAAACCTCTCAAACCACAGTTCAAAGCCATAGCAGTAGAACCAGCTAGCTCCCCTGTCCTAAGCGGCGGTAAGCCAGGACCACATAAAATTCAAGGTATAGGTGCGGGCTTCATCCCAGAAGTCCTGAAACTCAACTTAGTGGATGAAATAATTAAGGTGGAAGATGAAAATGCAATGCAAACCTCTCGACTACTGGCCCTGAAAGAAGGTTTACTCGTGGGAATCTCATCAGGTGCAGCAACGTATGCCGCGTTACAAATCGCTAGGAGACCAGAAAACGAAGGCAAGCTCTTGGTTGTTGTCTTGCCTGATACGGGAGAACGATATCTCAGTACACCCCTATTTCAGAAACAACCATGAAAATAGCATTCTGCCACAATACAACCGTTCGGAGAGTTTCTCTTATATCCGACGTTTTCTAAAGTATTAAAGGAGTGAAAGAAATGTCCTCGAAGTCTAATCTCCCTAATTCGAAGAAGAACCACGATTTTCAGAACCGTGGCGGAATATATTGCTGGAATCGAGAGAAAATGTTGGAAACGTTATTGAAAAACAGCGGTGAAATGGCGGAGAAAGGTTTCGAAACAGGTTTGCCAAAACTTGTCGATACCATTCTGAAGAGTTATGAAACGCTTGGAGGAATGGATCACCTCGAAGGAAGAGATTTACCCTCAAAAAAAGTTGTCATTGAGGTTCTTGAAGACTTACTTTCAGTGCTCTTCCCAGGATACCTAGGAAAGGAAAATGTTACAAAAACTAATATCAAATACGTTTTAGGAACCACTTTAACCTCAATTTACACTCGACTGACGGATGAAGTGGAAAGAAGTCTCAAATACATTTGCCGCAAGATCACTGAATGCCCACACGATGTCTGCCAGAAAAGAGCAGAGGCGGTAGTAAAAGAGATTTTAGAAAAGGTACCAGAAATAAGGGCTCTTAGTAGCGGAGACGTTGAAGCTGCCTATAATGGAGATCCTGCGGCAGTTAGTCTTGAGGAAGTAATTCTTAGCTATCCATGTGTTTTGGCAATAGCAACTTATCGCATCGCCCATGAGCTCTACTTGCGCGGCATTCCACTGATTCCCAGAATAATGAGTGAACACGTTCATTCATTGACAGGCGTTGACATACACCCGGGAGCTAAAATCGGTAAGAACTTCTTCATCGACCATGGCACAGGTGTTGTCATTGGAGAAACCGCGGAAATAGGTGACAACGTGAAAATATACCAAGGAGTAACCCTTGGCGCATTAAGCTTCCCAAAAGATGAAAAAGGACAAATTATCAGAGGAATAAAAAGACACCCAACCATCGGAAACAATGTTGTTATTTATTCAGGAGCAACACTCCTAGGATCTGAAGCAATAGTAGGAGACAATGTCGTTATAGGCGGAAACGTATGGATAACCTCACCTATTGCGTCAGATACCAAAATAACCATAGCCCGCCCAGAACTCAACTACAAAAAGAAAAAAGCTTGAGCCGTACTTTGGTTTATGCGCGTATGCCAGAGCCAAACGATAATCTCACAGCAAGAAGTGTTTTCAATATTGATCAAAATCTGACATGGATGAAATTAGTGTGAAGCAATTGTGTTAGTGTCAATAGGTTTTTATTCTTTTTGATAGTGTCATGGGAAAAGGCTTTTTGAAAACGCCAAATCTGAGATTTATTTCTTGTTGAGCTGATTTCCTTCATGAAGATTTGCTTTTAGCTGTTTTAAGTTTCGAGATGATTTTATTTCTGGTCTCTCCGAGGTAGGATAGGACTCCTTTATAAGCAGATTGTGTTCTTTCCACCAACATAAATCGTTCAATAATGCCGATCAATAGTATGTATATGAAAATCCAAATTACTGAGTACATTTCTCCATAAGTATCATGGAAGACCATTCCAGCAGTACGTCCCTCATTAACCATAACAAACATTATTGAGATTACTCGGGAGACATTAACAAAGAAAGTGGCAAAAAGACCAATTATGAAATAAGCCGATTTTCGGAATGCTGAAATGTATGATTTTTTGAAGAAAACAAGGATTATAAG
>SMYP01000004.1:7967-33692 GCA_007050895.1 Candidatus Bathyarchaeota archaeon | reverse complement strand
CCTATCACTATGTCGGGTACTTTCTTCTTGTATTCTTTCATGTGTATGCCAACGCGGTAGCCCACGTCGTCGCGGACAAATATTTGCCCACCTCGCATTGAATGTCCTGTGAGGTCTCCAGCTTGACCGTGAACCACTATTTTACCTTCATTCATGGTGTTACCGCAACCATCCTGCGCGTTGCCGTGAACCACTATTTTGGGTCCGCTCATGAAAGCACCCATATCGTTGCCTGGCGTACCATAAATATCGATTTTAACTTCTGTGTTCAAGTCGGTGCCGATGTAACGTTGACCACAAACCTTGTGAATCTCGATTTTTTCAGCGCCTTTGCTGCATACACTTCTCAGAAGGTTGTTTAGATCCTTATAATACATGTCTTCAGCGTCTATTTTCCATATTCCGTTTTCTTCTTTCACTCGGGGAACATATTTCGCATCGATTTCTACAATATGTTTTTGTTCTTTCAACATTTTATTGGGCTCCTGCCATTTTTACACCTAAAATTTTGAGTTCGGTATCTGTTAGACCTACACCACGAAGAGCCAAACGGTTCCCACGTAAACTCTCGATGGCGTTTATACCCATGCCACCCATCATGTCTTTGATTTCCAAGCTCCACCCGCGCAGCAAGTTAACAAGCCGCTCCATGGCTATGTCAGAGTTAACTCTCTTGGCAATCCATGCGTCGTTGGTGGCGATGCCCCAAGGACATTTTCCCGTATAACACCGCTGGCAAACGGTGCAACCGACGGCTACAAGCGCCGCAGTACCTATATAAATTGCGTCAGCGCCTAAAGCTATGGCTTTGATGACGTCTCCGCTGCTTCTTATGCCACCAGCCGCCACAATAGAAGTCTTGTTGCGGATGCCTTCGTCACGTAAACGTTGGTCAACCTGTGCAATAGCCAACTCTATGGGTATGCCCACGTTGTCTCTGATAACCTTCGGTGCTGCTCCAGTAGAGCCTCTAACACCGTCCAATGCAATAATGTCCGCGCCCGCCCGAACCATACCGCTAGCAATCGCAGCTGAATTGTGAACCGCAGCAATCTTCACTGAAATGGGTTTAGTATAATCCGTAGCCTCTTTCAACGCGTAAATCAGCTGGCGAAGGTCCTCTATAGAGTAAATGTCGTGCTGAGGAGCAGGCGAAAGCGCGTCCGTGCCCGTGGGAATCATACGTGTTCTAGCAACGTCAGGCGTGACTTTTTCGCCTGGCAAGTGACCTCCTATGCCAGGTTTCGCACCTTGCCCGATTTTAATTTCCACTGCAGCACCAGCATTCAGATAGTCGGGGTGAACACCGAAACGGCCTGACGCAACCTGGACGATGGCGTGATCGCCGTAGTTGTACAAGCGTTTGTCCAAACCGCCTTCTCCCGTGTTGAAGTAGGTGCCGCATTCAGTGGCAGCTCTTGCTAGCGCTTCATGTACGTTCAGGCTTATGGCGCCGTAGGACATGGCGGAGAACATTATTGGCGTGTCTAACTGCAGCTGAGGAGTTAATTGTGTCTTTAATACGACATTGCCGTTTTCCATAGTCATCTCCAGCTCGTCGGGTTTTGCGCCCAAGTAGGTTCTGATTTCCATAGGCTCCCGCAACGGGTCTATGGACGGATTGGTTACTTGGCTGGCGTTCAGAAGGAGTCGGTCCCAGTAGGTTAAGTCCGGCTTATCGCAGCCCATGCCCGTGAGAAGCACTCCTCCGGTTTCAGCTTGCTTCTTGAGATCTCGGATGGCGCTCAACGTCCAGTTAGCATTTTCCGTGTTAACGTTCGGGTTTTTACGTATGGTTATGGCGCGAGTGGGGCAGAAAGTTACGCAGCGCTGGCAGTTAACGCAGTTTTCGTCTTTACTACAGATAACATCATCTTCCACGTCATAACTATGAGTCTCGTAGGTGCACTGATTAACGCAAACCTTGCAGCGAATGCACCGCTTCTCATCTCTGTCAACGAGGAAATCAGGAAGTATGTACGTTTTCACCTAGTTTACCTCCAAGCTGGCTGAACCCTCGCTCTTTTGGTTTCGGAGTTTGCCGATTACAGGTTCGCCGCCTCTTGGAGACCAGAACTTGTCAAGTTGCGGCGAAACAAGGCGTATAGCAGCTTCTTCAGAGGACATATAAAGGAAGTCGCCTCGGGTGCCAGCGACGAGAGGGCGAAGTTTGATTCTATCTGTCAACCCTATCATTTCGCCGTGGTGTGCCACAAGTATGCTGAACGGTCCGTTCATCAATAGACTTCCGTAGGTTTGGCGTAATGCTCTGAAGACGTTTTGCTGCTTGGGTTCCATTTCGTCTATTTCGCTCCACAACGGTGGAGCTAATACTTTGACAACTATGTCGATTGGTAACTGCTGTCTGCGCATGAGCAGGTCTACAGCGTAAGCTAACACTTCCGTGTCCGTCTGCATGGTGCACTTGTAACCATACATCTCCAAATAGCGTCGGTTTATGCCGTAAGATGAGAGTTCACCGTTGTGCACTACTGTCCAATCTAGTATGTTGAATGGGTGTGCGCCACCCCACCAGCCGGGAGTATTTGTTGGGAACCTGCCGTGGACAGTCCACAGGTAACCATTATAATCCTCAAGGCAGAAGAAGTTCGCAACGTCTTCAGGAAAGCCCACTCCTTTGAAAACTCCCATGTTCTTGCCGCTGGAGAAAACGAACGCCTTGCCCGTTTCCGTGTTTATCCGCATAACCTTTTCTGTTACGTAATCATCTGCAGTCAACTCGCCAAGACGGTTCTTTTTAGGTTCAACGAAGTACCGCCAAACCTTTGGAGGATCTCTGACGTTGGCAGGTCGGGTTTGCATTTCTTCGTCGTAAATTATGTTGAAGGCTGCAGCTAATATTCGGTCGGTTTTCTCTTTGGCTTCTCTACTTAGATACATTATGTGGAACGCGTAGTAATTCTTGAATTGCGGATATATGCCATAGACTGCAAAGCCTCCGCCTAAACCGTTGCCCCTGTCGTGCATGTTGGCTATAGCTCGAACTGGATCACGTGACGAGAAGCGTTTGCCCTCCACGTTCATCATGCCGAATATGCTACAGCCGGCGAAGTCCTTATCATCATTGTAAGGGTTGTTTATTCTGCTCAGATTTCTCATTGGTATTCCCTCGGATACAATTTTCTACGCAAAGACCGCGGTAAAGTGGCGAGGCAAAAGTCTTCTGAGAGCAATTCTTGTTTGAGCTTTTTCACGTTGACCCCGTTTCTCATAAGATGGAATAGTATACCTGCTCTTTCGATATCATTAACTAGTATTAAGCCCACAATCTGGTTGTCCTTAAGCACGATTTTCCTGTAAAGATTCCGTTCCGGTTCATGCTTGATGAGGCTTTCGTATGCATCAGGGTCTTTCGGGTTAGCTACTCCTATGGATATGATTGGTATACCGAAGTACTTCAGAGAGCTCATTGCGGTGCCGCCGGGATAATCTGTTTTTTTACCTGCCATGTTGTATCCTGCAACTTTCCCTTCTAACTGGGCAAGAGGCCAAAGCGGTAGCAGCCTGTTTGCGCCATACACAAAGTCGTAAGCTTCTGCAACGTCGCCGCTGGCATATACGTCGGAAATGTTGGTGCGCATGCTCTTGTCAACGAGTATGCCTCGGTTCGTTTTCACGTCTGTGCCTGAGACAAGCTCTGTGCGGGGTATAACCCCAATTGCGATTATCACCAAATCGCAGGGTATTTGTTCGCCGCTAGTCAAGATCGCACCACCAACGACTTTGCCGTTTTCGGGCGTCCCTACAATGCGCTTGACAGTTTGACTTGCAACGATTGTAACTCCTGCTTTCCGGATTACGTTTTCAATCATTTCTGAGGCTGTATGGTCTAGTATGAGGCTGAGGATTTTGTCTTGCAGCTCAACCATTGTCACTTTCAAGCCTCTTTTCACCAGCGCTTCGGTAACGCTGACACCAATGAGCCCAGCGCCGATGACCACCACGCTTCTCGCTTTCTCAAGTTTTGCGACCAAGCTTTCAGCGTCAGAAAGCGTTGTGAAAGTGAACACGCCATCCTTGTCGGAGCCTTCTATTTTTGGGACGAAAGGCTTTCCACCAGTTGCCAACAGCAACTTATCAAAGTTAAGGCGGTCGCCTTTGTCGAGTTCCACGTACTTGTCACTCAGGTTTAGGCTTACGGCTGTTCTCCCTGTTAGGGCTTGAACGTCGTTCTTTGCCCAGAATTCGTATTCACGGCACATCATTTTACCAAAGTCGGCTTTGCCGCTAACTAGGTCGGAAATCATTGGACGTGAATACTGCGGGTACTGTTCTTCTGAAATAATGGTTATTGTACCCTTTGCGTCTACTTCTCGGATGGCTTCTATTGCGCCGATTCCCGCGGCTGAAGCACCAACAATCAAGTACTTCGACATTACTTTTTCACCTCTTTGTACATTAAGGCGCCGTTGGGACAGTTTGCAACGCATGCTGGCACTTCCAGTTCTGCGCATAGGTCGCATTTTGAAACTACTTTCCCTGAAGGATCTCTTTTTATGGCGCCATAGGGGCAGACCATAATGCAGGTCCAGCATCCTATGCACTTCTCGGGGTCATGTTTCACTAGACCAGTTTTCTCGTCTTTTTGCATTGCACCGGAGAGACAAGCTGTTACACATGGTGCGTCTTCGCAGTGCCTGCATTGGATAGCGAAAGAAACTGGTTTATGTACTTCCAGTTTTACTCTGCTGGTTGGGCGGGGATTTTCCTTGTTGTAAGCTTTAATGATATCTTTCGATTTGGAGTGCTGGACAGTGCAGTAAACCTCGCAAAGTCCGCAACCAATACAGTGTTCTTCATTCGCAACGATTTTTTTCAATGATTATACCTCGTTTTTTCTTTATAGAGCGCGTTAGCGTATGATCACACTAGCAAGTGAGATGTTGCCTTCTGTGTAGCAAAAAAGGGTCTTCAACTTGCTTTTGTTCTTTAGAGGTTGTTATTTCTCTACATATGTTCAAGGTTATTTTACCACTATTATTCCAGATTTCGCAAATGAAGGTATCATATATTCTATATAACTGTACTGAAAAGCATTTATATGTAAAGTAACGAACTATATAATATAAATGAAATATGTGTATAGGTGAACGCGTATGGCAGAGAAAGACCTAGGATACAGACGAGTCCAATGCACAGGAAGAGGTTCATACATAATATCCCTACCAAAAGAGTGGGTGCAAGATGTCGGGCTAAAAAAAGGAAGCGAAATCGACTTCAACGTGCAATCCGACTCATCGCTAACCTTAGTTCCAAGAAAATTGAAAGAAAAATATGAAGAACACAAAGGTTCCAAACTAAAAGAATACTACATTAACGTTGATGTGTCAGAAGAAGACTTACAGTCCACTCTTCGAATGATAAAAGCTCTTTACGTTATAAGCGCTGATGTAATCCGAGTTCATTTCAAAGGAGCAGAAGACATGGCCAAATGCAAGACCATAGTAAAGAATTTCGCGAGAGACACTCTTCTAGGTGCAGAAATTATCGATGAAACACAGAACGAAATCACACTCCAGATTCTCATAAAACACTCAGAGTTTCCCATAGAAAAAGCAGTCAGAAGAATGGTCATCGTAACGCTTTCTGCTAACAAAGACGCTATAGAAGCCTTGAAAAAACGAGAGGAAATGCTGTTTCAAAGTGTGATTAGCGCTCATCACGATGCCAACAGACTAGGATTATACACTGTTCGCCAATTGAAGTTCGGCATAGAACGCAATCTATATAGAGATTTAGGTTTCAGAACTCCAAAAGAGTTCTTGCTGTACAGAATAATAGTGAATGATATAACGAACATTGCTGAAGACGCATTAAACATAGTAAATAACCTGTCAACCTTCCAGAAACAAATCGATGAACAACTGCTCTTTATAAAGGAACCCTTAGACGAAGAAGTATATTCACAACTACTTAACTTCAATTCTAATGCACACCAACTGTTCGAAGAAGCCACAAAAGCAATGTTTAAAAGAGCATATAACGACGCAGAAAAAATAATTGCCAAGCGTGGCTCTTACGTAACTTTAGAAACAGAACTCATCAGACTCATGTCCACCAAAAAATTGGATCCAAACGTCGCAGCAATTCTCAGGTTAATGCTAGATAGTTCAAGACGAATACTAGACTACGGACAAGATATTGCTGAACTAACCCTGAACCGAACAGTAGAAGAAATATGCACCTCATTCGAAATCAAATAATAAAACCTAGCAAACCAAACAACACAAATTGGAAAATGCAAAAAACATGGCAAATGCTATTCAAGATGTGTGATTATCGAAGCAATCTCGCAGAGCGAAGACTACATGTGCTTTTGGATCCTGATAGTAGTATATGCAGAAAAGATATAGCGGAATTCCCATGATGCAGAGTGTCGAGGTTACTTTTTATTCGTCAAGTATTCGTGTATGGCTTTAGCTGCTGTCTTGCCCATCCCCATGGCGCTGATAACTGTTGCTGCGCCTGTGGCTACGTCTCCGCCGGCGTAAACGCCTTCCAAGCTTGTTTTGCCATTTTCGTCAACAGTAATTGTACCGCGTTTCGGATCAGCCAACAAACCATCAGTAGTCCGTTGGATAATCGGGTTGGGAGTCTGCCCGATGGCAATTATGACTGTGTCGACTTCCATGGTGAATTCTGAGCCTTTAATCGGAATGGGTCGGCGCCTTCCTGAAGCGTCAGGTGGACCAAGCTCCATGGCTTGACATTCCATCGCTTTAACCCAGCCTTTCTCGTCACCGATGAACCTTAAAGGAGCTGCTAGAAACTTGCATACCAAACCTTCTTCCTCTGCGTTCTCGATTTCTTCTTGTCTAGCAGGCAATTCCTCTCGTGAACGCCTGTAGAGTAGACAAACGTCAGCACCAAGCCGCATCGAGCATCGTGCGCAGTCCATAGCAACGTTTCCACCACCGATGACAACCACATGCTTTCCAAGTCGCAGAGGTGTGTCGTACTCAGGAAAATTATAACCTTTCATAAGGTTAACGCGAATCAGGAACTCGTTGGCAGAGTATATGCCACCCAAGTTCTGGCCTGGAAGTCCCATAAACATGGGTAAACCAGCGCCTGAACCAATGAAAACAGCCTCGTAGCCGCTTTTCATGAGCTCAGGTATTGTGTGAATTCTACCGACCAAATTGCCTAAACGCAAATCAACACCTAGCTTCTGGATGTAATCTACTTCATTTCTAACTATAGCTTTAGGTAAACGGAACTCGGGGATACCATAAATCAATACCCCACCAGGCAAGTGAAGCGCCTCAAACATTGTAATCTCATGTCCAAGCTTCACCAAATCAGCGGCAGCCGTGAGGCCAGCTGGACCAGCACCAACAATTGCCACTTTTTTACCCGTAGGTTTGGCTTTCTCAGGTAACTGGAAGCCATGATCATGTTCCCAATCAGCTAGGTACCGCTCTAAGCGACCAATGCTAACGGGTTCCCCGATTTTTCCGAGGACACATTTGACTTGGCACTGTTCTTCTTGAGGACAAACACGACCACAAACCGCGGGTAGAGCGTTTTTAGACTTTATAGTACTTATTCCCTCAGCGTACTTCTTTTCTCGGATACATTCTATGAATTCTGGAATTGGAACTTCCACGGGACAGCCAGATACGCATTGAGGTTTAACGCATTGCAGGCAACGGCTAGCCTCTTCAAGCGCTTGCTCTTCAGTGTAACCCAACGCAACTTCGTTGAAGTTTTTAACGCGTACGTTTGGCTCTTGCTTGGGCATTTCAATGGCTTCTTTCTTTATCTTTGGCTTAGGTTTAGGCTTCGTTTCTGCCACACTTACAACCTCCATCCTTTTCATTGATTTCCCATAACATTGAACTTAGTCTCTCTTCTGGAAGCATCAAACGTTGACGCTGAACTAACTCGTCAAAATCAACCTGATGCCCATCGAATTCTGGACCGTCAACGCATCCAAACTTCATTTCTCCGGCAACCGTAACACGGCAGACCCCGCACATTCCCATGCCGTCCATCATTATAGGTGTCACGGTTACAATTGTCGGAATACCGTAAGGCTTGGTTATTTCGCTGATGTTCCTCATCATAACAACAGGACCCAAAACTACACAGTGGTCAAACTTTTCAATCTTTAACAAATCTTTTAGAAATTCCAACCCTTTATAGCCAATTGTGCCATCATCAGAAGCCACATACAGTTTATCACTCAAAGCTTTGGCTTCATCTTCCATGAACAAGAAATCTTTGGATCTGCAACCTAGCACAGTTGTCACATGATTTCCTGCTTCTTTCATGGCTTTGATCTGTAATACCGCTGGTGCAATCATGATGCTTCCGCCGACACAGAGGACTTTGCCGAACTTTTTGACTTCTGATGGATTACCAAGAGGACCAGTGACATTCATCAGGGAGTCGCCCTCATTCAAATGACCCATTGCTTCCGTGGTTTTGCCAACCTCGTGGAAAGCAAAAGATACAGTTCCCTTATTTGAATCGTAAGCGCAGATTGTCAATGGTATGCGTTCACCCTTCTCGTTGGGAACTACAATTACGAATTGGCCCGGTTTAGCTTTGGCAGCGATATCCGGAGCATTGACTTCAAACAAGGTTTCTTTATGAGCAAGGCGCTTTTTTCTCAGTATTTGATACAGCTCACTTCGCCTCCGCCTTTGCCATTTTAGAATGCGGTAACGCCGAAATTTTGTTGTAGAAACTTTCGAAATTTGTTTGGAATTCTCCTTCACATCTCGGGGACAACTCAAACAGTCCAAAACGTTCAAGCAGGTTCATTTTTTTCAAAACGTCTTTTAACACGTCAAGGTTTCGTTCAGCAGAGTCTCTCCCTTCTTCGAGCTTGCAGTCGTCAGCAGCGCACACGACACCCATGACTCCATCGAATCCGCACTGTAGAGCATTGATGACGTGAACTGGATCCATTCCTTTGAAGCATGGAACCTCCAAAACCATGGCGTTTTTTCCTTTGAGCGCGCTATCAGGATTGTCCAAAGCCGAAAACTCGGACCACTGACAGCTAAACACTAACACCACTGGAGTATTATTTTGTGCTTTCATCGTTGTTGCAGCTTGACCATACCGCTGCAGGACATTCTCAAACTCGTAACCTTTCACTTCAATTGCTTGGTGCGGACAAACAAGAGCACAAGCACCACAGCCCACACAGTCTTCGTAAATTATTGTTGGTGTAGAGAAAGGCTCCGCTTTTATCGCGTCGTATGGACAGATGAACACGCATTTGTCGCAGCCAACGCATTCTTCAGTCTTATACACTGCTTTCCTAGAGAATTTCACCATAGTAAGGGCGTTCTCATCGAAGCCCAACTGCTTCAGAACGTTCTTGCTCAACTGTAAACGTCTAGTGTTGATTTTTGTGCCTTCCTTGTAACGGCAGAATTCATCCTCACATTGAATGGAAACAATGTTTTTCACACCTGAATTCAAAGTTTTGAAGATGAAGTCTGTTGGAACTCTTCCAGAACAGGGCAAACGCATTGGAATGTATTTTTCGATGCTTAAGTTTTGATCAGCTATAATCTCTTCAACTTCGCATGTAGAGGGAGAATTTCCTCGGCACATTAATACCAAAGTATCAGCATCAACTTTTTTTCTTACTTGATCCACATAATCTACTAGCTGATCATAATTGTAATAGGCAACTTCTATGGCGGCAACAGGACAAGCGCTTGGACATATTCCACAAACTTGGCATTTCTGCACATCTATTTCTAACTTGTCTGCTTCCGCGTCATAGTTTATAGCTTCATAGGGACAAACTGAATAGCAAACACGACATCTGCTACATAAGTCTTGATTTATTTCAATTGCAGCGAGACATTTTTCACTCATGCTGGAACCTCTTTCGGCTATTTCGCGATTTTTTCAAGCTTCAGCTTACTCGCCTTTGCTTATGGAAACAGGAAAAGGGCTTTTGAATGATATAATGTTTTCCCTCTATCTCCTATAATAGGGTCGTCTGATGTACCCATACGCTTCGAGGGCTGCAGTGATGCCTTGACCAACCGCGGTGCCGATCTGCTTAACAGGATGACTCGTCACATCACCCGCTGCGTAAACACCTGCCACGCTGGTTCGCTGGAAAACGTCAGTCTTGATGTAACCATGTTCATTGACTTCCAAGCCGGTCTCTTGTGCAATTTGACTGTTTGGCGCCTCGCCGATTTGAACAAAAACAGCATCAACCGAAATTTCGGTGGTTGCTTCTGCCTTGTTGTCATATAAGACGACCTTAGTGACAAGTTTATTACCTTCAATTTCTCTGACTTCGGTGTTCCACAAAACCTGAACATTTTCTTTTGAAGCTATGTCTTTTACAAGAGCAGCTTCAGCTCGAAAAGCGTCTCTACGATGAACTACTAAGACCTTGGCAGCAATGCCTGAGAGGTAAAGAATTGTTGTGGCTGCAGAGTTGCCACCTCCAATTACGAGCACGCGTTTACCTTTGAAAAAGGGACCATCACAGACACCACAGTAGCTTACGCCTCTTCCGCGAAATTCTTTTTCGCCTTTAACGCCAATTTCACGGTAATGAGAGCCTGTGGCAATTATAATGGCAGTGGCTTCGTATTCTGTTCTTGTGGTTTTCACGATTTTTCGTTCACCTGCAATGTCTAAGGCAGTCACGGCTTCAATTTCGTGTATGGTTGCGCCCGCTTTTTTGCAGTGGAACGCCATTTTTTGTGCCAGCTCACCACCACTGATTTGTGAGAAACCAGGGTAATTTTCTACAATTGGAGCATCAGCGGAAGTGCCCCCAGCCATTTTTTCGTCAATGACAAGGGTTTTTAGTCCACTTCTGGCTCCATAGATTCCAGCGGCTAAACCAGCTGCTCCAGCGCCAATAATTATCAACTCCCAGCTTTCCATATATAACATTCCTTTAAACTGGATTATTGGCACGAGCGGTTTATGAATTATTCGGAGAAGTCCTGCAGTTGTTTTGTAACATGGACTTTCGAAAAGTGATAGCCACAACACAGCAAGTCATAAAAAGTTAAGTGGAAAATATGATTTTGTTCAAGTCTCTTCATTTTAACGGAGGTGACGTCATGAAGTTTGGTGACGTGGTAACTGCACTGGCCACATACGCCGTTCTGCAAATCTTGATAGCGTTTCCCTTGACGATTATAACACTTACAGTTTTCGGCGTTACTATGTTAACTTATTACGGGGCTGGTCTTACCGCTGTTTTCTTAAGCATGTTAATCGTTGGGTATTTGTTCCGGAACGGAATAAAAGAATCAGGACAGAAAGCAATCTTGCGAATTGTTGTCTTAAGCGCGTTTTACGAGCTTCTTGTTGTGGTGTTTCAGCCAACTCTTGCAGACTGGCTACCTTTTGCCATAGATCTACCCAAGCAAGCGTTTGATGGAACCGTGATAACTACAATGGAGTGGTTCCTTTATGGTTTATCCAGAAGGGGAAATATGGTTCTTAACGTACTCTTTATTATAGGCTTGGGTTTCATTGGTCTCCATCTTGGCTCGAAGCTCAAACGGGCTCCGAAATTTTAAAATTCACGCGTATAAGAACCAGAAAAGCAGATAAGAAGAAGAGAACTATAAATTGTTGGATATGGCTTTTCGAGGTTTTCATATGGCAAAATTCAGATGCACAATTTGCAATTATGTTTATGACGAAGCTAAAGAAAAAATGAGTTTTAGCGACTTGCCCAAAGGGTGGGTTTGTCCTGTCTGCGGCGCATCCAAAAGCGCTTTTGTGCTTTTGTCAGGCAAACCCGAAGAGAAAAAGACGGGACGAACAGTATCAGATGTTTTGGTGGAGCAAATAGGAGAATGGGGAGTCGAATACGTCTTCGGAGTCCCAGGTACCTCCACTCTGGGAGTGGTGGATGCTATAAGAAAAAGCAACAAAGTTAAGTATCTTCAAGTTAGGCATGAGCAAACCGCAGCTTTTATGGCTTCGGCTTATGGAAAACTCACTGGCAACGTGGCTGCTTGCTTAGGAGTTTCGGGGCCAGGTGCAACCAATCTAGCTACAGGCTTGTATGATGCAAGCTTGGATAACGCGCCTGTTCTGGCGCTAACGGGACTAGTAGCACGGCAACTCATCGGACCTGGATCAGTTCAGGAAATTGATCAACATTCTTTCTTTGAACCCATATGCGTATTCAACAAAATTCTAATGTCGGAAAAGCAAACCACAATATTGGCAACACTAGCTATTCGACACGCGCTACTTGATCGGGGTGTAGCGCATATTGGAATACCCAACGATGTGCAAAAACTTCCGTATGAAACGCAGATCCTTCCGTTGGAAGGGAGAATGCCAAACCTAGCATTTGGCCAAGAAGATACTCTAATTGAAAAAGCAGCAAGAGTAATTGACAAAGCAGAAAGACCAGCGATAATCGCCGGATTCGGTGCGATGGGTCAGGGAAACAAATTGGTGAAACTGGCTGCCAAGATCTCTGCACCAATAATAACCACGTTTAGAGCGAAGGGAATAATTGACGAAGACCACAAGTTGCATGCAGGTTGCCACGGCAGCATTGCTTCCACGACAGCTGCAACGCTTGTTCGCAAAGCGGACTTGCTTGTTGTTGTTGGGTCTTCGTTTTCTTCGTTGACCCGAATTCCAGAAAAGAGAACTGTACAGATAGACATTAACATGAAAATGATTGCAAAGAATTATCCTGTTGAAGTAGGCTTGCTTGGAAACAGCGCCGTGCTTATTCCTAAATTAACCGAGAAAGTTAAAGAAAAGCAGAATACAGCGTATTTGAATGAAATCTCGCATTTAAAGCAGGAGTGGAAAGAACAGCTGCGACGAGAAGCTGATTCGTCCTTAAAACCAATTCGACCTCAATATATAATGAAAGTTTTAAACGAGAAAATAGCTGCTGACGCAGTGATTTCCTTGGATGTTGGTGAAAACTGCTGGTGGTTCGGCAGGAACTTCATGATGAAGAAGACGCAGAAGATGGTGATGAGCGGATATTTGGCTTCTATGGGTTTCGGTTTACCTGGCGCGCTGGCTGCCGCGCTTGCTTATCCAAACAGGCAGGTTGTATGCATAGCGGGTGACGGGGGTTTTTCAATGGTGATGGAGGACTTTTTGACTGCTTTGAAATACCAGATGCCCGTGAAAGTTTTCGTTCTGAATAATCAAAGTTTAGGGATGATACAGCAAGAGCAGAAGGTGGAAGGCTACCAGACGTGGCAGACTGAACTTTACAACTATAACTTTGCAGATTTTGCAGAGCATTCTGGAGGAATAGGTATCAAAGTTACAGAGCCAAGCGAGCTTGAAGCGACGGTTGACAGAGCATTATCCTCGAACAAACCAACAATAGTTGACGTCGATACTGACCCTAGACGATTCTTATGAAGGAATCGTTTGAATTCTGGACAGAAGAGTCAGCCTTCTATGAATTCTAAGTTCAAGCTTATTTGATACTTCTTACTTAGTGTATCATCAGGAGAGATTAACATGAAGTATGAGATCAAGTATAAACCCTCTTACTCGCTGCTTGTGGTAAACTTGGAAAAAGGCGAATCAATCACTGGGGAATCAGGCGCTCTGACATATATGGATCCAACCATAGAGGCACACACTCGCAAGAGAGAAAAGAGCATACTTGGAAGCTTGGGACTGACGATATTCGGTGGACAATCGTTCTGGGTGAACGATTACGTGGCGGAAAGAGGTGCCGGAGAGGTAGCTCTAGTCGCAGCGCCCGTGGGTGATATTGAAAAGTTGGAGATCAAACCAGATCAAGGATTTATAATACAGAAATCAGCGTACATAGCTTCAACGCAGGGCATAGACTTAGATGTGAAGTGGGAAGGCTTCACAAAAGGATTATTCGGGCAGGGATTATTCATGTTGAAAGCAACTGGCAACGGACAATTATTCATCAACACTTTTGGCGCGATAGATACACATAAACTAGAAGCGGGGCAAACCCTGATAGTTGACAACTTCCACCTAGTCGGCTTCAGTGCCTCATGCAGCTACAAAGTCACAAGATTCGGTGGGCTAAAAGAAACACTACTGAGCGGAGAAGGCTTGGTTACTCAAATCACGGGTCCAGGAGAAGTGCACATACAAACCAAAAACCTTCGGGAATTCGTTGAGTGGCTCTGGACACTGCTGGAGCCAAGAGTGCGATCAAGAGCCCGTTAAACTCCCCGATTTCTCATTTTTTTCTTTTATCTTGGCTTTTTAAATCATAAATGTTCATCTTTCCAGCATGAAAGACTTTTCACCCGCGATTTTCTCTGGAACTCGGTCTAGCAGTATCTGCTCTTCTGGCTTTTTGCTCAGCACTATGGGTTGGAGTCTCTTAGCAAGTTCTAACGCTGACTGTAATTTGCTGCTTCGTTCAGCGTATATCTCCAATAATTCACCATCCTTCTTTACGGCTTCACCCAGTTTCGCTTTAAGCACTATACCAGCTCCTTTTGCTCTTGGCGCCCCCGCGGTTTTAGCAATATTAACTATGTCGGCGGTGCTTATCCACAGAACTCTGCCCGCTTGGTTGGCAGTCACTTCTGCCTTGTTGGTACCCACCGGTATTTCATCCGGTTTTATGTGCGGGTTTCCGCCTTGAGCTTCCACTATTTCTCTTAGCTTCTTTTCCGCTCTTCCAGATTGCAGCATTTGCTCTGCTTTCTTCCGTCCTCCCTCAACTCCTACCATTTCGAAAAGCATGCCCGCGAGGCTGATGGCTTTTTCTTTTAGGTCTGCTGGACCCCCACCCATGAGAGCCATCAAAGCCTCTTTCGCTTCGAGAGCTGGTCCGACAGAGTTGCCTATTGGTTGTTCTCCGAAAGTCAAAGCGCATTGGATTTTTAAGCCCAGGCGCGTACCTAAGTCTACGAAGTCAGAAGCCAAGGTGTATGCTTCGGTCATGTTCTTGATTTTTGCGCCATTGCCGGTTGGAATATCGATTGCAATATGTGTGGCGCCTATGGCTTTCTTCTTGCTCATGATTGAGGGTAAAAGCAACGGGTCAATTCCCAGAGGGTATTCTATTTGAATGAATAGGTCATCGGCTGGTGCCAAGTCTAATGAACCTCCCCAAACGAGGCATCCATTTGTCTTCTCGACCACAGATTTTATTTCACTTATGGATAGATTCACTGGGCATAGGGTTTCAACGCGGTCAGCGGTTCCCGCAGGAGAAGTAACTGCTCGTGAAGATGTTTTAGGAATCGTGAACCCAGCAGCCGCAACTATCGGCACAACAAGTAATGAAGTCTTGTCACCTGGTATGCCACCTATGCTGTGCTTATCCAGTATGGGACCTTCGCCAAAGTCAAGAGTGTCACCGGTTTCTACCATAGCTCTGGACAAGGCTTCGTTCTCACCCATGTTTAAGCCGTAAATATTGAGGGCAGTAAGGAATGCAGCAATTTCAACCTCGCTCAAATGCCGTTCAACTACATCTTTGACTATGGTGTCAATATCGTGTTGTCGAAGCCTTTCGCCACGCAGTTTCGCTCGAACATGCCTGAGAGACTCGGGAAGCTGAGCGAGATGTACGTCTACCGTTTCTTCGGTTTTCAGTCCAAGTGTCTCCGAGATTTCCTCGTAGAGCCCTATTCGGTTCATAGGGAAATGTGTGGCTATGTTGGCTATGGCGATTATCTGATGCTCACAGTATGTGATGCAGATTCTGTCTGAAGAGTGCACGCCAAGCACGCTGGCTGTTTCCTCGCTTAAAATGGCGATTCTTCTTCCACCAGCTGTGATGTTTAAAACTTCAGCTACCAGCTCCATGAAAGGTTCACATAGTTAGATAAACAAGCAAATAGTTAAAGATTTTAAAGAAATATCACTCACTTTAAGCGAAGGAGGAAACCTATTTTGAAGTACATAGACTTTGTCGATTTAAATTATAAACCAGCGTTAGCAGACTCAATACTCACTTTCTATTTAGAGCCAGAAGGCATCAGCATAAAAGAAGCTGCAGGCGGAGTCGCCGCCGAAAGTTCAATTGGAACATGGACTGAACTTACAACGATGGAACCGTACATGATGAAGCTTGCAGCCTGCGTCTTCAGCATGGAAGGGAATTTCGTTAAAATAGCTTATCCAGTGGAGCTTTTTGAGCAGGGAAACATGCCCAACATCCTGAGCAGTGTCGCAGGAAACGTCTTCGGCTTGAAGGCGCTGAAAAACCTGCGGCTTGTCGATATTGAACTGCCCGCTATACTTTTGAAGAGCTTCAAGGGACCCAAGTTCGGCATAAAAGGAATTCGTAGTCTGCTCAAGGTGCCTAAACGACCTCTTGTCGGAACTATAATAAAGCCTAAACTTGGCTTGAAAACCAAAGATCACGCAAAAGTGGCTTATGAGGCATGGGTTGGGGGATGCGACGTTGTTAAAGACGATGAAAACCTCAGCAGCCAACGGTTTAATCCTTTTGAAAAGCGCATCTTAAAAACTTTGGAGGGTAGGGACAAAGCTGAAAATGAAACTGGGGAACACAAAGTGTACATGGCTAACATCACGGCAGAAACCGAAACTATGCTGAAGAGGGCAGAGTTCGTATTAGACCACGGCGGAAGATATGTCATGGTAGACATTTTAACTTGTGGATGGTCCGCTCTGCAAACATTGCGTGACCAGAACTTCAAACTGGTTATTCACGCCCACAGAGCAGGTCACGCCGCGTTCACTAAGAATCTAAAACATGGCATTGCCATGAGAACCATAGCCAAAGTCTCGAGGATAATAGGCGTGGACCAACTTCACGTGGGAACTATTGTCGGAAAAATGTCTGAAACCAAAGAGGAAGTGCTCGAGAATATTGACGCTTTGAAGACGGAGATGGCTGGGTTGAAACCTGTTTTGCCAGTTGCTTCAGGCGGACTGCACCCGAAATTGGTACCTGCGTTGATGGAATACTTTGGAAGAGACTTCGTCATCCAAGCAGGCGGAGGCATTCACGGACACACTGATGGAACCTCCGCGGGAGCTACAGCCATGCGGCAAGCTGTCGACGCCACAATGCAAGGGAAAACTCTCGCGGCGTACTCTGAAACTCATAAGGAGCTCAAACTAGCGTTGGACCTTTGGAGAGACTAGAATCGTAAAGGCAAAAGAGTTCAAGCCATTCTGAAAAAATTCATTTTCCTGTTTTTTAGACAAAATAGGCTCAGAAACGGATTCTTTTGTTTGAAAACAAGCTAAACCTTTTTATATGTGAATCAATGGTGTTGGTTATGTCACATTTATCATGTCACTAACTAAGCAATAGAAAGAGCTTTTGGAAATCATGAAAAATTTTGTGGCAGGAGAATATACAAATAATGGAAATAAAATCATTCAAAGACTTACCCCTTAGCAGGGAAGTCTTGATAGGCATAGAGGAACTTGGATTCGAAAGCCTTTTTCCTATTCAAGCTCAAGCCATAATGCCCTTGCTCGAAGGTAAAGATGTCATCGGGCAAGCACAAACGGGAACTGGTAAAACCGCTGCTTTTGGAGTTCCAATGATTGATAGGTTAAACTCGGAAATCAAAAGAGTTCAGGGTTTAATCCTAGTGCCAACCCGCGAACTAGCAGTGCAAGTAGCAGATAATATGAAATTGTTTGCAAAACACTCGAAACTAAGGGTCTTGCCCGTCTACGGCGGAGAACCAATCCATCGACAAATAAGAGCTTTGGCAAACGGTGTTCATGTTGTTGTGGGTACTCCAGGTCGCATAATTGACCTACTCAAGCGGGGTGCATTAAACCTGTATTCGGTAAAGATTTTGGTACTTGACGAAGCAGACAGAATGTTGGATATGGGCTTTATTGAAGATATAGAGTACATTCTTTCGAGAACACCAAAGAACAGGCAGACAAGCCTTTTCTCAGCGACAATAGACGAAACAGTAATGAACGTCTGCAACAGGTACATGAGAAAACCAGAAAAAATACTGGTGAGCAAAGACGAAATAGCGCTCACACAAATGAAACAGTATTATATGCTTGTGAACCCTCACGGCAAATTTGAAACCCTTTGCAACATTCTAGAGGAAAATCACATCGGCAGAGCTATAATATTCTGCAAAACACGCAGGGGTACTAGCGCAGTCACAGAAAAACTTAGAAGAAAAGGCTATAATGCCCTAGCACTTCACGCGGGTTTCACTCAGTCGCAAAGAGATCGCGTAACTACTGCCTTCAGAGACGGAAAACTCAAATTGCTGATTGCAACCGACGTTGCAGCAAGAGGTTTAGACATCGAGGGAATAACCCACATAATAAACTATGACGTACCGCTAGAGGCGCCGGTTTACTTCCACAGAATTGGCAGAACCGCGAGAATGGGAAATGAAGGTACAGCTATCACCCTCGTGAGTCATGGCGAACTCACGTACTTCAATAATATCAAAGCTTTAACAAAAACAACAATAGACGAAATAGCCAACCAGCAACAAAATGATTCACCCATAATCAGCTTTTTCTAAAACACCCGTATATTTGTGCCCAAATACGTCGGTCAACTCAACCAACAATTCACATCAGATATAGAAGAGCTAATCAGGGTTGCCAAAGTGGGCATGTTAAAAGGTTGTCGGAAATGCTATAAATGCCACTCCCATTTTTCCTAATATGTCAGGAGCTTAAAAAGGATGGGCTATAACGAATTACGAAAAGACTACCTTTTGAATCGCTGGGTTGTAATAGCAACTGAACGCAGCAGAAGACCCACAGACTTTGCAAAACAAAAAACAGAATCAAAACAAGACAGTGCCTGTCCTCTCTGTGCGGGAAACGAACACTTGACTCCGGCAGCTGTTCTGCTCTATCTGAAACAGAATGGAGAAATCAAAAAAAGCAAAGACAAAAACGGCACGCGCCCTCAGAACTGGCTTATCCGAGTCATCCCAAACCTTTACCCCGCTTTTACTCCACCCAAAGACCCCTTAGAGAAAACGCAGATAATGAAAAATGAAAGTTACGGTTACGCCATCGGGCATCATGAGGTCTTAGTGGAGTCGCCAAACCACGACGAAGATCCAGCAGATGCTGAGCTGCCGCAGCTAGCTCTCTTAATAAATGCATACATTGACAGGTTCCGTGAACTATCCGCCAAACACTACGTGCAGTACGTCTCAATCTTCCGTAACTATGGCAAAGAAGCAGGCGCCTCACTATCTCATGCACACAGTCAAATAATAGCTATGCCAACTATCCCTAGAATTCCCGCCGAAGAAATAACTGCAAGCAAAGAATTCTATGACCAATACAAAAAATGCATCTTCTGCGACTTAATAGAGAAGGAAACAAAAAGCTCACGATTAGTGCTTGAAAACGCGCATTTTGCGGTTTTCGCTCCATATGCCAGCGTTAACCCACTAGAGTTTTGGATATTTCCTAAAAAGCATGCCTCCAACATATTAGGCTTAAGCAAACCCGAAATAGAAGCTTTCGCCTTAACATTAAAAACAAGTCTCAAAGCGATTAAAGATCTTGTAAATGACCCACCCTATAATTACAGCTTTCACCTATCCGTAAACAATGGTGCAGAAAAATTTTATCACTGGCATTTGGAAGTTTATCCGTGCCTATCCATCCGAGCTGGTTTCGAAAAGAGCACTGGAATGTACATAAACACGGTTAAGCCGGAAACTTCAGCGGCAGAAATCAGAAAAACAATAAAGTGTTAAGCTTTTAAAAGCTCTTTCTCGTATTTTGGTCTAATCCACATAACGTCTTCGAGGTACGCACGTAAAGGTTCGGCTACACTCCACGCTTGGGCTATGCAGCCTCTGGGCTCGTGAGGAGGATCACCATCAAAAACCTCGCTTATAGTGCCCAACCCTGCTTGAATGATTTGTTGGGCAAATAAACCTCTGAGAACTTGCTTCAACTCGTAATCACTATTAATCTGCGTTTTGCGACAGGCAGTTACATATGGTCCAAGCAACCAAGCCCAAACCGTGCCATTATGATAGGCTTGATCTCTGCTTCGCCTATCGCCAACATACATGCCCTTGTAGCGGGAATCGCTCTGCGCTAAGGTTCGCAAGCCATAAGGGGTTCCCAATTCGCGAGACACCACATCCACAACCATTTCGGTTCGTTCTTTGTTTAACATCGTGAAATCTAAGGCTACTGCAATTATCTGGTTAGGTCTAAAAGTCGCATCGAAACCCGAATCTGTCACCACATCGTACAAGCAACCGACGTCGCTGTTCCAAAACTTTGTGTTGAAACTTTCCTGAGCTTCAAAAGCCATCTCCGCATACGTTTCAGATAAGTGAGATTCGCCAAATTTGTGCGCTAACAACTGCATTGTTTGCAAAGCATTATACCATAAAGCTTGAATTTCCACTGCTTTTCCACTCCTCGGCGTAACCGGGGCGCCGTCCACTTCAGCATCCATCCAAGTAAGCCTCGGACCATGGGCAAGCAAGCCGTCGCTGTCCAATCGTATGTCAAATGCTGTGCCCTTCTTGTGGCTATCTACAATTATCTTTAAGTTTTCCCATAGTTGCTGCTGAACGAACTTTAAGTCTCCAGTGTACTTCAGATATTGCAAGACTGCATTTAAATACCACAATGTAGCGTCCACCGTATTATATGCCGGTTCTCCAGATCTATCTTGAATGAAATTGGGAATTAAGCCCTGTTTTTTTTGGCGCATGAAGCCAAGTAGGATGTTGCGCGCGTCCTCAAACCTACCAGTTGCAAGCAACAAGCCAGGCAATGAGATGAAAGTGTCTCTACCCCAACTCTCAAACCAGAAATATCCAGCGATAACGGACTTTCTACCGTTAGCACCATTGACTATGAAGGTATCTGCGGCTAGAAGAATCCAATTGAGCCAATCGTTTGTTGGAACCTGACTGTTAACGTTGTAAAAGTTGTTTAGTAGGTTCTTGCGGCTTTCAATTTCAGATGCAAGTTGCCCGTTAACATCATATACTGTGCTAGCGAAGCTACCTAAGATTTCGTGGCTTTCTTGCTTGCTTTCGCTTGCAGCGGCGACTATGGCGAAGTCCCTGTCACGTTTATGCGGCACAATAACTTCAAAGTAGCCCGGCCGGTAATAATCATCTGTACTACTTTCACCTCTACTGGCTTCCTCACAATAGTACAAACGTTCGATCCACGCTGCTTTCTCGTTGAAAGCGTTCATGGTGGAACGCACTGCAACAGTGGCGTTTGGGTTGCGAAAGGTAAATCCGATATCGCCATTTTGCTGTTGAACGAAGTTCACTGGAACTATCTGCCGATCTATGACAGAGTGGAAATGCCTACAAGTCAATAACGGATAAACTCTGATTTTAGCTTCAGCCATACCTCGGTTTAGAACAAGGTATTTCACAGCAACAGCGTTTTTTTCTTTAGGCATAAAAATAGTCTTTCGCACCTGAACGCCCTGCACTTCGTAAGTATAACGCGGAAAAGGGTTCAGAGCGAACTCTTTTAGGAAAATGTGTCCTTGCGGGAAAATCTTGTCGTGGAACTCGTTGGTAGCAAGCGGATAGCTATTGTTTCCCACCAACACTTCTTCATCCAGCTTTGAGAGACACACTGTACGCTCACCAGGCGGATGTAGTGCGGCCACTAGCAAACCGTGATATTTTCGTGTATTTACGCCTAAAACCGTGCTAGAAGCATAGCCTCCCAGCCCATTTGTAACTAGCCATTCATTGCGGATGGCTTCATCAAAATGTCCAAGTGCTTCTTGAGTTATAATTAGGGCTGGCAGACTCATTTATGGCATCAGCTTGGCAATGTTCTTATCGCGTCCTGCACAGAAATAGTTTGCTACTGGATTACACTTTGTTCTGAATAGAAGAAGATGAGGTTTGGTTAGTTTAAGTTCTGTTAAGGTTTCAGCATAGCCCATACCTTTGGCGAAAACGAGTTCCGCAGCTTCATAGACTTTCAGAAACTCTTGAGAAACCTCTTTCGGTATTAGTCCAACAGCGTCTGTGCCCGTGGTTACAATATTATCTGCGAGTTTATCCATACCAGAAGGCAAGACGTCCTCCAATGTAGCATCGTTGAGCACTGGACCACCCTTAACCACAAACGTCACATTTAATCCCATGTTTTTCAGTTGCTCAACCAGTAACGTGTCAAAAACAATTTCTCCGGCATTATCAGCCAAAAAGAGGATGTTTTTAGCTTTTTTAGCTAATTCGTAAGCCTTATCCAGATCATCCACAACCAAATCCTTCGCGGCTTCCCTGAAGCTTTTTGTTAGACTAGTAAATGTAAACCTGTGACCGGGAATATCAAACTCTAAAATATTGCCAACTATGGCGCATAAACATGCTTTCTTGAAACGTTCCTGCTGGGTGTAGCTCGTCTCTACAAGTCTTTGTGCGTATGGAAACAGTTTCAGAGCTTTCTCATTACTCATTTTTTTGCTCTGTTTGTAAGGATCGGAATTACTTGTTAGCTTTTTTATCAAGCGGTCTCTCTTTGTACCTATATCAGCTGGAACGGTAGTAGGTCTAAATTCCCTGTTAAGCATCTTCATAACTTCTTTTATGGTTCGGAAACGCAAACCAGGGTTAGTTGTAGCATAATAGGTTTCTGCTGTTGCTCGCGCAAGTAGACAAGCGGCGCATTCGGCTTCAACTTTCACGATACTCACATGCTATTGCTTCGTTGACTCTGCAAAATCAAGTAATATACTATAAGGGTCTTTCGCTTTCACAATTGCACTTGCAACTAGTACACCTTGAGTTTTAAGCTTCAACGCCACTGCAACGTCTTCACCATTGCTGATACCTGCACCGCATAAAAGAAGCGCGTCAGAGTTAACTTTTCGGACAAGCTGTATGGTTTTACTGACTTCTTCAGGCTTAGCCTTGGAAACCGCAACGCCTGAGCCGATAAGTTCGGGTGGCTCGATAGAAATTATATCAGGATTTAGGTAAGCAACAGCGGCACTTATAGGCGGGTTGCTTGTGCATACACAGCTAACAAGGTCTTTTTCAGCGGTCATTTTAACAACCGCGTCAATATCAGCGATTTTCATCTGCCTTTCAGAATGGTTAATCAGCGTTCCAACCGCGCCTGACTCTTTTACCGCGTCCGCAAGAACCTGACCAGTGTGACTACCTGGCTTTATTGGGTCTATGTGCTGAGCGAAAACAGGAATTTCAACCGCTTCCGCTACATGTGTGATATCCACAAACTGGGGCGCCACAACAATGTAAACTCCCGTTTCTTTGCTCACTTTTTCAGCTTGCTTCGCGAGGGCAATAGCTCTTCGAGCTGTTGCCTCCAAGTACGTTTTAAAATTTACTATTATAATAGGCGTCTGAAGTTTTGACTTCAAAGCGATTATCCACCTATCTATGGTTAACACGAAGCATTAATATCGTTTACCTCTAATTAGCGCACTATTCTCCTTTTCGCAAACGCACATGATTGCGAATTGATTTGCATTGATGAAATCTAGCGGATCAGGCTGAAGCTGAACCATAAGAAAGTGGGCAATTTTCCTAAGATTTAGGTTTTCATCGGCACAATTTCTTTCTTGGCGAGGTCTTCAGTTAACATTCCAACTAGCTGCCCGTTTTTGACCACTGCGACCCGTTTCATTCCCTTTTCTCGCATCAATTTAAGGGCGCTTGTTATTGATTCATCGCTGTCAAGCATAACTAGGGGCGTATACTCGATGTCTTTAACTAGAGTTCTTTCAGGATCTTTCTGGTTTTCAAATATTTCTCTCAAGAGCTCTCTATCATTTATGATACCAATTGTTTTTTGGTTCTCGGTTACCATAATGGAGTTGACACCATTTTGGAGCATTTTATTCATAAGTTTAGATACGGTCTCTCCGACTGAGACTTCCACTGAGGGCATCCTTATGCCTGCCTGAGAGCTAATTTCCGAAATTTCCACGCCTCTTTTCCATATATCGTTGAGCATTTCGCCCACTCTTTCGGTTGAACTGGGATCATTAGAGTAAAATGTGTCCACCAAGTAGAAGCCATTTTCATTTACCGTTTCGTTCAAAGAAGGTTTCTTGAACATAAAGAGATGCTTATTATCAATAATCATCATAGTTAGATAACTTATTGGAACATGCTTGACTTGGTAACGAACAGATAGTTTCTGCGCTGTTTCAAGATTATCCAAATCTATTGAAGCCATAATTCTACATTTTGTATCTTTTTTGCAGTATTTCCTAAACGGGTCATTCTCCAAAAGGTTGTTTATGCTTTGTGACGATGCGATCAAGATTATGTCTTTTTTTGCTGTTTCTAGAACTTTTGTGATTTTTGCCCAGGCATCTGCAGGGTCTTTTATCACAACCGTCTCCCCCATAGGTATTCCGGTTTTTAATTCGTCGACTCGTCTTGAAACTTCCACTGAGCTATGCCACATTTGATCGAAAAAAGCTCTGAGAATTGATATAAACATCTTGTCGTTTATCCACAAACCTTCATCTTCGAGTTTCAACATAGACTTTTCCTCCCCAACTGGAGCGTATAAAATGGCTTCCATCTCATCTTTAATCAGAAAGCGCGGAAAAAATTTAGAGTCCATATTCAGGTGACGGATTTTAACATCCACGTTTTCATCGGAGAAAAAATTGTTAATTCGCTCCAAAATATTAAGATTCTTCTCTGAGATGTCAGTTATGATTTGAAAGTTAACATGACGTTTCTGAGCGGGATCTATTATTTTATCAAAGACTCCTGCAATGTCTTCTTGGATCAAACCTAAACTAGTAGTTAAGATTAAAACTTCTTTTGCAGAGTCTTCAATCATATTACACATTTTCGTGTGAATCTTCTTTTTCCCAGTGACTACTGAGAATTTCGCGACGGGATATGTTGATTCTGGTGAGCTTATTGCATTCCAAGTTGAAATCAGATCTTCTTTTCGTTCAATTAATTGGGCGACTTCGCTTTTTTTGGAGTTTATGAATGCATCCAAAAGCGTCTCGAAAGGGACTATTGTGAATCGCGTTGGCCTTTCCAGCGTTGCTTCAATTAAGCCTTTTTCCTGAAGCTTCCTAAAAGTACGATAGGCTTGAACTCGTTCCATTTTGAGCTTCCTAGCAACGAAACTTGTTGATTGAACTCCGCTTCTTGATAGAAACATATAGACTTGTATTTCCCTTTTTGACAAGCCAAGGACTTGGAGAAACTTCGTTATGTCTTTTTCGCTCAAATTTGAAGTTCCCCTCTCAGATAACTCCGACTGCGGAGCAATCATAATTTCAGACAATTCAATATATAAAATGTTACTAAAACCGCAAGAACGTCAACTTTATTTCTTGGTTCAAACTTTATTATCGCCTTAAACAAACTTAAAGGCTTTTTAAGACAACTACTATAATAAGGCGAAACAAATGCCAGAACCAGTTGAAGGTAGTCAACGATCTCTGCTCAAAAACATAATGAACGGATACGCCTATCATAGAATATTACTTGATGAAGACGGAAAACCCATCGACTACGTCTTTCTTGAGGTAAACAGAGCTTTTGAACAACTTACGGGACTTAAGAGAGAAGAAATAATTGGTAAAAAAATCACAGAAGTAATTCCAGAGATAGAGAAAGATCCTGCGGACTGGATAGGCATTTATGGCATGGTCGCAATAACAGGAAAACCCATCAAGTTCGAGAATTATTCACAGAACTTGAAAAAATGGTACTCCATTTACGCTTATAGTCCAAGAAAAGGATATTTTGCGGTAGTATTTGAAGACATCACGCCACGCAAAGAGCTGGAAGC
>SMYP01000004.1:0-7867 GCA_007050895.1 Candidatus Bathyarchaeota archaeon | reverse complement strand
ATTTACGCTTATAGTCCAAGAAAAGGATATTTTGCGGTAGTATTTGAAGACATCACGCCACGCAAAGAGCTGGAAGCGTGTCTTTTAACATCTGAAACTAAATATCGCAGACTATACGAAACAAATAGAGACGGAATTGTGCACACAGATCGCACCGGATGCATAATTGAATGCAACAAAGCATATGCGAATATGCTTGGCTATCAAAAAGAAGAGCTAATAGATCTCACTTATCAACAGTTAACGCCTGAAAAATGGCGTCAGATGGAAAATGAAATAGTGAATCGGAGCTGGGAGGAGCCAAGTTACTCCCCGGTTTTCGAGAAAGAATTCATAAGAAAGGACGGTTCAGTTTTTTCAGCATCTGTTAGGATTTGGGTACTGAGTGACAAAAACGGAAAACCCCTTGAAATGTGGAGTATTGTTCGCGATATCACCAGACACAAACAAGCTGAAGAAGCAGTTACAAGAGAAGAAACCGTGCTTAAAGCTATAATGGAAAATACAGGAACTATGCTTGCTTACCTTGATCCAGAATTCAACTTTGTGGCAGTAAACTCGGCATATGCCAAGGGCTCAGGTTTTACAGTCGAGGAACTTATTGGCAAAAACCATTTCACCCTTTTCCCAAATGAAAAGAATCGCGCAATTTTTAAGCAAGTGAGAGACACAGGAAAAACTGTAATTTATAATGACAAACCGTTCAAGTTTGCAGATCAACCAAAAAGGGGTATGACTTATTGGAACTGGACATTAGCTCCAGTAAAAGATGAGACAGATAACGTGCAGGGACTTGTCCTTTCGCTAATAGAAACTACTCAAAGAAAAGAAATGGAACTGGAGTTGCTTGAGACACTTGAAGTATCACAGCAACGTGAAACTGAGATTTCAGCGCTTTTAAAAGCATCTGAAGCAGTTTTACACAATCAGGAATTCCTATCCACCGCACGAGTAATATTTGACGCATGCAAAGAACTCATCGGTGCATCTGCAGGTTACGTTGCCCTTTTGAGCCATGAGGGAAAAGAAAACGATGTTTTATTTTTGGATTCAGGAAAACTTCCTTGCTCAGTTGACCCAAACCTCCCCATGCCTATTCGTGGACTGCGCGGTAAAACTTATAGAACTGGAAAAGTGGCCTATAACAACGATTTTAGGCACAGCAAATGGTCCAAATTGATGCCGCAAGGACATGTGGATCTCAACAATGTCATGTTCGCTCCCTTAAAGATAGATAAAAAAACTGTGGGTATAATAGGTCTCGCAAATAAACCCAGCGAATTCACTAAACGTGACGCAAATATGGCGCTAGCATTCGGAGAAATTGCATCAATTGCGCTAATGAACAGCAAAATGCTGGAGGCATTGGAAGAAAACGATAAAACATTGAAAGCCTATACTGAAAACTTAGAGGCGTTAGTTGAAGAAGAAGCAAAAAAGTTGAAGGATGCTGAAAGACTAGCAGCCATTGGTAAAACCGCGAGTATGGTGGGGCATGACATTCGAAATCCTCTGCAAACAATAACCAGCAGTGTTTACTTAGCAAAGGAAGAAGTAAAGTCTCTGCCTGCAAGCAGGGAAAGAGAAAACTTGACTGAGAGTTTAGCATCAATCGATGATCAGGTGTCTTACATAAACAAAATAATATCAGACCTGCAAGATTTCGTGAAACCACTAAACCCAAGAATTGAAGAAACCAACATGCACAAACTATTCAAAGATGCATTTCTAAGCAGTGTCATACCCAAGAACATAAAAGTCATAATCGCGATTGAACAAGACGTACCGCCGTTGCTAGTTGACAAGTACTTGATCAAACGCGTGCTCATAAATCTAATATCAAACGCGGTCCAAGCCATGCCTGATGGTGGCACACTAACAGCAAAAGCAACGCAAAAAAACGGGATGATGCTTATAAGTATTGAAGACACGGGATTAGGTATACCTGAAGAAAACAGAATCAAAATCTTTGAACCATTATTTACAACCAAACCCAGAGGTCAAGGATTTGGCTTGTCAGTGTGCAAGCGACTTGTTGAAGCACATAAAGGCGGAACAATAGCCTTTGAGAGCGAAGAGGGAAAAGGAAGCAGATTCACTATAAGAATTCCAAGCAAAGTAAGGAGACCCAACGGATGGAAACAAGTAGAACAATCCTAATAGTTGACGACGACAAGTCAATACTTAGAACATTTACTCGCATTCTTCAAAAAAATGGATACAAAATTGAAACGGCAGAAACAGGAAAAGAAGCAATTGAGAAAGTCATAGACAAACATTACGACTTAGCTCTTTTAGACATTAGGCTTCCAGACATGGACGGAACAGAATTACTTGCCAAAATAAAGGAACAAATGCTAAACACAATCAAAATCATGATCACGGGTTTTCCATCCCTAGAAAGCGGCGTCAAAGCACTTGACGAAGGCGCAGACGCATACTTAGTGAAACCAGTAAAACCTGAAGACCTACTTATGCTCATCAAAGAAAAACTGAAACTCATAAAATAACTAGAAGAAACCAATAAGACTTAATCTATATTCTTTTTGCGCAAAGCGGTAAAATCTTCGATCATCTGGGCATGCTCAAACGCCAGAGACGCAGGAACCTCATCTAAGCTAAAAAGCTTGATTTCTTCAATTTCGCTTTTCTGCTTGCGAATTTCTCCGCTTAACATTTTTGCTAGAAAACACGCGGGATGGTAATCATACTCTAATCCATCTTGAACGCCTTGCTCATGGTATTCGCCTATCTTGCGAACTATCTCAATGTCTATACCAGTTTCCTCTTTGACCTCTCTAACTATGGTTTCCTCAACCGTTTCTCCAGGGCAGACCCTGCCTCCCGGCAGAGCCCAAAATCCCTTAAAGGGCAACGTGTGCCTTTTAACTAGCAAAACCTTGTCAGGTGGAAATGCGATTATAGCGGTAGCTGTTCTTCCTGTGAACTTCATGTTATCGCTCCTTAGCATGAATATACAGCCAAAAATTGGCGCTACAAAGTCAAAAGGTTTTCTTTCTTGGTTTCAAGATTTTACCATTTTTTGGTGGCACAAAAACTGCAGCGGCAATTGTTGTTGTCCACAAGCCGTTCTTGTCACCCTTTGCTGATTGGGTTATGTTGTCTGTCTTGATTATCATACCGCTGGTTTTGAAAAGCTGTTTTCTTTCATCCCAAGCGGTTTCGGGGTCGAACTGGATACCCATTGTTGTTGCAAGCATTGTCGCAGCCAGGTCTTCTGAGTAATCTCCAGCGACTTCGTCTGTTTGCCCAAAAGAGTGGTGCTCAGACAAGTAGCCATACTGGTTATTGCCTGAAGGAATAGCTACACCAATTGATGATGCCACCAGTCTATTCGGTTCATTAGTTGCGTTTCGAGCTAAAACCACAAAGGTGATTTCACCCGGCTGCACCATTTTCAATCCTTGATTTCTCGTAATTAACTTGCATCCTGGCGGCACAATGCTTGAGACGTTCACCAAGTTACAGTAGTGAATACCAGCGTTTCGCAAAGCCAACTCGAAGCTTTGAAGTTGCTCTTTATGTTTGCCGACGCCTTTTGTAAGGAAGAAGTATTTAGGTATCATTTGCCGTGTCGAAAATACGAATTGCAGAATGCATTTATTAGCGTTTTGGCACAATTGGGAGCATTATTTGATGTTAGAAAGCAATTTCAGCAGTTATATTTTCCTTGTTGACGGTCCAATTTGCTTTGCTCAAGGAGAGAATCATCATCTAATACTGAGTTTTATCTCAACTGCTGAAATGGCTAAGGATGAGAATTGCTTATATATAATGTGAAGATATCTCCCTCAAAACCTTCTTTCTTCAGTTAGATATCTTTTGTTTCCAAAAGAATGATTACTAAGTAAGAGAAAAGAATAACACACTCCAAGCATAATTTATTCGAGGTCAAGAGCCCATATGACTCCCCATCAAAGCGTGTTCAAAGACGAGACAAAACTAGACATTAACTACGTTCCTCGCCGTCTGCCTCACAGAGAAAAAGAACACCGCTTGATGATGGAGTTTTTCAATTTCCTTCTGCATTCTCCAGAGAGAATGACACAGAGAGTCATAATTACAGGCGAAGTTGGTACTGGAAAAACTGTCCTTGCGCAGCGTTTCGGGGCAAATATAACTCTTGAAGCAAATAAGCGAGGCGTCAACTTCCGTTATTTACATGTAAACTGTCGGGAATACCGGGGCAAACTCTTCCTCATACTGCAACGTGCAGTGTCTGTTTTTTGTCCGAATTTTCCCAAGCGCGGGTACTCTGCGGAAGAGGCATTGGAAACGCTTATGCAAAGTCTGGACGAAGAAGATGCATATATGATCTTGGCTTTGGACGAGTTTGACTCGCTTGTTGAACAAGAGGGATCGGAAGCCGTCTACAAACTAACGCGATTGCAGGAAATGAGACCGGAGAAGCCTCAGAGGATATCTCTAATAAGTATTCTGCGCGATTTGAAGTCAATAGAAAGGCTAGACGACAGTGCAAGAAGCACGTTGCAACGCAACGTAATTAAGTTGGAACGATATCCAAAAGACCAGCTTGCAGATATATTGAACGATCGAATAGCAATGGCGTTTGAGCCTTCAACGGTATCTGAAGATACTGTTGATCTTTTGGCTGAGTTGTCAGTTTCTGAGAGCGGAAACGCCCGTTTCGCAATTGAGCTTTTGTGGCGTGCTGGAAAATACGCTGACGCTGAAGACTTGGACAAGGTTGAGCCTGAATGCGTGCGAAGAGCAGTTTCCAGCATAATTCCAACCGTACGGAGAAGCGAGTTATCTTCTCTGGGATTTCATGAGAGACTTTTTCTGCTCGGTGCGACTCGAGTTTTTAAGGGTAGCCAAAGAACTTACGCAACTCTTTCGGAGATTGAACAAGGTTATGCTGTGGTCTGTGAAGAATTCGGCGAGCAGCCTCACAGTCACACTCAGCTTTGGAAGTACGTTCAGTTTTTCTCCGCGTTGGGTATATTGAAGGCCGAGGTTGCGGCGACAGATGGTCGTGGCAGATCGACTCGTGTTTCTTTACCTTCGGTTCCCGCTTGCGAGCTGGAGAAAGAATTAAGTGCAGCTTTAGAAAAAAGGTGAGAGGGAAGAGTATGGAGATAGAGGAGGTTTTTTCTTCAAAACCTAGGATGAAAATTCTCAGACTTGTTGCGCGACTGGGCGCTCTCAATGTTTCTGACATAGCACGTAGGATTAAATTGAATTATTCAACGACGAATCAGCATTTAAAACTATTAGAGGCTGAAGGAATACTTCAGCAGAGGGTCTATGGAAGAATCCGTATATATCGATTCAATGATGGAGCGCCTAAAGCTATTGCTGTGAAAAATCTAATAGAAACTTGGGAGCAGAATAAATAAGCAGAAAAAGCGTATCCAATCTTGGGAGGAAAGTAGTGTGTCTATGGTGGATATTTCAGGCAAAGCGGAGGTCTTTCGGGAAGCAACAGCAACAGGGAAAATACGATTGAAACCCGAGACTGTGAACTTGATTAGAGAAGAAAAAATCGCGAAGGGCAACCCACTTTACACAGCGAAAATTGCAGGAGTGCTTGCAGCTAAAAAAACGAGCGAGCTTGTTCCATTGTGTCATCCATTGCCTTTAACTAGTGTAAAAGTTGAAGCGATGATTATTGATAAGAATGGCGTGAAAGTCACAGCTACAGTAAAGACTAGAGCTCAAACTGGCGTGGAAATGGAAGCTTTAGTCGCTGCCTCTGCTGCTTTGCTGACAATTTGGGACATGACGAAGCAGTACGAGAAGGACGCAGCTGGACAGTATCCAAACACGGCGATAGAGTACATTCATGTCGCAAAGAAATTAAAACAGGTTTAGCATAATGAGTGAGAGCACCAAAAAACACAAGTCAGCAGCGCATAAACAATTGAATTTTGCAGTTTTCGTTTGTAGCACTTCACGATATCGGGAAGTTCAGAAGGGCGATAGAATAAGTGATATCTCAGGTGACACAATTGAAGCTTTGCTGAGCAACGCTGGACACAAGGTTCTATTAAGAAAGATAATCACGGATGAAAAAAGAATGATCGAAGAAGCTTTGCATACGGTTTTGAGCTCCGTAGAATTGGACGCTGCAATATTTTGTGGTGGCACAGGAATTGCCCCAAGAGATATTACAATAGAGACGGTTAAGCCCTTTTTTGAAAAGACACTTCCAGGTTTTGGGGAGATTTTTAGGCGCTTAAGCTACGAAAAGATGGGGTCTGCAGCTATTATGTCTCGCGCCCTAGCTGGTGTAGCAAAGGGCAAAGTTCTGTTTTGTATCCCAGGATCCCCTGATGCTGTAATAGTTTCGGTCGAAACTCTTATTTTACCCGAGGCGCCCCATATCGTTAGGCATGCACGGGAATAACGAATGGTTCTAACAGATAGCTGTGGGCGTCCACTTCTTAACTTGAGAATATCGATAACTCAGCGCTGCAACTTGCGCTGCGATTACTGCCATAAAGAAGGCGAAGAAATCACTTCATGCTCACGGGGCACAGCGGAAGAAATGACTTTTGGCGAAATTTCAAGAATCTCTGCAATCGCAGTCAGCTTGGGCATCTCTAGAATTAAATTGACAGGCGGAGAGCCGCTTATGCGAAAGGACCTGTGCGAAATTGTCAAGGGAATAACTGCTATACCTGGCTTGAAGGACCTTTCGATGACAACCAACGGGACCATGCTCGGCTTCCAAGCTCAAGAACTACGTACGTGCGGATTAAAACGTGTAAACATAAGCCTCCCAACGTTAAACCCTGACATTTATCACAAGCTCACCAACGGAAGAATCGAAAATGCACTGGAAGGCATAAAATCTGCAGTTGCTGCGGGATTTAACCCCGTGAAACTTAACATGGTAATCTTGACTGGCATCAACGTTGAAGCTATACCTGAAATGATGAACCTCGCTCAGCAAACCGGTACCATACTTCAGCTAATTGAGCTTGATCAAGTTAACGTTGACGATTCATATTTTTCGGTTTACCATAAATTCTTGGATGAACATGAGAAAATGCTTAAGCAAAAAGCCGTGAGCGTCGAAATTCGGCGATTCATGCATAACCGTCGTATCTATTATCTTCCTGACGTTACAGTGGAGGTGGTACATCCAAGCGAGAACGGCGAGTTCTGTTCTCACTGCACCAGATTGCGGGTGACGAGTGATGGAAAACTTAAAACCTGCCTGATGAGAAACGACAATCTGATCGATATTTTAACGCCCATGCGCCAAGGTGCAAGCGACGAGGAACTAAAGAAGCTGTTCATCTGTGCCAACCAGTTAAGAGACCCCTACAATGATAGCAATTAAGCGCATATGCGTCCGTTTATTTTTGTCAACACCTAAGATTTTGTGTCTAGCTCTTGTTCTTTTTGTACATGTCTACAACATGCGGCGGATAGTAGAAAAACGCCCAACATTGCCGTTGTAATGATTGTGGAGAGAACTAGCCTTGAAAAATCTGAATTCGACCAAAAACTCGAATTCGTCATTTTTACGATGTCAACTTTTTTTATGATTTCATCTGTTATTGAATTAATGTATAGATGGGTTCTATTAAGCTCAACGAGCATTCCTGTTTTTTTGTCAAAGTAACAGTCGCCATAGTCATTGTTGGTACTCCACGATACATGGTTCGTTTCTCTGTCACCATTTGGGTAAGTCCTGATCAGAGTCTCTTTCACTTTCAGTTGAACTGTCGAAAGAGTATCTCCCACTTCAAGATTAGCTACGCAAATAGGAATACCTAGATCAGAAAAACTTGAGTCAGCGTTACTGACGTCTAAATCGGTTTTCAACTCAAACTTTTCAGTTTTGTTATCAAAATATATTGTATAAATTTGG
>SMYP01000023.1 GCA_007050895.1 Candidatus Bathyarchaeota archaeon | reverse complement strand
AAGAATTTGGGTGCGGAAATAGCTTTTCAAGATGGCATCGGCAAAGGCAACGCGATAGCAAAAGCGCTCCAGCACATCGACTTAAACGTGAAATACGTGGTTCTAACCGACGCAGACCACACTTACCCTGGAGAGTACGTTCCGGAAATGATAGAAATACTTGAAAGAAACCCGCAGGTAGGCATGGTCTGCGGGAACAGGTTCAGCGGAGAAATAGAACCCAAGGCCGTGCGAAGCTCATTCTACTTTGGAAACAAACTCTTAGCGTTAACTCACAGCCTATTCAACGGCGTTTCTTTGCGCGACCCACTAACGGGCTTACGAGTAATACGGACGGAAATACTGCGGGATTGGACTGTGAAGTCGCAGGGGTTCGACATTGAAGTTGAACTGAACCGCCTCGTGGAAAGGAAAGGTTACAGCACGGTTGAAGTTCCCATCAAGTACCGTTCCAGAATCGGCGAGAAGAAATTGAAAATGAGACATGGAGCAACCATCCTCAAAAGAATACTGCAAGAAGCAACACTCTAAAGAAACACAAAAAAAGTAATCGAGACAGCATGAGACATTTTTCTATCTCAATTTAGAGGCTTCTTGGCAAGCTACCAAGTGGCCATTACCTACATCTGTAAGTTTGGGTGCAGTTTCTGCACACATTTTTTCTTTTTTGTAGGCGCAACGTGGATTAAATCCACATCCTGGAGGAGGATTTATTGGACTGGGAACTTCGCCGGATAACATTATGCGAGTGATTTTTGTTTCTGGATCAGGTACTGGAATTGCCGATAGCAAAGCCTTTGTGTAAGGGTGCAGTGGGGAAGTAAAAAGTTCTTCGGTTTCAGCTAATTCCACAAAATTTCCAAGATACATAACAGCAACCTTATGACAGATTTGTCTAACAGTGCTCAAATCATGAGAGATGTAAAGGTAAGTGATGTTGAGTTTTCGTTGTAGATCTTGTAGTAAGTTCAATATTTGAGCTCTAACAGATACATCTAAAGACGCAACAGGCTCATCAGCAATTAGGAATTCTGGCTCTACTGCCAACGCTCTGGCAATACATATACGTTGCCTTTGACCACCACTGAATTCGTGAGGATATCTTTCTGCGTGATAATCTTCTAGGCCTACCAAATCCAACAGTTCGTAAAGCTTGTCAATCCATTTGTCTTTGGCAATGTGTTTGTGAATCATGAGTGGTTCCATAATTATATCCGAAACTGTCATTCTCGGATCAAGCGAAGCATAAGGATTCTGAAAAACATACTGCATTTTACGCCTCAACTTCAAAATTTCCGCCTTATTCTTGGATTTGAAGACTTTTCCCACTTCTTGATTGTCGAAATAAATCTCGCCAGAAGTCGGAGGATCCAAGTATAAAATAGCCCGTGCTGTGGACGTTTTTCCACAGCCGCTTTCACCCACTAACCCAAACGTTTCGCCTCTATTGACAGAAAAGCTTACCCCATCAACTGCACGAACAAGACCCACTTCTTTTTTAAGGAATATACCTTTGCTCATTAATGGAAAATGCTTGACGAGATTCTTAACGTCTAATACTACTTCTGTTTTCATTACGTCTAACTCCTGCTTCCTGAGATCTTGCTGACTTCTTTGGTATGGTGGCAAGCTACATAATGCTCTGGCTCAATTTCGATCAATGGAGGGATTGCAGAAGCACAAGTGGAGTCTGCAAAATCGCATCTTGGGTGAAATCGGCATCCTGATGGAGGAGTTATTAGGTTTGGAATTGCTCCTGGGATAATTTTCAGTTTTTCCTTCTTTTCAGTTATATTTGGAACCGCTTCTAAAAGAGCTATAGTGTATGGGTGCATAGGTTTCCTAAAAATAGTTTTAGTGCTAGCTGCTTCGCATACTCTACCTGCGTACATAACGCTTATTCGGTCAGCTACGGTGGCAACAACACCCATGTCATGAGTAATCAGGATCATTGACATTCCTAATTTCTTTTTCAGATTTTTCATTAACTCTAGAATTTGAGCTTGAATTGTAACATCCAGATTGGTTGTTGGCTCATCCGCTAAAAGAAGGTTTGGCTGACAGGATAAAGCTCTCGCAATTGCCATACGTTGTTTCATTCCTCCACTTAATTGGTGGGGATAGCTCCAAATCTTTATTTCTGGATCAGCTATTTCTACGAGTCTTAACAATTCAATTGCTTTTTCCAAAGCTTCTGTCTTGTTAAGATTTTGGTGACGTCTAATAACTTCGGTCAATTGATCGGCAATGGAAAAAACGGGATTTAAAGAAGTGGCTGGATCTTGAAAGATATAGCCAATTTCTTTTCCTCGAATATTTTGCATATCATTTTCAGTTTTTTCCAGCAGGTTTTCTCCTTTGTATACTATTTTTCCACCAAGAATCTTCCCAGGTCTTGGGACTACTTTGAGTATGGACAAAGCAGTAACAGATTTTCCAGAGCCTGATTCGCCGACTAATCCTAATGTCTCGCCCTCTCTTACGTTTAGGCTTACTCCATCAACAGCTTTGACTATTCCCGCCCATGTGTCAAAGTATGTTTTTAGGTTCTCAATTCTCAATATTTCCTTTGTTGTCATAAGCGTTCGTTCCATAGGTTTTATTCTCTAAGACGAGGGTCCAGCGCATCTCTCAATCCATTTCCCAGTAAACTGAAACCTAGAACTAGCAGTGTAATGAACAGACCTGGAAAGACTCCTTCCCACCAAGCTTCTTTTACGGCTTCGTTAGCCTTTTGAAGTTGTTGACCCCAAGTGATGGCGGCTGCGTCACCAAATCCTAAAAAGCTAACTGCAGCCTCAACCAAAATTGCAGTTGCTATCATCAGCGTGGTAAGAACGATAATTATATGCAAGACATTTGGGAAAATATGTCTAAACATCATTCGTGTTTTGCTTGCTCCCAACGCCTTTGAGGCTTCGATGAATTCGCTCTCTTTGACTCGCAGTACTTCTCCACGAATTATTCTTGCGTTTGAAGCCCATGAAAACAAACCTATCATAATCATGACTGTTGGTAATCCTCCAAAGCCTGAAGGAGCCACGGCAGAAATTACCCGTAAGAAAACCAGTAAGATAAGAAGGAAAGGAATGACAAGGAATATTTCTGTTATTCTCATCAAAATGTTATCTATGAATCCTCCGTAGTACCCAGAGACAATACCAACCACAATGGCTAGAGACATAGCTATTGCTGCTGAGCCAAACCCAACAAAAAGGGCTGCTTTAGCACCATACACAACTTGGCTGAAAACATCGTGTCCCAGATAATCTGTGCCAAATAAGTATTTGAGAGAGGGAGGGGATCTCGCTTCGCCAGTGAAGAATCCGGGGGTTGCATTTGGCGGATAAGGTGCTATAAGCGCGTCGAAAGCAGCCAAGAATACAACAAAACCTACGATTAAAGCTCCTGCTAGGGCGGCTTTATTTCTCTTAAATCTCCGCCAGGCGATATTCCATTGACTTACACCCTTTGCTCGTTGATTTCGAGCACTGACCAGTGGCTCAGGTTTTGCGGATTTTTTTCTTTTCATGATTGATTCTTCACGCTCCCCTATTCGAGCCTTATTCTAGGATCTATGTAACCATACGTGATGTCTGTTATTAGATTTGCAATAAGAGTCATTATAGTAATGAATACAGTTATGCCCATTATAACAGGAAAGTCAAGCCTTGCTACCGCTTCGACGAAAAGTCTACCAACGCCTGGCCAGTTAAAAACAGTCTCCGTTACAGGAGCACCGGCTAGCATACCACCGAAGTACAATCCAACGTAGGTTACAACAGGAATAAGAGTGTTTCTCAATGCGTGTTTGTAGACCACACTGCGTTCGCTCAAGCCGCTCGCTCTTGCTGCCAATATGTAATCTTGCCTTAAAATTTCTAGCATACTCGATCTAACTAGCAGCACTATTGGTGCTAAAGTTGCGAAAGTAAGGATGGCTGTTGGCAAAGCCATATGCCATAATCCATCCAGTTCATAGCTTCCCAGAGGATAATTTTGAGGCAAGAGTGAGTGAGCTCCGCCATGTGGGAACCATCCTAGAAAATACGAGAAAATTATAATGGCAATTATTCCCAAGTAAAATATTGGTATGCATGTACCAAGGAGAGAAGTGGTAGTTACACCTAAATCTAGTTTTGAGTACTGTCTCTTTGCTGATAAAACACCTACAGGAATAGCTATCAGGAGTGATAAGAAGAGTGCAGCAAGCTGAAGTTCGAAGGTTAACCATGCATAGTCTCCGATCAATGTAGCTACTGCTGTGCCTCCTCTAATCGCATAAGCATTTCCGAGGTTGCCTTGAAACAACTGTGACAAAAATACAAAAAATTGGATATACAGAGGCTGATCAAGACCATAATAGGCAACTAAATTTTGTCTAGCTGCATCTGTAATGCGAGGATTCATAACAGTCATCAGTCGAACTGGATCCCCAGCGATCCTAGACGCAACAAATACTATTATCAAAACTCCAAAAAACAGTGGTATCAAATAGAGAATTCTTCGTATCAAATATCTGAGCATTGACAAACTGAGTCACTGTTCCAAATGCCTTTCTTTAGTTCCCAGAATATTTAAGCATTCTTAATTTTAAAGGAATTCGAAAAATTGTCATATAACAGTTTAAAGAGGTTTGAAATCAACCAGAAACTGATGCGTAAATTTAACCATGGGCTTTGTAGATGCATAAGTATTATAAACCAAAAACATGTAAAAGTAGAAGCTGGAGAGCTGAACTTTAATGCATAAAAAATATATATCGACGATACTTGGCGTACTGTTGCTTTTTAGTGCCTTGCTACCAGCATCTTCGTTGTTTGCAAGTGGACAAACGAATTTGTTTAAGATCACCTTAACGGTTCCAAACACAAACCCGTCTAGGCAAGCATGGTCAGAAATTATTCAACAGAGATTTATAGAAGCTGGGATCGATGCTCAGAGAGTCATTCAAGATTGGGATACAATCTATGACAGAGCTCTAGATCCACCGCTAGATGTAGCAGGAAAGACTTATGATGAAGGAGGTTTTGACATGCTTTTCGTTGGATATGCAATGACTGTAGATCCGGACCCATTCAGTCTTTACCATAGCAGTCAAACTACAATGTCCTCGCCACCTGGTCAAAACTATTATAACTGGGTGAACGAAGAAAACGACAGACTTTGCAGACTAATTTCGGAAACAGTGAACGAAGAGACACGCCTTGGCTATGTAAAAGAGTGGCAACAACTCGCATACGAAGAAAATCCTTCGCTAACCATCGAATACGATCAAGAAGTAGTTGCATATGATCCAACGATTCTAGTAGGAGACCCTCTAGAGATATTGCATTATCCCTGTTGGCCTAGAATTGCGGAATGGGAACTCACCCCAGGTTCTTCCTCTGAAGAGACCATTGTTGTTGCTCAGACAGGACCATGCCCATCAGAAGGAATGATGGATTACGTTTCCACTTCGTACTATGACCTTACAGTATATGGCAATGTCTACGACTACTTAGTTCAAAGAGAGAACCTTGAGACTTTTGACCTGATTGAAGGCTTGGCTACAAGCTGGACAGTTGCAGATGATGACAAAACGTGGACCGTCAATTTGAGACAGGGCGTTAAATTCCATGATGGAGTTGAATTTACCGCTGATGACGTGGTATTCACATATACAACAGCAATGGATGAAGCGCTAGCTTCTCAAGTAGGAGGCTTCCTAACACAAATTATCGGTGGACCAGAAAACATCGAGAAAGTAGACGACTACACAGTGAAATTCAACTTGCCTGAACCCTACGCTTACTTTGCAGAGGTTATCCTAGCATACAGCATTTTACCAAAACATGTTCTTGAGAACGTACCCCTCGAAGACTGGAGATCCCATCCATTCAACACATGTGAAGGCAGCTATACGTCTAATGGACAAACATTCACTGGACCAATAGGCACTGGCCCCTACATGTTCATGGGTTACGACCCAACAACCGCCAGTAACACTCTTGTCCGAAACGATGACTATTGGAACGCAGGAGCCCTCGTGACTGAAGGAAAATTCAAAACCCAGTACATTGTCGTGGTATTCATAGAAGACTCTGATCCCGCTATCACCGCTCTAAAGAATGGCGAAGTGGATCTGCTTGATTCACAATACCATCTACAAACAAAGCTTAGCAGCATCGAAGAACCATGGGGAACTTATGTAGAATACGATGCTTTCGGCGTGCAAGAACTTGGTTTAAACATGCTTCACCCGGTTATTGGAACTGGTGTTGATACGCCACTGGGTAAACAAGACCCTAATCGAGCAGCTGAGGCAGCCAGATATGTCAGACAAGCTTTAAGCCATCTAATACCCAGACAGGACATCATAAATACAATACTTGATGGATATGGCTCACCAGGAGTCACAACTGCAATTACCACAGTAACAGCAGGATATGACACAAGCCTACAGCCATACGCTTATGATCTTCAAATGGCCAAATCTCTGCTAGCGGCAGCTGGGTATGAAACTGGAGTTGCACCACCATCAAAAGGCTTCCTTGAGGAATACGGTCTTTACGTGGCAGTAGCTGTGGTTGTCGTCGTAGTTGCAGTGGGAGCTGTCTACTTCATAAGAAGACGAAAGTAACAAAACCAACTTTCCTTTTTTTCTTTTTTCAATTTTTACAAAATTATATTTTCAAATAAAAATAAACAATTTTTCAACATTTAGGTTTCTATGGTAAAATTAAAAGCAAGAGTGAAGGCAACATTCCAAGGGTGATTGCGATCGGGAGCCCAGGTGCTCGAATTTTTCGGATAGTGAGGGCAATAGTGAAAAAAACCCCTATCAGAATCAGAACCAATGACAAACCGCCAACGTAAATCCCGAAATTCACGGAGGCGTTTGAGACAACTAATGAGTAACAAGTCAAATCACCAATTCCTACGCCCCACTCGGTATAAGAGAAAGTTACTTCAGTTAGTAATTTTTCATAGGTTTCATCTCCAACAAGGTTTTCTACAATTTTTCTTTCTATCAAAATTAAATCTAGAACTGAAAGAAACAAAGAGATGCCTATAGCAAGAATTGGAGGCACCAAAACGCCTAGAAATGCTCCAAGAGCTCCGCTGCAAATTACAAAAAGCAAGTTTTTTGTTCTATTAGATAATGCATCAACGAGAACAAGATAAGCAAAGTAAGCTCCACCATACGTTATAAGAGCAACAATTAGTAAAATGAGAGGCGTTGTTAACCCCAGCAAAGTAAAAATCAGCTTAGCGAAAAGCAAAGTAGAAAGGACACCACCTAA
>SMYP01000017.1 GCA_007050895.1 Candidatus Bathyarchaeota archaeon | reverse complement strand
ATCACCAATTAATCCAGTCAAAGAAGTCTTTCGATAAGCAGCGTCTGCCTCTTCAAAAGACAAAGGTAAAACTTGAAAAGTCGAGAGAGCGCGCTCTTGCGAGAATTGAGAAATGTAAACTAGAAGCTAAGAGTTGTACTGAAAGAGAAAATTATGTTGGCGAAGACAAATGGAAAGAAAAAGCCAACGAAACAAAGAAGGAACTTTCAGAAATCGATGATCAATTGAAGAAGACTGAAAAGGAGCTTGAAGATTTAGAAGAGCGTAAGTCTCTTGAGATTTTCAATTTAAGATCCCAATTGGAAGCGAAAACTAAAGAAGAACGCCAACCCCTATTCGATCTTGAGTCGTCGCGTGATGCAGAGGTTTTAATTTGCCAGCAAGAAATCGCTGAACTGGAAAAACAAACCAAACTGGTACTCGAACAGGTAGACAGAACAATCAAGTTAAGAGAAGCAAGTATTAGTAAATTTACCGAACTAGGCATCAAGAGGGACTCGGCGCTAAAGGGAATTACTTTAATTTATGTCCCTTTCTATGTCGCTTGTTATGAAGTAAACTCAAAGAAACGCTATCTATTTCTTCCCCCGTCACATGTGAATGCATTCGGGCTTTCTACCAAACTCAAAAGTGCCTTGGGTAAGGCAAGAATCAAACAACTACTCATTCCCAGGTTTGAATTGGCAAATTTGCTGATGGATACCCTCCAAGTACTAGCGGTTCAGAACGCGGTTTTTGAAAAAGAAATAGGGGAAATGGGTGAAAAAGCAAACATTTTAAACAAAAATGCACAGCTTGAAAGCATAAGAAATGGGTTGGAACATATTAAAGAAGAAGGCTGGATTTCAGAGAAGGAGCAACACGATTTAGGTCAAAGACTAGCATAGCTTGCATTTCAACAAAGAAACAAATGCTATTACAAGTTATTTCGTGTTCAGCTTTAGGAAATTTTTCATGGCTTTATCCACGATTTCCATGGCTTCAATAGAGTTTTTCCAGCCTTTTATCTTAGTCCATTTGTGAGGCTCTAGCCTTTTGTATGTCTCAAAGAACTCTTCAATTTCTTTCAACTCGTGTTTATGAACATCGGCGATGTCTTTATAGCCTTCAAATCTTGCGTCATTTACAAGTACTGAAAGAATTTTTGGATCTATACCCTTCTCGTCCTCAATAATCAACGCGCCTATTACTCTTACTCTGGCTACAGCACCGACTTCTAAGGGTTCAAAGCTCATTGCCATTATATCCAGAGGGTCATCATCTTCGTACCAAGTTTGCGGAACGAATCCGTACTCAACCGGAAAGATTACAGATGAGGGAATTATCCTATCCAATACGAATGTTTCCCACTCCGAATTATATTCGTACTTGTCTCTGGAGTTGCTTGTCACTTCAATAACCATGTTTAGTAGCTTAGGGGGATTGTCCCCTGCTGAAATCTCCTTCCAAAGATTCATATCCAATCTTCACCTTTAAAAGGCAAAAGGCAACCCGACGCATTTAAGCCTTCTCAATACATTAAGTCATGGTTACCCCTTTTGAGGAAAGTCTCAAGTTTAGCATTTTGATCTTTTTTCAACGCTTTCGCGCATTTTTTTGGATCTAACGCCTTAAACTCTAATCCAAGCGTTACCAGCAGCCTCTGCACGTCTTTGCCTAAGCTTGGCGCAATAAGCACCCCTCGAAGTTCACGGTCTGCCTTGCCTTTTATGGCATCTATATACTTGGCAAGTTGCATAGCTGCTTCTTTCCCGGCTGTTTTCCGCTTGACCTCAATAACCACAAGCTTTCCGCTTTGGTCCACGCCATAGACGTCCACAAATCCTGGTTCAACCTTTTTCTCGTAGCTTATTGGCTTGAAGCCTTCCTCAAAAAGTGCCGGCTTCCTAAGGATTGCTCGATGCATATCATATTCACTTGCATGCAGCGCGAACTCTCCAGAATCGTTTAGCCTTAAAACTGTAACCATGAAAACCTCATTAAATATTGCACGCACGTTTTCGTGTGGTTTTCTTCTGACAGCGCGAATCTCGATTGCTTCCCCTTTTGTTTCAACATGGAAAACGCTTCCTGAAGGCTGCCAGTTAACTGGTTCATATCCAACTGGGCGGTGAACAAGAAGCGAGCCGTCCTCTTTAATTATCAGTAGGCGTTCACCGGGTTCAAGAGTTGAGTTCGCCCTGCCAGTATAGTGAACTCTGCAACTGCCGGCAACAATTACCGTTCTTCTCTGTCTTAATGCTTTCTCAATAGCCACCTTGGCTTCCGTTGGATTGGGATTCTTGAGAACCATAACCTTTTCTTTCTGCAATTTGACTTCAGCCAAGTATTTTAGAGGGTTCTAGCCTACATAAGACTTCTGAAGGTTCAGCTCGTGAACATGTGGAACCATAAACGTAAGAACATGCGCCGTTACGATTTAACCGCCAAAATGTACGAAATGCGGTATGCCGAGGAACAAGAGGTCAAGTACAAAGCAGCCCTGAAAAGCCTAAACGTGAGTCGCAGTAGTCGAGTCCTCGACGTTGGATGTGGAACCGGACTTTTCTTCAGGCATATCTTCACTGATGTCCAATCAGTCGTTGGCGTAGATGTTTCTGCTAAGCTTTTGCGCCAAGCCAAGGAACGTGTCCGCGTTTTAAATAACGTTCACTTGGTTCAAGCGGATGCCGATAACTTGCCCTTCACAGATAGCTACTTCGATCTGGTTTTTGCTTTTACCTTACTTCAGAACATGCCAAATCCCTTGAAGACACTGAATGAAATAAAACGAAACACGAAAGTTGGAACGTTTCTTGTTTTGACTGGATTAAAGAAGTTTTTTTCTCTAGAATCTTTTACAGTGCTGCTGGAAAATGCCGGTTTGACATTGGTTTCTATAGAAAATGCTGATGATCTGAAGTGCTACATCGCCACGACTGTTCGAAACTAACCGTTGTCCCTTGATTATTACCTGTATCAATGAACAAAACGTTTCTTTCAGCAAGCAATCTTTATATCGCAAGCACATTAGTGAAGTATCTCAAAGACATTGGCGTAGCGTTAAACAGCTTGTTTTAACGCATTTACTGTTGGTGACAAGATATATGCCGTTAAAAACTGTGAAAAAGGATACGGCAAATGCGTTAACTTTAGAGTGGATTTTGCATGTTAAACATTACAAGTTAATTCTTGACAAGACACGTTGTGTTGGTTGCCAAATATGCAGCTTAGCCTGTCCGAAAGACGCTATTCAACTTGAAAAACAGTCGAAAGTAGAGGGTAAGAAAACAGAGAAAGCAAAGGTCGACATTGACTTGGGGAAGTGCAATTTCTGTGGGATCTGCGATGTTTCTTGCCCCTACGGGGCTATCAGATTCACTTTGAATGGAGAACACGTTCTTTCGGTGCTGGATAAAGAGAGTTTTCCAGAGCTAATCCGGGATATAAAAGTGGATACACGGCAGTGTCCGAAAGATTGTGCTGAATGTGAAGACGCTTGTCCATTGTCTTTGATTAAAATTACTCGTTTAGGCTACGATGGAAAGCCAATTGAAGACATTGCATCTATATCTCCAAACCAATGGAAACGTGTGCACATCAACCTAGATATACAAAAAGAATATTGCCCTACCTGCAGGGTCTGCGAGTTCAAATGCGTTCCCGGCGCGATAAAAGTGAAGAAGTTCATAGAGGGCAAGATCGCTATCGATCAGAAAAAGTGCCCCAAAGGCTGTACAGACTGCTTGGATATTTGCCCTATAAAAGGCGCGCTTTACCTTTCTGATAAAGATAATAAGGTTCACGTTAACGAGCTTTTCTGCGATTACTGTGGTGCCTGTAAAGTGGTTTGTCCAGTTGACGAAGCTTTGACACTTCGAAGGACCAAAATACATCACACTCCAGTTCGCTCTGGTACATGGAATAAAGCGCTAGAAAAACTCACATCAGCGGCAGGTACAGTTAAAGAGTTGAAAGCTCGAGGGTCTCAAAGGGCGAAAGAAACAGTTTGCAGACGGTTGATTTGCGAGGAGACGATACGATGAGCAAGCCAGAAACTCCCGAACAATCAGAACACGAGGAATTACGAATAGGTGTTTTCATTTGCCACTGTGGTTTAAACATCGCAGGAACCGTTGATATCAAACAACTTGTTGAGTATGCCAAAACAATACCTGACGTCGTATTCGTCAAAGAAAATCGATACACATGCGCAGACCCTGGACAGGAAGAAATCCGAAAAGGAATCAAGGAAAGCAAGCTAAACCGCGTTGTTGTGGCTGCCTGCTCTCCCAGAATGCATGAGCCAACCTTTAGACGCACCGTATCTGAGGCTGGTTTAAACCCTTTTCTCTTCGAGATGGCTAATATTAGGGAGTTCGCTTCGTGGTGTCACCCAAACAGTCCGCAAGAAGCGACTGAGAGAGCTAAAGACTCCATAAAGATGGCTGTGGCGAAAGCGCGATTGATGATGCCGCTTCAAACTATAGAAGTGCCTGTAACCAATAAAGCCTTAGTTGTGGGTGGTGGCATAGCTGGCATGAATGCGGCTTTGGATTTAGCCGAGATGGGCTTCAAAGTTTATCTGCTGGAAAACACCGAAAGCATAGGTGGTCACATGGCGGCTCTTGACAAAACATTTCCAACTCTTGACTGCAGCATCTGCATTGAAGGGCCAAAAATGGTTGACTGTGGGCGCCACCCAAACATAGAGATTATTGCTAACGCTAACTTGGTCAAGGTTGATGGCTACGTTGGCAACTTCAAGGTGAAGATTCGCAAGAACCCGCGGTACGTGATAGCTGAAAGGTGTACAGGTTGTGGAGAATGTAGAGACGTTTGCCCCATCGAGTTTCCAAACGAATGGGACATGAACTTGGGCACTCGAAAAGCTATATCCGTTCCTTTTGACCAAGCAGTGCCACTCATTTACACTGTAAATAAAGATTACTGCATTGAATGTTACAAGTGCATTGATGTTTGCGGAGCCAGGGAAGCCATAAATTTTGAACAGCAGCCTGAGGAAGTTGAGATAGATGTCGGCGCTGTGATTGTGTCCACAGGCTTTGATGTTTACTTGCCATACGACATGCCTCTATTGGGCTACGGCAAGTACCCGAACGTCATCACCAGCATGGAGTTCGAACGGCTTATTCTTGCCGCGGGTCCAACAGGAGGCAAAGTAATCAGGCAATCAGACGGTAAAAAGCCGCATACAATAGCATTCATTCAATGTGTTGGTTCGCGTGACAAAAGCAAATATCCATATTGTTCCAACTTTTGCTGCATGTATACTCTCAAGCATGTTGTTCAACTAAAAGAGAAGTATAAGGAAGATGTGGAAGTCTACGTTTTTTATATGGATATTCGTAGTCCTGGCAAAGGATACGAGGAATTCTTTGACCGCGCAAGACAAGCAGGTGTGAACTTTATTCATGGTCGTGTAAGCCGTATCAATGAGGATCCTATCACACATAACCTACTGCTTCGCGCTGAGGATCAAACTTTAGACCAGCCGATAGAGGTTGAAGCGGAAATGGTTGTTCTTGCTACGGCGGCGATACCTAAAAAGGGTTCAGACGAAATTGCGCGTATACTTAATTTGTCTCGTGGCGCTGACGGATTCTTTATGGAGAGCCACCCGAAGCTAAAGCCAATGGACGCACCCACTGACGGGGTATTCTATGCTGGTGCATGCCAAGGTTTGAAAGATATTCCATTCAGTGTTTCTCAGGGAAGTGGTGCAGCATCACGTGCGGCAACAGTAATCTCGAAGCAGAAGTGGAAGATTGAACCCATCATCTCAGTGATAGACGAAAGCCGTTGCAGAAACGTAACTGCAAAATGTGGCATATGCGAGGACAAATGCCCATATGGTGCAATAAAGATTGAGCCGAACAAGCCTGCAAAGGTTATCACCGCCAGTTGCCACGGGTGCGGAACATGCGTCGCCGAATGTCCACAAGACGCCATTACTCAAATGCACTTCACAGATGCGCAAATTTTGGCGCAGATACGCGCTGCTTTAGAAGAGAGCCCGGAAGAAAAAATCTTGGCAATTCTCTGCAATTGGTGTAGTTACGCTGGCGCAGACCTAGCTGGCACAAGTAGATTCGAATATCCGCCATCTATACGGGCGATACGTGTCATGTGCTCAGGGAGGGTTGACCGTGACTTCATACTTGAAGCTCTACGTCTTGGCGCAGGCATGGTCCTCATTGGGGCTTGCCATTTACCCTATGACTGCCATTACATCAGCGGAAACTACAAGATGAAAGCAAGAACAGACGCATTAAAGGGGATGCTTACAAAATTAGGAATGAGTCCAGAAAGATTTCGTGTCGAATACGTTTCCGCTGCAGAAGGCATACACTACGCGGAGTTAATCCGCGAAATAGAGGCGCAGAGAAAAGCTTTGGGTACGGAAAAAATTAAAGCTGAAAACGCCAAGCTACGTCCAATAATCGAGAATTTGCTCAAAAGAAAGCAGAAATAATTATTATAACTGTTTTTTCACAATTTCAGATATTCTCTATTCTTGTATTTTTTGGTTGAAAACGATTCGGTATTATACTCCGACTAATAATCTATGGGGTGCTTGAGATGCGTTGCAGAGTATTAATGCCAATTCCAATCAGCTACTTCTCAGTAGTTTGTTTTGTAGCGTATCTTTTAATGGCATAATAAACTGCTGCTACGATTAGGCACACACTGCCAATTATCCACGCTTGGGTAGCAACTAAGAGAATAAACACTAAGAGCACGATGCATGTGGCTAGACCGACTATGGGAACTAGCCTGTGATATCGCCGTTTATCGGTTTTTAATTTGAGCGCTGCCAAGTTCGTGAAAGCATAGTAGAAGAGGGCTCCAAAAGTGCTGACAGCTACGACTCCAGTTAAGTTGAAAAACAAAACGAGCACAGCCATCAAAATTCCTACAATCCAAATCGAATAGTGAGGCGTGCAAAACCTCGGGTTGAGCTTCGCCAAGATTTGCGGTAAGTCTCCTCTTCTTGACATTGAATAAGCCATTCGCGAAACCCCCAAGATAGCCGTTAAAAGCACGCTAGCGGTCGCTAGCAAACCTCCAAAAGATACGACTTGCACTGCAATCGGATTTTCAGTAGCACCCATGGCTTTCGCTAAAGGGGAATTTGAAGAGGCAAGTTCTGTTGACCCAACAAGCCCAACAGCAACTATTCCAACCAACACATAAATTATGGTGGAAATTGTAAGTGATAAGAGCAAAGCCTTTGGCACGTTACGTTTTGCATCTTTAACCTCCTCCCCTATAACCGCTGCTCTCGCGAAGCCCGTATAAGCAAAAAAAATAAAGTAAGCACCATACAACACACCCGGATTAAAAGGTTCAAACGGCGTGAAGTTTGCCATATTCACATTAATCGCGCCAAATAGCACAAAAAACCCTAAAATTAGCAGTTTTGCTATAACAAGAATCGTGTTTAAACGAGCTGATTTTTGCGCTCCAAAGA
>SMYP01000009.1 GCA_007050895.1 Candidatus Bathyarchaeota archaeon | reverse complement strand
GGGGTAACCTGCTAATTTCGTCATGTATGTTTTCCCGCTACTCTATAGGCGACATGATAGAAGCTGCTGGCAAAGACTACTTCCGCATATTCGGAAGAAGAAACACTCTAACCCTTCTGGAACACAGATTGTACCGACTGTTCTTAGGTTGGTTACTCTAAGAAGGCTGTGGATGCCGCTTTCGTGCCATACCTGCAAAGTAGACCGCGGAAATTATTACTATAACACCGACTACCAAAAGCACCAAAGCCCAGCTGATTCCCGAAGGGATAACATTAGAGATTTGAAGCAGCGCCAAGAAACCGATGATTATAAGGATTAAGCCACCAATCAGCCAGCCCACATACCCAAACTGGCCCTTCTCTTGTTTTTCGCCTTTCTCAGGCTCTTGCTTCTCCTGTTTCTCTTGTTTTTCGCCTTTCTCAGCTTTCTCGTTTCTCTGGCGAACTGGAGTCGCCTGCACTGGTCCGGTTGCCTTTAACGGAGCTCCGCATCTAGGACAGAAAGCCATAGCTTCATCTACTTCATTACCGCATTTTGGACAATAAACCATACCACTACCCTCTCCTAACTCTTTTATTAAACCGCAAGTATTTAAAACATACACCTCTCCGACTATAAAAAAGGCAAGTTTTATGTGCTCAAAACGCGAATAATTGGATAGGGCGAAAGGAAATTGAACAAGGATCTTAACACGCGAAGTAGCGCGTATAAGGCTCAAGAACGACTATTTTCTGCACTCTCCGCGGGCACTTTCTTTATTTTGCTAGGAATAGTTTACGTCATAAACCTCCCAAATAGTCTCTGGGACGCCTTTATTGATTTCTTTGGCAGCTTCAGCATGGCTAGGATTCCCACCACGGACATATTCCTACCAGCACCCACTAACCCAATGGCTCATACAGTGCTTTACGGAGCAGTATTCCAGTTCTGCATAGGTCTAGGCATCTTACAAATCATATTCTTCCTGATGCGGTTAATGATGAAATCACCAATAAACAAGACAGCAGAAACAGTAGGTAACCTCATTTACTGGTTTGGAGCAGGCTACCTAGTAACAACGTATCTCAACAGTACCACGAACATTAGCGACTGGTTCGTATTCTGGGCAGGAATACTAGTAATCTTAGGCTTATCATTCATTGCCAGAGCATTTGTCCTCTTCGCTAAAAGAAAATGAACAGTTGAACTACTGCACTTTCAGATGCCACCAGAGCGCTAATATCTGCCAACCCATATTTACCGAGTCGTAAAGAAGCCTTACTTTAGTTTCGCGACCGCTCCTCCACAATACTGGGATCTCTTTTATCTTGTAGCCCTTGCGGTGAGCCCTAACTAGAAGTTCAGTGTCCCAGAACCAGTGATCAGCACCTATTTCATTAAGCAACTGCATAAGTGGTTCTCGCCGGAAAGCTTTGAACCCGCATTGATGATCCTTAACCTTAGAACCTAAAACCGCTCTAACCATGAAATTATACGTTTTAGACGCTATATTCCTAGTGCGTTTTCTTTCAACATTGCTTCCAGGAAGCAATCTTGAACCAGTAGCGAAGTCATACCCTTCCTCGTCAATACTGCTAATAAGTTCCTTCAGCTGCCTCACATCAGTAGCTAAATCTACATCCATGTAAACAAGGATTTCACCGCGGGACTGCCTGAAAGCGTTCTTCAAGGCTTTCCCTCTTCCAAGCCGCTTGTCAGAGTGAATATGCCTCACAGCATGGAGTCTTTCCGAAAGATCATACGCTTTCTTGTCGGTTCCATCCGTACTCCCATCTTCAGCGATTACAACCTCGTAAGTCTCACCGTACTCGTCAAGGATTCTAGTTATTTCCGACACCGCAGGCTCTAAAGCGTCTACCTCGTTGTGAGCTGGAAGAACAACTGAAACCTTCACGCGACTGCGACTCACATCTTCTTTCAAGTTCAGAACACCCAGCCACCAAACCATTTCAAACTGTCAATCCACGAGTTAGTGGCAGGAGTCCCAGAGATAACGGTGTAAAATAGCCAAAACATAGCCACGGTAACTGCAAAATAAGATATCGCCGCCACTTTCACCCACTTGCTACTCCAGTATTTGCTTATAAAATACGCTGACGCCAAGCATAGAAACGGCACATTAACATAAAAGTGGTAAATGAACGTGACTCTCGAAATGAACACGTAGGGGACCCACTGAAAAAAGAAAAACACTGAAATAAATGTAGCTGGTAATCCTATATCACCAAGTCGCCTACCTGCAGTTTTCGCGATTTTGACTAATGTGAAAATTGAGATGCCGATTACGCACATAAAGCCAACCCACCACACCGCTGGATTACCAAACAATACAATAGTTGACTTGAAATTATCGGGAAGATAAGACACAAAGAGCCATAGCGGTTTCAGCATTAGAGGCCAGTTCCACCACGGAGACGAAAAAGCATGGGTAGCGTTCAGCGTCGAATGGTAACCGTACATTGACCCTTGCAGGTTTATAACCTCAATTAGCGACCGGCCTGCAAGCATGTCCGGGATGTAAGTTAAGAAGTAGATGAACACTGCCACCAGCGAGAACCCTATTATCATAGCGTATGGGTGATTCGAAAACGTGTTGAGTTTGTCTAACCAGCCTTTCTTCACCTTTGCCACTTCTCTAAGCCTTAGCAAGATGAGAATAACTAACTGCGCCACGAAACCATAAAGAACAACCCACTTAGTTGAAAACCCAAGGGCGAAAAACACGAACGCCAAGAACAGTGGCTGAACAGTGGCGTTCCAGCCTTTCTTAAGCACTTCCTTAAGGTAAATTAGAAAGAAAAGCTGGGATGCTACCGAGAAGAAAACTACGTAAGTATCAGCGGTAGCCATCCGCGCCATGGTGAAATGCATGAAGTCGAAAGCTAACAGAAAAGCGGAGGTTGAAGCTCCTATCCATGTTCCTAAAAGTTTCTTTCCCAAAACGTAAATCATGGGTATCATCAACGTAGCCGCGATGACGCCCATTATCCTCCATCCGAACGGGCTATACCCCAAGACCACGATTCCCGCAGCAATAATTAGTTTTCCAAGGGGTGGGTGAGTCCACTCGTACGGCACCTGAAAATCAAGGTACTGCTCCGCGCTTTTAACAAAGTAGATTTCATCGAAATATGTTTCTCCCATGTAGGTGGGCGGAAGTTGAACAAGGTTCTGCTCGTCAATTAGACGTGACAGGTTCGGGTTTAAATCACCGTCACTCATAATCGTCGCAATTTTGATCATCTGGTCCTCTGGATCTAAAACGGCAACCTCGGCAAGGTCAATAGAGGTCTTCGGTTGAAGTTCAACGCGCAAATATCTGGTTAGGCTGTTAACGTCCAATTCTGCCCAACTGTAGTAGCTGGCTGAAATGCTGAGACTTCTGTTGGTGTTCCAGCTTTCAGGAGAGCCTGTTTCAACCTGAACGTCAGCGGAGCCATTCTTGACCAAGAAGTAAAATTTTCCAATATTTCTTTGTTCTCCGAGATCAATGATGAATAATTTGTTTTCCGTTGTTCGCCAGCTATTAACGGGTGCTTGTGACAAACCAAGGTTCCAGACGGCGAGAGAGAAGAAAATTGTTGAAAGCGCAACGATGGTTAGCAAATCTCGCTTATTGAGGTCTAACTTGATTTTCATTATCCTTTCCCTCTTGTTTTTGCAGGGTTCATCATGGACCACGATCGCCCCTTAAGCTCGTCCCACATCATCACTGAAACGTATAGGAACACTATTAAATTAATCACGCTTATCGCTAAAACCACAGGGTCACCGCTAAGGTCTGGACTATACCCTGCAGCGCTATAGACGTTAAGCCAATAAAGGACGTAAGCTTGGTTCACGAAGCAAGTCGCCGTTAAAATCCCGTATAGCGGGCGGGTCTTTTTGAGAAACAAAACCGTTAAAGCTAAGATGCTTAACGCGGGAAACAGGTACCGTTCGTGGATTCTTGTTGGAAGCATAAAGAAGCCAAAAAAAAGCATGAACGCTGAGAACAGCACAAGCATCTCGCCTGAAGCGTTAAAGCGTTTATATAAAACGTACAAAGTGAAAGTAGCGAAGGTTCCGAAGAGTATCCACCCTACAATGAAAAGGTTTCCATCAGGAACCCATAACCCACCTAAAGCCCACAAATTAAACGCGTTTACGGAAGTAACTTCATAGCCGCCGTAGGCTCCAAAGTAAATATCAGTCAAGAAAGTTATAGGGTTGCTCCATTCAAACGGGATAATCACTGCGAAAAGCGTTGTCGCTCCAGCAAGAATTGAAGATAGCAGGCGCCGCCACCCCTTCTTCTTGAGAATCAGGAACACAATCAACGGTAACAACGCTATGCTTTGAGGTTTTGCCAAGACTCCGAGAATATAAGTTACGGCTGACAACTCAGGTTTAGGAGTTAAAGCCAGCATTAAGGACAAGACAAGGAGAAACGTATAAATCGCATCGAACTGGCCCCAGACTGCCGCATTAAAGATTACAGCAGGGTTAAACGCGTAAAGCGCTGTAGCCAACAAGGCTGATTTAAAATCTAGGCGTTTTCTCACGAAGACATAAATCAGGAATGCAGTTGCGGTGTCGAAAAGGTTCGGAAGCAACTTGATGATGGAGTATATGGCAGGTGCTCCAGAAAGCGAAAGCGCCTTAGCTAATGAACCGAAACCCCAAAAGAAATAGACGTTTAAAGGCGGATAGTCGCACCAGAGCACTACGTTGTAAAAAACTCTTGGGCCATTATCCGCTGCAGTATTGAACCAGTACGCAAAAGTGGCCATGTCGTTTGCGTAACCTTGTGCTGGAAATAGGAGAAACCTGACTAGAAACGACAGCCCCAAAATCCCCGCCACGGATATGGCTTCACGTTTCTCAAACGGAAAATCGATGTTCATTATTCCCCTCTGATGTTTTATTCATAGTGTCCGAATAAAAGCGTTTTTTAAGAAACCGTACTTATGCTTTTCATACTGCCTACGCCTCAGTAGACCACTTTGTAAACTTGAAAAGTTGTGCTGTAAATAGGCTCCAGCCATTCTATGCTATTTAACTTTGCAACGCATCCTGGATAATGGCTCAGCTCATCACTTCCAACGTATATGTACGCGATGTTGTACGTTTCAACTACCTGTCTTAAATCATCTTCACTGCCTTTGTATGCTAGGTCAATGTCGTCGAATCTTTTGTAGATGTCGTCAAGTGCTATGCCATGACCATAGGCCCAATTCACGTATGATGCTACCCTCAGCCGACCTCCAATCATTGTTGAGGGACAATGAATGGAATAGTATGTCAGAAAGACGGCTTGCTCTTCAGTGTTGTCTCTGACCCACATGCCTAAATTGTATTCATCCCAGCTTGCTGCTTGACTGCTTGTTCCAACGTTGTATACGATGACGCTTGCCGTTGTTAAAACGGAAAGCAAAAGTAGAACCAGTGCTAAGCTTTTTCTGATTCTTGCCAAAGCAGCTCCGCTCAGCACGGCTATGGGAACCCAAGCGAAAACGAAGAACTTATACATGTCCCAGGAGTTCGGCGTGACAGAAAGAACGTTAGGTGCCAGAAACAGCATGACAAAAATGATTTTGAGAAAGGGTCCCTTAACTTTTGTAATGAATAGCAAAGAGAGCAGGAACGGAACGCCAAGGTTCACGATGTAAAACAGAAATGGGTTATCCTTTAGGAAGCTCAGCGCCCATAAAGGAGCAAACGTGATTGAAGTTGAAGAGGCACTGGAAACAAGAAATGGCAAGGCGATAGCGGCGGAAACTAGAAAGTACAGGTGATGCCTTTTGAAGTAGTTGCTATTTAACAGCAAGCTAGCAAAATAAGCAGCGTAGGCGCAAATGAAGGCTACTGCATTGAAAGGAAACAGCAAACCAGTAACGAGGCCGGCTAGAATGACCCTGTTCTTGTCTTCCATGTCTCTCAGCAAGGCTAAAACAAACGCGAAAACAGGTAAACCTGCCAGCATTGGCCTCTGCTGCAGTAGATTATCGAATATAGGCGGCAAACCAAAGAACCCGTTATACTCGTACATGTAATTTGTTGCGGGGTTAAATTGTCCGCTGGTTAATGCTGAAAAAAGGCCGATGTAGCTTAAGCCCCAGCCGAACGTTGCTATGAGTGTTGCAAAGATTGCCGCGCGTTTTCCGTTTACCCTTGCCAAAGAATAGACTGACAAAGCGAAGACTAGAATGAAGGCGGAATTCAAAAACGGCAGAAGTTTGGGTAGAAACCCATAAGTTTTTTCTATAATGGCAGTGTGAAAGTCCACAAAGTAATGGTAACTTATACTTTCTCCTGCATAATAGGGCATTTCAGGAGGGAAGTTACCGTTGTTTATGCTTTCGATTATCTCGTAGTGCAGGGGCGTGTCTTGCCAGTTTGAGCCTGTTATGACTATGCCTAGATCATTTTCAAACCAGACGCTTCGGTAAAGCACGACTGCGGAGATAACAAAAATCATAAGAAAAATCAGCAACAACACCTTGTTCAGTCGTACGATTTGGAGGAAATCTCTGAATGTATACGCCGATGTTTTCCGTGACTTCACAAGTCCGTAGACAACAGCTAAAACAATAAAAGAGGCGAATATAATTTCTCTCGAGTATCCGAAAGCCTGCGACAAGTAGTAGATTAGTTGGGTTGAGACGAGGACGCTGAAAACTGGAACAAAAACTATGATCTCGTGGAGTTTTAAACTAAAAAACCTATGTAAAATCAAGCCAGGCACAATGAACGTGAAGACAAACGCAGTTAGCAAGCCCACGTGGACTGAAACCAAAGACACCAGTGGCAACAGCAGTAACAGAAAGAACAGCCCGTGTCCATGCAAAACCCTAGAAGCCACGATTTCAAGTTTATGCGTCTGGAAGGGCATATGCTTTAAGGCGTGCTATGCTATTATAAAATTTGCTTTACCTACAAAAACCGAGTCTTGGTTAATTTCAAAAAATATTTAAAGCGAGGTTAATCTGCTAAAATCTATGCTCAGGAGATATGGGCTTTGAAGAAGAAGCTTTCAGTGGCAAAATTCGGCGGCAGCCTTTTAGATATAGAAGGAAAAGGTTTCCCTAAAATTCTTAAACGCATAAAAGAGCTAAAAGCAAAAAACATTGTGGGTCCTATTGTTGTGTATTCCGCACCTATGGGTTGCACCGACGCGCTTATAGGTATAGGCGAATCTTACGCGCGAGCCATTCAGGTTCCCCTCGACCCTGTTTTTACGGTTTATGATCGCATCGCAAAAATTCACGTTAAAGGCAGTTTCCTCAAGGAAGCGCAGGCCGAAATAGCCAGTTATAAACAGCAGACGCAGGTCGCTCTAGCTTCGGTCAACAAGCGTTTCAGCGGCAACCTGAAAGCAAAGGTTCTTACTCTCGGCGGGGAGCTTGCTATGTCTACGCTGGCAGAGTATATCCTGAAGAGTAACGGTGTGGACTCCTGTAGTGTTTCCGTGCATGACTGGCCTATAGTTACGGATGATAATTTTGATGATGCTGCACCGAATTACG
>SMYP01000001.1 GCA_007050895.1 Candidatus Bathyarchaeota archaeon | reverse complement strand
AGATTGAAAAACAACTAAACAAACACAGAATGCTTAAAGGCAGAATCCTTAAAAGCGCTTTGCAACAACAAACAGCAAAGACCATCGCAACGAAAGCCGCCGAAAACGCCGGAGCCGCACTGGTTGAGGTGAGAGGACATGTTTTTATTCTCTATAGACGTCACAAGAGACAATCACCTTAGCCTGAGCTTTTGCAAAGGAAAAACAAGGCTTTCTGTAGAAATCAGAAAGTGCTAGGATACAATAGCGCACTTTTTGAGTAGCTATCCAATGGAGTTTATTTCTTTTTGCGTTTTTTCAAGTAGAATCCGAGACCTAAGACTGTCAAAACTGCGGGGACTACTACGGCTATAATTAGTTGCACAGATGAAGATTCTGTCCAGAAAGGTTTTGATGGTGGCGGTGACGGCGAAGGGCTCGGAGAAGGCGTCGGATTTGGAGATGCTGTAGGCGATGGTGATGGACTCGGTATAGGTTCGGGTGATGGAGAAGGCGAAGGTGCCGGAGAAGGTTCAGGGGTGACTATTAGTGTTATTTGGCTACTTGTTGCTGTGTTGTTGACATTGTCATATGCGATAAGTTTGTAAATGAGTTGTATCTGAGAAGCCCGCGTGGTTACGTTCGCAGTGTAAGTATTCTCTCCGCTCCAAGTCATAGTTGTGTTATACAATAATGTGGTGTAACCATAAGACAGAATTACCATTTGAACCCCACTTACGTCATCAATTACATCTGCAGTTACCTGAACATTTTGTGCTGCAATAGGATTTTGCGGTACATTGACTGGTGTGCCTATAGTTGGAGGTTGCGTATCAGTTGTATAATAAAGGGGAGCAAACATAGCACTCCATCCCCCATATCCTTCCATCACGGACACGAATTTGTCACTAGTAACATTATAGACTGTGTTAGACGTTGAAGTTGCGTGCGACTCCATCGAGTCTAGCATTCCATCCCAAACCAAAGCTTTCGTTTTCTGGTCTATAATTGTTACATGAGTATCGTTCTGGTATGCAATTACGCGAAGGTATCCTCCTCCTCTGGCAGTAGTAAAGAAATTCTTCCCAGCAAGTATTCCCTCTACATCTCCAACGTATAATGCTGCTTGATACATCATTGGCCACGTTTGATAGGGATCAACGGTGACGGCGATGCTTTGATTACTTTCAACAGTTAGATATATGGGGTCTGAAAAAACTTCACTGTGAACTTCTCCCGCGTGTAGGGTTCCATTCCAGATTAGAGCCTGCGTAATCGTGTTTGTTATGGTAATCTCCGTGTCGTCATGGTATCCAATTACATTGAGGTCGTTGTTGCCGTTGGTGATGTTACTAGCGAAAGTGTAGAATAGATTCCCGGTAAAAAGGCCGGTAGATGAAGGCACTATAAAACCTTGGTCAAGGTAGCACAAAGCTGAAACTGGCTTATTGCTTTCTATGTGAACAGTTATGTTCTGCCATGTAGAATTTTTGAGGTCTTGACTGAAGTGCTGGCTCTCATTGAGAACTCCTTGCCACAAAATGACATCATCATTTACATCTGTTACTCTAACATTAGTATCTTCTTCGTAAGAAAAAACAATGAATTTGTTGCCAGCATACAAAGGATCCGGACGAGGTATATACGAGTACAAGTCTTTACTCGTTCCTCTGCCATTTGCGTCAATAGCAAAATAGCCGACTACCCTTTCTATTTGAGGATCGCCAACAATTAGCGTGTAAGGTTTAGAGGCACTAACTGAGTAGATTCCAGCTTCAAGAGATAATTGCTTACTGGTTCCTTTGTCCAGTGTGCCGTTCCAAGAGATAATATCGCTGGAGTCTTTAACGACAAAAAATGTGTCGCTGTTGTAGCTGATCAGAATGGCTCCTTTCGGCGTATAAAAAAAGGAGTTGAATCCGGTTGGCGGTGATATGTCACTTTGCACAGGCATTGCTGACACCAAAAATAGAAGTAAAAGAGTTAGCAATATAATGCCTACGCGCTTAATCTTTTTCATTTTTTAGCATCCCTGTCCGATTTCCTTCGCCGCAAGCGTATAGACGGGAGGTAATTGCGTAACATATGCCCAAATATAGCCTTCATATTGCGCGCCGTAAACCTCAACATTTGTAGAGTTGACTCCGATATCCACAACCCAATCCAAGACGGTGCCCATTTTTATCCATTTATCTGAATTCTCACTAAAGTAGTACAGCCCCAAAGTGGTTTCATCTAAATCTTCTGGATCATTCAGGTCTCCATCCCCATTTATATCCAAGTCATCCTTTGCGTAATAGATTTGGATCAGAGCTGCTGTGAGATTGTCATTGGTTGCGTTCTGAACATTGTCACTTACTTTTATTTCCAGATATTTTCCAACAGCTTTTTCAGCGCATAACAATCCCGAACAATAGTTTAGGACATGTGCTGTAGTTGTGTCGTTATATCTGTTAATCTGAATACTAGGCTTTACTGACTCTTCCAGACCAACTGCTATTACGGCGTCTGTTGTCTTGATCATATCAATTTCGTCTGTAATGAAGTAAATAGAGTAATCATGATCTTCGCCGCTTGGGGCAGCAAGAACTTGATAATCTACAGTTAACGAGTTGGGCAGGATTGTTACGTTTTTACTCTTGAGCATTTCGAGCACTCTGAAATGGTCTGCAAAATAGGGTTGCGAGAGAGTTACTATAGTCTGTGTGTTGTTCCACATGCCATAACGAACGGCAAATCTATAGGCGTCCGATTCAGTCATGTTTGCGAGGGTATCTCCGGAATCCTGCAAGAGATTGTAAATTATGTTTCCAACTGTTCCGTTCTCGATGTTGGGTCTGCCCACCAGGACAATGTATTGGGCGCCTGAATAGTTATCGAGCAATTCTTCAGGTGAAACAACTGTAACATTTGTGTAAAATGAAAGGTTCTCTATGAATTCAGTGGGATCCGAGTTGGCGTCGAACGCGAGGACAACTTCTTTCACATTTGGAACATAAGTGTCAGGATCTTCAGAGTCAATTAATCCGTCAAAGTCAGTGTCAGGGTTGCAGGGATCCGTGCCTAGTTCCAGTTCGATACCGTCTAAGAGTCCGTCAACGTCAGTGTCATTCGAGGTTGGATTCAGATTGTGCTTGATCTCTTCTCCATCCAAAACGAGGTCATTGTCAGTGTCATTGTTCAAGGGATTAGTTTCATAGATAATCTCCCAACCGTCCAGAAGATCGTCATTGTCGGAGTCATTGCGTGTTGGGTTAGTGCCTAGAATGAATTCTTGACCGTCGAACAATAAATCATAGTCTGTATCCGGCAAAGTCGCATTTGACCCAAACAAGACCTCTTGTAAGTCAGTGAGCTCGTCTGAATCGGTATCGTTATTTCCCAAGTCTGTGCCTAAATTGATTTCGTCAAGATCAGGCAATCCGTCGCCGTCGGTATCGCTGCTTGTTGGATTACTATTTAAGGTTAGTTCAGTTCCATCGTCGAGTCCATCATTATCGGTATCAAATGAGGTGAGGCTGGTGCCTGATTCTTTTTCAAGGTAATCATTTAATCCATCTCCATCGGTATCCGGGGTTCTGGGGTTAGATGATAGGTTGTATTCTTGGAAATCCGTAAGTCCATCAAAATCTGTGTCTTTCAGCAATGGCTCACTCGTAACCGCAAGAGTGTAAGTGTCCGTTGAGTTAGTGAAAACGATATTCCAACCAACTTCCTCGGCGTTGTCGTTCAATCCGTCACCATCGCTATCGATAATAGATGCGGGCAAGTCGGGAGGTGTGCGTTCTTGATCAATAACTCCGTCGCCATCTGTGTCTTTCGATTTCGGGTTTAATCTACTTGAGTATTCGAGGTTGTCATTCAACCCATCATCATCTGTGTCAAAAACTAGCGGGTTAGAAGTAACAGATAAAGTAAATTGGCTTCCTTCGTAGTTGAAGATGCTTATCCAACCGGTTATTTCCGCGTAGTCTGAGAGCCCGTCGCCGTCGGTGTCGGTGTCTGTTGCGTTTGTGCCATGAATTATTTCAAGCTTGTCGTTTAATCCATCTTGGTCGGTGTCGAAGAGTTTTGGATTTGTACCTGTGTCTAACTCGTACTTGTCATTTAACCCATCTCCATCGGTATCGTACAATGATGGATTACTGGTCGTCTCTTCTGCATCTTTGAGTCCGTCGAAGTCTGTATCAAGTCGTTCTATGCCTTTCCAATTAACAAAATCAGAAAGACTGGCTGGAAGAACATCAAAGTAGAATGTTTGGCTACCCATGGGAGTCGTTTGAGACTTCATTATGCCTGCATTACGACCATTATGATGACACCAAAAGCCATAGAATACGAGAAAAACGAAGTGCTTCCACTTGTATGCAAGCTCGTACTCTGCATATGTTTGAACAGTCACTGGGAAATTTGGCATGGCTATTCCAGGCTCAATCCATCCGCCCACATCATATTCTTGCGTGCGCCATTTAAACCAAAATACTTGACCTGAAGTAGTTTCCCAAGTACTCTTTGGAGGTATAGGAAGCCACAAGTGTATGTCGTTACCTTTTTTTCCAAGGTCTTTGGCCATGAAAACCCATTCAGTCAAGTAAGGATAACTGACTGTCGAGTTGGTTCCAGTTGGATTCACTATTTTGATATAAGGATGAATGCTGCTAGCGCTTAAACACCAAGAATCCGAACTGACTATCCTTCCACTCATGCGTGCATAGTATTCAATGCGGTCGCCAACGTCCAGTCCATTTCCGTCTTTATCAATTATTGACAGCGAAGGTTCGCCTACAAGGCTGATGCTTGGATCCACTTGAGCTGTGACTTTTGTCATTGCGGCTATTATTGCGTTGAAAAGTTTTTCTGACCAGTTGCCTATAAGATCAGAGAGCGCGATTGCCAAGGAGATTAGCCAGCCAACGACAGGAATAACGCCAATTAATGCTAGCGTCATCGAATACATAAAATTCATAACCAGGTTCAATAAAGCTGCATTCAAGCCCATCGGAGTCAAGCCGCTGTCAAGGATCTGGAACAACGCGTAGAGTGCTATCCCAGTCTCAACTAATGCTCCAACCATGTCCAAAGCATAACCTATCCTCTTGAAAGTGGCAAATCTGCCAGTTTTGGCGGCATCAATTCTTTTCCAATTTGCATACCAAACTTTAAACATGCTCTTGAAAGTCTTTCCGCCGATATGCCCACCTGATTTGGTAAACTTTGTTAATGCACTACTAACGATTCGGTATGCTTCATAACCGCGAAACGCCGTTTTATAAACTTTGAAAGTCCCAAACCCGTATTTCCTTACATCATTAAAGACATCCAAATATTCACCAAAAAAATCAAACTCCGTTTTGTTTGAACCTAGGCTTGTGACGAACTGTTCGCCAGCATTCCAAGCTGACATCATACCCATCAATTGGTAGCGTGCATCCTCGTCTTGTTCCCATTGCGCTACTTCGACCATTGCATCGTCTATTTCAAGTACTTCGTAGCTTGTGGTGTTGTACAAATCCGTTTTTAAGGTCTTTGAAATCACAATGGGTTCGTATGTCAGAGTCGCGTTACAATATGCGCCCATAATATAGGAACCTGATATCACTTGTGCCATGTCAAGACTCGCAAAATGATCTTCAATAGATGTTATTATGGGTAGAATTTGCGAGCCTGCACCTGCGTGCAATGCATTCAGAATGTTGGGCATTGCCTCAGTTGCTAGCGTTATTAAAGCCTCATCCTTGTGACCGAACCAGCCGATTTGACTAAAAACCTCCGAATCATACTCTGCAAGTATGGCAGGCATTTCTGATAATTGAGTTGTTGAATTTCGTAGAAAATCATAGGCTAATAAGATGTTTGCTGCTATTGTTTGGTTCTTGTCATGGCTGAAAAACAGCCCGAAACTAGAGCCGTAGTTTTCTTCAACCGTAAGGCCTGTGAGCATAAATGGTTCTTTATATGTAGCCAGAACATAACTCTCCGAAACCACATCTGTATCAATCATTATGAAATCGGTAGTAGACAAGTATCGGTTGTATAACCAAGACCATTTCTTTCCAGTGCTACTTGCAATCAAAGTTCCGTCGTTATTGATAGTCAAGTATTTTCCATTGTATGCCTTTAGAGCTGTTTTGCCCCCTCCATTATCACTTAACTCGAACATCTCTCGTTCGTCTACTTCGCTAGCGTTAGCAAAAATCGTGCCGTTATCTGCAACTGACAAGTACAGCCCATTGGAGGCTCTGAAGGCCGCTGTGCTAGCGCCCAAATCAATCAACTCTAACGTTTCTTCGCTGCTGATTTCGCTGCTATTAGCAGCAACTATTCCACCGTTGAGTATGGATATGTACCGTCCATTCTGGGCCAGTATTGCTGTTGTGTCCTGATCGGATTTGCCTACAACTTGCCAGATGAGCTCGGCGTTCGCAGAAAGGTCTAGTGGAGGGCCAAGTGGGTAGACCATTTTCCCGCTAAGGGCCACAACATTCCCATATTCGCTAACCGCATATAGCGGAACGTACGCCTGGTTTGATTCAACTGTAATGCCATAGTTTACTACTTTAGATTGTTCAGGGACAATATTTGCGCTTAAATTTAGCATTGGAACAATCTGAACATCATCCAGAGAGTTGTCCAGATCTTTCATTATGCCTTCTTTGTCACCATCCTTCCAGTTCCAAAACTGGTTCAAAAGCTTCAGGTATTCAGGATTCTGTGGTCTCAATTGAAAGGTAATGTAAGTGGGCAAACCATTTGTTTTGATGTCAAAATGGAAACTGTTGCTAATAGTGGATTTGGCGAAAGGAGAGAGATCGAGAGCATCGTTTACTCTGTCTCCATCGTTGTCGAAGTCCCATCCATTGGTGATGTTATCTCCGTCGATATCAAGAGAAAGCACATCTGTTACTTCGTAGTAGTCAGGTAATCCGTCATTGTTGGAATCAGGGTTCAAAGGGTCTAAATCGTTTTCTATCTCGTATGAGTCAGTTAGTTGGTCAAAGTCGGAGTCAGTATTGTTGAAGTCAGTGCCGATCACCGTTTCCACAGAATCGGGCAAAGAATCACCATCTGTATCAGTCACGTTTGTGGCTACGCTTTTCAACGCGGAAACAACCGAACTTAAACTAGTTTGATTCGAAATGCTGAAAAGAGGTAAACTTGCACTTAATGCTGTAGATTGGGAAGCGGGCTCAATATAAAGGCTAAGGTTCAGCATCATTAGCGAAAGTACGAGAACCCAAAATACAATTGCCGGTTTTTGCATGGCGTCCCCTCTCCCAGAGGGTCTTATCTGTTCGTTCTTAATATAAAGCTATGGAAATCTGTTATAGAAGAGAACTTGAGAATTGTTATGCCAAAATAAATCCAAGCCACGAAAAATATCGAACCGCTAAGTTGTCTTGAAGATAACAGAAAGGTAATTATTTTTCTCCTTCTTTTTTTGGTGATTCCAAGTCGAAATACAATCAGAACTATAGCGAGATTGGCCGTGCGGTATTCAGTACTTTATATGAAAGTTGCATTCTTTTTTGAGCATAATGGTCCCAGAAAAGTGAAAGCCTTTATATTTGGCTTCCTTGTTTTACTGCAAGGAAAAATCAGAAGGAACAAGCTACATTG
>SMYP01000175.1 GCA_007050895.1 Candidatus Bathyarchaeota archaeon | reverse complement strand
AAGGCCAAATCAAAAGCAAAACCGAAGTCCAAGGTCAAAAGCTCGGCTAAGAGCAAGAAAGCTTAGCTGATTACTCCCGTTTCTTTTGCGGCTTTTTCGCAGGCTTCATAGTCCAAGTTCAGTTTATGCAAGATTGTATACCTCTCAGGGCGTATTGTCGGGGCTATTTCCAAAGCTTTAACTAAATCTTCGTCTGTCACACCCAACTCACACGCGGTTGTCGGCGCACCTATCTGCTTGAGACCATCTCTGATTCGTTTCCACTTTGCATTGTGAAGGTAAGCGGATAAGATTGAACCTACACCGCATTGTTCACCATGCATAGCGTGGGGGCATTTGACCATATCGAGAGCGTGACTGAAAAGGTGTTCTGAGCCACTGCAGGGACGGCTACTTCCAGCTATACTCATGGCGACACCGCAGCTTACTAACGCTTCAAGAAGAACTCGCAGGCCTTCATCGTTTCCAGGTTTGATCAGCTTGGCATTTGCGATTACCAGTTTTGCGCTCATTAATGCAAGGCTAGCTGCGTATTCGCCGTAGTATTCTCCTTTTTCCTCGTGTGCCAGCTGCCAATCTTTTACGGCTGTGAACTTGGCAATTGCATCGCCGCAACCACTTATGGCGGAGCGCCATGGAGCCCGCGCGATTATGTCGGTGTCTGCTATTATGGCAAGAGGCGATTGTGCCATGACGGAGTAGGGTTTATCGAGTCCCTTAACAGAAGCAAGTGGGCTCGCTATCCCATCGTGGGATAAGGTTGTGGGTACGCTGATGAATGGTAAGTCCTGGTGTGAAGCGCTTAGTTTTGCAGCGTCAATTTTTGTTCCGCCACCAACGCCTATAATGACTCGCGGCTGCCACTCTTGGATTCGTTCTTCAACCGCCTGAATGTCTTGGCTGGTTGCGGTTTTAACAAGGAGTGTGTCTACGTTCATACCTTTTTGCTGGAGAAGGTAGCGAACATGTTTTCCCGCAACCTCACAACTTTTCGGTCCCGCGACTATCAGGGCTGAACCGGCTACTCCCAACCTTTGCACTACTTCAGTAATGCGTGTAAGGACGCCGTTTCCAACAATGACTTCCCTTGGAAGCTGCATATAATGATATGGTGAAGACAAACCGAACCACTATTAGAGTTTCGTAGTCATAAGTTCATCATATAAGGCTTAAAGCTTTTTTGAAAATAACCTCCAATCCATACACTTTAACCCATGAAAAAGCGCCTTCACTCCGTTATTTAAAGAAATAATTACCACGTAAAGAGAAACGCCATCGCTTAGGCCTCCTCCTACAGATTTCTGTATAGAGCCAATAGTGGGATTTGATATCCGGTAAATATGTCAGTATATTGTGGGCACTGTGGAAACTCGTCCTCTTGATATTTCATGGAAAATTTCTTATCAGTTGAGAAAGTAAAAGGACTGTTGAGATGGGTGATTTGGGTGAAATCAAGGGGAGCGTGAAAAAGGGGTTCAAGGGTATTTACGTTTTAGTGGTCCAAGTGAGCAGCGATATCAAGGTTTATGTGGGTGCCTTGGGCGAGATGGCTTTTGCGAAAGGTTTGTATGCTTATGTTGGTTCTGCACAAATCAACATGGAACAGCGTATAAAACGGCATCTTAGGAGTGAGAAAAGAAAGTTTTGGCATATTGACTACTTGATCGACAACCCTGCATCAAAAGTCATCAAAGTGTTCCTTAAGGAAGGCGATAAAGCAGAAGAGTGCAAGATCGCAAAAGGTCTTAGCCGAAAAAGTGAGCCAGTAGCGGGTTTCGGCTGTTCCGACTGCAACTGTAGAAGCCATCTGTTCCTCATAAAAAACTGCGAATTCATCCAAGAAACAATGCAAGTATTCCCCAAAGAAACATAACGCTTTTTAAGAGATGATAGCGAAGAATACGTAGTCTGTCAT
>SMYP01000094.1:6783-34428 GCA_007050895.1 Candidatus Bathyarchaeota archaeon | reverse complement strand
GATGGAATCTTGGAGAAGCCTCCTGGTATCAACCTTTGAGGATGTGTTGTTCTGCCGCAGAGCATGTTGGACATTTCGTTCGCAAGTCTATGCAAGTATAAAACGATTTTGACTTCTTCGGGATTAGAAGAAGCAAGCGGAATCACTGACCCAACGCCCATCAAGTCGGGAAGAACTAGAAAGCCGAGGTGCAAAATGTGACTTTGCAGGTTCTCTGCGTGTAATGCCAGTTTTCTAAGCTTGAGGTCTTGATTGCTTATTGTTATGCCCATCGCTGCCTCAGTAGCTTTTAATGACGCAAGTGTGTGCCCTATTGAGCAGATACCACAGATTCGAGAAGTTATATGGTGCAACTCACTCCAGTTGCGACCTACAACCATAGCTTCAAAGAAGCGTGGCGCTTCAGGAATGTTCCATTCACATCGCTCTAGAGTTCCATTTCTTACATTTACGTAGATGTTTCCGTGACCTTCAACGCGTGTCACATGGTTTACTTCAACATTAAAATTCTTATTTGACATTATCTTTTTCTCTCCTGCCAACCGAAATATAACCTAAACTTTTTAATTGCATCATCAACCGTGAGACCGTATTTTATCAAAACTTCTTTCTGGGAGTTTTCGTTAGGATTATCCACTAAGCCCCTGCATCCCCAGCATTTGGTGCCTTCGTTAACGCAGCAAGAGTTGCATCCTGCTCTAGTGACGGGGCCAATGCAGAATTCTCCTCTTTCAAAGGCACATATGTTCTCGTTTTTCTTACATTCAACGCAAACTGGATAGTTAGGGATTTCTGGCTTCTTTCCCAGCAGAAGTGACTTCACTACATCAAGAAATTCTTCTCTATTCATTGGACATCCGTGGACGTAAGCATCCACAGGTATCACTGCATCTATAGGTCTTGCTGCATAAGTGTCAAACAACTTGGCTTTGTCGCCGTAAACGGTTCTCCTAACATCTTCCAAATCCTGATAATTTTTCAACGAGTTAATGCCACCGATTGTGGCGCACGAGCCGATGGCGACAACTACTTTAGCGTTCTCCCTGATTTGTTTCAGTCGATCTTCATCTTGTAGTCTAGTACACGACCCTTCGACGAACGCTATGTCGTAGTTGTTACTGTGTTCCTTCATAACTTCTCTGAAACTCACAACTTCAACTTGACCTAGAAGGTCTAAAATTTCTTCTTCCAAGTTTGCCACTTGCAGTTGGTCACCTTCGCAGCCTGCAAAGTCAAAGAAAGCAACTTTTGGTTTCATTATAATGCCTCCGGTACTCCCTTAATATTTGAATAATTAAACACTGGTCCATCTTTGCACACGTATATTTGATTGATTTGGCAGTGACCGCATTTTCCAACTCCGCATTTCATTCTCCTTTCAAGAGAGAGAATTATGTGGTCGTCTGGAACATTTCGTTTTTTAAGGTCTGCTATGACGAATTTGTACATGATTGGTGGACCAACTACAATTGCATATATTTTTTCTGGGTCAAAATTGACTTGAGGAATCAAAGTTGTAATTACACCTATGTTGCCTGTCCAAAGCTCATTTTCAGGACACCAATCAACTGTAGGCTTGTATTCGACGTCATCTCTCTTTTCAAGTGCAACCATTTCATCGCCGAAAAGCAATTCACGTGGTTCTTTGCAGCCGTAGAGAAGAATAACGCGGCCGTAGTCCGCTCTGTTGTCCAAAACGTAATTAAATAATGACCTTAAAGGTGCAATGCCTAGACCGCCTGCAACAAACAGCAGATCTTTGCCTTTCAAGAATTCTGTGTCAAATCCGTGTCCAAACGGACCTCTAATGCCAATTTTGTCTCCCACATTAAGCATATGTAACCTAGTAGTTACATTGCCTATTTTGCGCACGCAAAGTTGAAAAGTGCCCTTCTTGGTTGGAGATGACGACACAGAAATTGGTGCTTCACCTACGCCGAAAACGGAAACTTGAACAAACTGACCCGGCATTTGATTCAGTATGGACCCGTCGTCCAATTTTATTTCGAACAACATTTCGTTAGTGGTCATGGGTACTTTATTAACAATTGTTGCCAACTTCGGAACGTAATTTATGTTTCCTTCGGTCTCAATGCTCACTTCAGGCTCAACTGGCGCGTCTATCTGTACTCCCATATTAAGGACTTCTTTGTGCATATCGTTGAGTAGAGCTACTGGGTTAGCTATGTCTGGTAAACAGTTTGAAGAACATCGACCACAACCAACACAAGAAACAAAACCAAATCGGTCGAACAGATATTTTCCTTTTTTGAAGTATCTGTGGCGGTATCTTGTTGGTCTCGTTGGACGGAAGTTTTCTCCTGAAGCAATTTTGGCAAAATCTTCTAGCAGGCAACCATCCCATGTTCTAATTCTCTCTCCGCGTTCAAGCGATAAGTGAGGATCATCCTTAACGTCAAAACAATAGCAGGTGGGACACACCAGAACACAAGAACCACAAGCTAAGCATTTTTCGGAGTGTTTCTCCCAAAAACCGCTTTGCCCATAAGTCTTGCTCAACATTTCAGGAATCAGCTCTGTTGAAAAGTCGAATTTCTGCTTGGACATATTCATAATTTCCTGCTTTTTCTGACCTACTAGCTGAACATCCCTTGCAAGAGCATCTGTAACGTTCTTGGCATACTTATCTAGAAGTTGCTCTCCCTTCTGGGAACCAATATTGATGGCGTACCTGTTGCCAAGATCAGTTAGCATCAAATCGTAGCCATGGTCAATTGTAGCACAGCCCATCTGTGGCGCAAAACACCGTTCGGACATATTTTGGATGTTAACGCCAATGATGATGGATGACTTTCTCTTTTCAAAATAGTAAGGATCTGATTTGGTTTCTCTAAAAATCTCATCCATATGAAGCAAAGCTACAATGTCATAGGGGTGAACACCAAGGATTACTGTGGGTTTCAGGTCGGCAGGATCCTTCGCAGCAAATCCGTTAGCCACATCATAAGTAACCAAAGTCTCCCGCTGAGGAAAGAAATACTTCTTTGGAGGCAGAATAGTCACGTCATAATCAAGTCGTAATTCGCCAGCAGAATCAAGATGTCCAAAAGCGAATTTTTCACCTTTCGATTTAACCCCTATAACATTCAATGAGTCATCTTTAATTAATGAATCAACAAATTTTTCAAAGTCTTCCTTCAAGATTATGCGCATATTTAACCTCCCTAAATTACTATTAGCAGATAGATTATTTGAAGTAATTCACAATTGGAACTTTTAATGTTTTCTATAAATAGCGATAATTGAAAGTTTATTTTATAAACTGAGCGAGTTGGCGCATATTTCCCTTAAGAGAATAATTGAAAGGTCTTCAATCATATAAGACTACCACTTTTTACGACTAAAGATAAGGTTTTGCAGGCTCTAACTTATATAGCTAAGATTTCGAGTATCTCACGCAGAGAGATCTGGGTGAGACTTAGAAATGGAGACCCCAGTGTTGGAGGAGTTTATTTTTGTCCAAAGATGATAATCGCCGCTTATTATTAGAAAAAAAATTGAAAGAATTCAACTATGATGCGAGCGCGCTTTTAGAAATACTTCATAAAGCCCAAGGAATCTACGGATATCTTGACAAAGAACTCTTGATGGATCTTTCCCAATCGCTTCATCTCCCCCCAAGTCACGTTTTCGGTGTTGCAACATTCTACAGTTTCTTTAACTTGGAAAAGCCAGGTGAGCACATAGTTACAGGTTGTCTTGGAACTGCTTGTTACGTGAAAGGTGTTGAAGAAATCATACAAGCTATCGAACGCGAATTCAACATTAAAAGAGGAGAAACCACGCCTGATGGAAGACTTTCGCTTTTTGTCACTCGGTGCATTGGAGCCTGTGCAATGTCACCAGTTGTTGTTGTAGATGATGAAGTCATTGGGAAAGCAACAAAAGAGCTTGTAATTAAAAGAATCAAACGAGTGCTAAGAGGTGAACTTGTTGAAACTTGCTGACCTGCAGACAATTGCTGAACATGAATTGGATTTTCAGAGAGCTTATAAGTACAGGATAAATGTATGTTGCTCAAGTGGATGCATCCCTTTTGGAGCTCTAAAGGTTTTACAAGCGTTTGAAGACGCAGTGAAAGAATTTGGAGTTGAAAGGGAATGCAAAGTTGCCAAAACAGGATGCTTCGGTACTTGCTCGGTTGGTCCCGCAGTCATAGTTGACACTGCAGACCGTTCACGACCTGCATTATACGAGAGTGTTACCCCTGAGAAAGCACGGATAATAGTTCAGGAACACATCGTTTTGGGCTTACCTGTCAAGGAGATGTTGTACAAAAGCCCGGCTTCTTTCAAAAAACAGAAAAGACTGGTTCTCAAAAACGCCGGTAGGATCAACCCTTCAAGAATTCAAGATTACATCGCAATGGGCGGATACGCTGCACTCGTCAAATGCCTAGCTACAATGACTCCACAAGGCGTTATTTACGAAGTTCTCAGCAGCGGTCTCAGAGGACGTGGAGGTGCCGGGTTCCCGACTGGGCAAAAATGGAGCCTTGTCGCAAGATCCCATGGCTCGCCCAAATATATAGTAGCCAACTTGGACGAGGGAGATCCGGGTGTCTTTGCCAACCGAACCCTAGCCGAAGCCGATCCCCACGCAATCCTTGAAGGGATGGTAATAGCTGCATACGCTATAGGTGCAGAAAAAGGTTACATTTACATAAGAGCCGAGTATCCTCTAGCAATACAGACTTTGCAGAGAGCCATCACCCAATCAAGATCAATGTCGCTTCTGGGTGATGGCATTCTTGAGACTCCCTTTAAATTTAATGTTGAACTTAGATTGGGTGCAGGAGCTTTTGTGGCTGGAGAAGAAACGGCAATACTTGCATCTGTTGAAGGCAAAAGAGCTATGCCTCGTCCGCGTCCACCTTATCCAGCAAATTCGGGATTGTGGGGAAAACCTACGCTTATTCAGAATGTGGAGACGTTAGCGAACATTCCTTTAATAGTTCAGAATGGAGGGTTATGGTTTTCTAAAGTTGGCACAACTAAATGTACAGGAACAAAATGTTTCTCTTTAACGGGAAAAGTCAAGAACCCTGGACTTATAGAGGTTCCTATGGGAACTACACTCAGAGAAGTTGTTTTTGACATAGGTGGAGGGGTACAGGAAGGGAAGAAGTTTAAGGCGGTGTTGATCGGTGGACCCTCAGGCGGATGTCTGCCTGAAACTCTTCTGGACCAACCTATAGATTACGAGTCTCTAAAAAGAGCGGGAGCTATAATGGGGTCTGGGGGAATCGTCGTTCTTGATGACTGCTCCTGCATGGTAGATACTGCTAAGTTCTTCACAGAGTTTTGTGTAGATGAGTCGTGTGGCAAATGTACGCCTTGTCGAGTGGGTCTAGCAAGGGTAAAGGAAATTTTTGAAGGTATCGCGCAGGGAAACGGAAGACTGGAAGACTTAACCGCATTAGAGAAATCCAGCGGTTACATAAGGGATGCCAGTCTTTGTGGTCTCGGGCAAACTGCGCCCAATCCGATTATCACTACACTTCGGTACTTCAAAGACGAGTACATTCAGCATATTATTAAGAAGACTTGTCAGGCGGGTAGATGTTTTAAAAACAAAAAGGAGGGTTTAAAATGAGCATCTTGGTTGTTAAGCTGAAAATAGACAGCATTGAAATCGAAGTCCCAGAGGGAACGATGATTCTGAAAGCAGCTAAAGACAATGGCATTAACATTCCAACGCTCTGCAATTTGGAGGGGTTAAACAGTTATGGAGGATGTCGATTATGCTTAGTCGAGATAATGGGGTCACCCAAACTATTCCCGGCTTGTGCGACACCTGTTAGCCCTGGCATGGAAGTCACGACAAGATCAGAGTTGCTTAAGAGGTATCGCAAGATGACAGTTCAATTATTGCTTTCCGAGAGAACTCATATTTGTTCAGTGTGTGTTGCCAACGACCACTGCGAATTGCAAAGCTTGGCGAATCAACTAGGTGTTGACCACACCATGTTTGAGCGGACCTTTACCAAAGAGGAGATTGACTCAACTCATGATTTCTTGGTCATTGACCGAAACAGATGCATATTATGTACCCGCTGCATAAGGGTTTGCGACGAAATAGAAGGCGTTCATACACTAGATTTGAAGCAACGAGGAAAAGATTCTCAGATTATAATGGATCTTGATAACAAGTGGATTAACTCTTGTTCTTGTACAGCATGTCGAAAATGCGCAAAAATCTGTCCAGTTGGCGCCATTTACATTGAAGGTGAACCTGTAGCTCACACCAAGAACAAGGAAATTGCCGAGTTTATCAAAGAAAGGAGACGACAAAAATGACAACAATAGAGAAAATCAGAGTTGCGACAATTTGGCTTAGTGGTTGTTCAGGTTGTCACATGTCGTTTCTAGACCAAGATGAATCGCTGCTTGAACTACTTAGGAAAATCAAGATTGTCTACAGTCCTTTAATTGATGTAAAAACCTTCCCCGAAAACGTTGATGTAACTTTAATCGAAGGTGCAGTAGCAAATGAAGAACAGCACCGCCTCTTAGAAGAAGCAAGAGCACAAACTAAAATCCTGATTTCGCTAGGTGACTGCGCAGTTACAGGCAACGTTACCGCCCTAAGAAACGCCTGGAGAGATAGCGATCAACTTGCCCTGGAAAAAGCTTACGTGGAAAACTCTAACGGAAAAGCTCAGATTCCCACTAACGTCCCAAAACTACTAAAGAAAGTACGTCCACTACACCAACTGGTTAAAGTAGACCATTTTATCCCAGGTTGTCCTCCTTCCCCTGCAATAATCAACTATGTAGTTACTGAGTTGTTGGCTGGAAGAACACCTAACATGGAAGGTAGATCAAAATATGGTTGAGGAAGATAAAATGCGCAAAGAAATCATGATTAGCCCAATTACCAGAATAGAGGGACATGCTAAAGTAACAATCCACCTGGGAAAGGATGAAACCGTCAAGGAAGCACGATTCCACGTGGTTGACTTCAGAGGATTCGAAAAGTTCTGTGAAGGTAGACCATTCTACGAAATGCCAAGCATAACTGCAAGGTCCTGCGGAATTTGCCCCGTAAGTCACTTACTGGCTTCAGCGAAGGCATGTGACGAAATAGTTGGAGTTAACCCTCCTAAAACCGCTATCCTACTACGCCGTCTAATACATATGGGACAAATGATTCAGTCGCATGCACTGAACTTCTTCCATCTCTCGTCTCCAGACTTGCTTTTAGGGATGGATGCAGACCCCGCAGAAAGAAACATTTTCAGTTTAATAGAGAAGCAGCCTGACTTGGCTTTGCAGGGAATTAAATTGCGGAAGTTTGGCCAGGAAATCATAGAGAAAGTGGCAGGAAAAAGAATTCATTCCAGCGACTGGATTCTGCCTGGTGGCGTACATTGGCCTCTTCCGAAGAACAAAGCTGATTATCTATTATCGAATTTGCCCGAAGCGTTGGGCATCACGCTCAAGACGCTTTCAATGTTCAAAGACCTCTTGGAAGGTTTCGCTGAAGAAATCCAGAACTTTGGTAACTTCGCCACGTACTACATGGGTTTGGTTACGGCCACTGGCGGACTGGAAATGTATAGCGGCAAGATACGCATCGTTGATCAAGACGGCAAAATCGTTGCTGACCAGCTTGACCCGGCGAAATATCAAGATTACATAGGTGAAGCTGTTGAACCATGGTCTTACATGAAGTTCCCCTACTACAAGCCCTTAGGCTATCCAGATGGAATCTACAGGGTCGGTCCATTAGCTAGGCTGAACGTAGCTTCATATTGTGGCACACCACTCGCAGATAAAGAACTCAAAGAATTCAAGAAACTCGGCAAAAATGGAGTAGTCCAAAGCACTTTCATGTACCATTATGCGCGGCTAATAGAGATTCTCACCTGCATCGAAAACTCTAAAAACCTTCTTCAAAACCCAGAAATTCTCGAGGAACGTGTTCAAGCCAAAGCTTTCGTCAACGATTACGAAGGAATTGGAGTCGCCGAAGCGCCAAGAGGAACATTGATTCACCATTACAAGGTTGACCAAGATGGAATTATAAAACAGTGCAACATGATAATCGCCACTGAACACAATAACCTCGCTTACAACAAAGCCGTAACGCAAGTCGCCAAGAAATACGTAAATTCGAAAAAACTCAAAGAAGGCATGCTTAACAGAGTTGAAGCGGTCATACGTGCGTTTGATCCTTGTCTAAGCTGCGCAACCCACGCCGTCGGAAAAATGCCTTTAGAAATACAGCTCAAAGACTCAGAAGGCAAACTAATAGACGAAAAAATCCGATAACAAACTGCCGAAAATGGAAATAAGTAGCTCCACCTCGCTTTCTTCTTAATAGGCAAATTAGCTAACCTCCCAAAGGAATGACAACTGCTACTGCTTTAACTCCAGATAGCTTCAAACTAGTGAATCTGAGTGTCGCCTTTAGGGGGAATGTTGAAATCGGAGTTATTGCAAGTGAAGACACAGACATCTTCTTTTTCTAGGATAGAAAGATTTCGAATTCGCTTATTTAATATGGAGAAATTACTGTAAGAATGACTGAAACTTTATGTAGTTGATATGGACTTTCTGAGTATTTATGCACGCACAGGGCATTTATCGAATTGTTGCCCAAGGTGAATTCGAGTGACGGAGATAGCAACCTCCAAAAAGCCAATAAAAGCTTCCGAAATAGATCCAAAGTTCAAGTATGAACTTACGCGGATGCACGGCGGCGAAAAACTTCTAAGATGCTTTCAGTGCGGAACATGCACCAGTGACTGTCCCGTTGCAAGATTCAGCGACAATTACAGACCACGTACCATAATCCGCATGGCGCAACTTGGTTTAAAAGAACGCGTACTCAACAGCGAAACCCTATGGTTGTGTGCTGCATGCTTCACTTGCACAGATCGCTGCCCCCAAGGCGTGGAAGTCGCAAGCGTAATCCGAGTGCTGAGAAATCTAGCGGCAGAAAAAGGCTTTGTGCCCCAAGTTTTCAAAGACCAAACTGTATGTATACTTGATTCAGGTTACGCTTACAAGATTCCAGAGCTGAGAATAAAAAAACGAGAAACTCAAGGTCTGCCACCGCTTCCAAAAAGCAACCCTGAAAACATACGCAAATCGCTCGAAGGCGTCAGGTTCATAGAAAACAGCGAAAAGGAAGTCGAGCAAGCGTGAGCTGTAAATACCTTATTTTCTTGGGTTGCGCAGTTCCCTATCGAGTATCATCCTACGAAATTTCTGCGCGCAAAGTCCTTGCAAAGCTGGATGTGGAACTTGTTGAAATGCCTGAATTCAATTGTTGCGGTCTCCCGTTGGACCCGGTGAGTCACGAAACCATGCTTATCCTTGCAGCAAGGAACCTCGCATTAGCCGAAAAGACAGGCTTAAGAATTCTTACCCTATGTCCAGGCTGCGCTGGAACCCTGAAGAAAGTCAACAAGACTTTAAAGGAAGATAAAGCATTAAGAGAGCAAATCAACAGTCATCTGCAAAAATCAGGTTTGGAGCTCAAAGGCAGCGTGGAAACCAAACATATACTTCAAGTGCTCATGGAGGATGTAGGCTTGGAAAAAATTAAGAACACCATAATAAACCCGCTCACAATGCTCAACGTGGCTGAACATGTTGGTTGTCACCTCCTGAGACCAAGGGCAGTCATAGGTTTTGATGAGCCGGAAGACCCACAAACCCTGAAGAAGCTCATTGAAGCAACAGGGGCCACTTGCCTAGATTATGCCGACGAGACAGAATGCTGTGGCGCACCAAGCGTTGGTGTAAGCGACAAGGTAGCTTTGCAGCTTGCCCGAGACAAACTAAACAACGTCAAAAGGGTAGAAGCGCAAGCCTTAATTACGATTTGTCCGTTCTGCCACATAATGTTCGACACAAATGAGCTGCGCATAGAAAGAATGTTCAGCGAAACATATGGAATACCGGTTTTGCATTACCCGCAGCTGCTCGGGTTAGCTTTGGATATGACTCCTGAAGAACTCGCTTTCAACGAGCTCAGAGTCGGCACCTCAAAAATTTTACAGGTAATTAAAGGAGTAAATTAAGAAATGAGTGAAAATAAGCTGAAAATAGCCTTTTACTGGGCTGCAAGTTGCGGCGGCTGTGAAATAGCCGTTTTAGATATAAATGAGAAAATCCTTGACGTAGTGCAAATAGCAGACATCGTGTTCTGGCCCGTAGCCATTGACGTAAAATACAGTGACGTAGAAAATATGCCTGACAAGCACATCGACATCACCTTTTTCAACGGGTCAATTCGAAACTCGGAACAAGAACACATTGCAAAACTACTACGGCAAAAATCTAAAACACTTGTTGCCTTTGGTTCTTGTGCTCATGAAGGTTGCATACCTGGCCTGGCTAATCTACACAATAGCAAAGAAATCCTCGAGCTTGTCTATCTGAAAGAGAAGTCAGTTGTTAATCCAGAAGGAATTGTTCCTAAAACTGAGACTAAAGTGAAAGAAGGCACACTGGATATTCCAGAATTCTACGATACGGTTAAAACTTTAGCGCAGACGGTGGACGTAGACTATTATCTGCCTGGTTGTCCACCACCCGTTAAGCTCATATCCGAAGCCATTGACGCAATAGCAAAGAACGCATTGCCGCCGAAAGGTTCAGTTCTCGCACCCTTGAAAGCTGTTTGCGACGAATGCCCCAGAACAAGAGAGAATAAAAAAATCACTAAGCTCTACCGAGTATACGAGAAAGTGCCTGACCCGGAAAAATGCCTGCTTGAGCAAGGTATACTCTGTATGGGACCAGCAACTCGCAGCGGCTGTGGCGCCCAATGCTTAAACGTTGACATGCCTTGTACAGGCTGTGGTGGACCTGGCCCAAACATGCCTGAATTAGGTGCTGGAATGATCTCTGCTTTGGCTTCAGTACTTGGGTATGACGAGCAGGATTTATCGCCCGAGGCTGTTGAAAAGTTGATGAGCCAGATAGTAGACCCTGTAGGCACTTTCTACATGTACTCTTTACCAGCTTCAATTCTTAATAGAAAGGTGATGAAGAAATGAAAGAAATAAGCATAAACCCGATCACGCGACTTGAAGGACACGGAAATATTTCCATATTCCTCAACGACGCAGGCGAAGTTGAAAATGCATACCTAAAAATCCCTGAACTTAGAGGCTTCGAGAAATTCTGCGAAGGAAGACGTGCTGAACTGATGCCCCAGCTAACGACAAGAATATGCGGAGTCTGTCCTGTCGCGCACCACTTCGCGTCAGTCAAAGCCTTAGACAACGCGTTCAAAGTTGAACCACCATCAGCCGCAAAGAAACTCCGAGAACTTATGTACTCAGCATACTACATCTACGACCACATACTGCATTTTTACTATTTAGGCGGACCCGACTTCGTAGTTGGTCCTGACGCGCCACCAGAAAAACGAAATATCTTGGGCGTTATAGAAAAAGCAGGTTTGGACGTGGCAAAAGAGGTCATTAAGCATAGAGCTTACGGACAGAAAATCACTGCGATTCTCGGCGGCAAAGCTACTCATCCAGTTTGTGGTTTGCCTGGCGGCATATCAAAGGCGCTAAGCGAAGAGGACAGACAAGAAATTGAGAAGATGGCTGTTTCTTCTGTGGAATTCGCCAAATTTAGTTTAAAACTTTTCCATGACATAGTACTTGGAAATAGTGCATACCTAGATCTTATCAAAAGTGATGCTTATACGATGAAGACTTACTATATGGGTTTAATGGACGAGAATAACAAAGTTAATTTTTATGATGGTAAAATCAGAGTAGTTGATCCTAACGGTGATGAATTCTTAAAGTTCGAACCTAAAGACTACCTAGCACATATTGGCGAACACGTCGAACCATGGACCTACTCGAAATTCCCGTTCTTGAAGAAAGTAGGCTGGAAAGGTCAGTTCTATGGTAAAGACAACGGAGTCTACCGTGTTGGTCCGCTTGGGCGACTTAACGCTTCTGATGGCATGGCGACCCCGTTTGCGCAAGCTGAATATGAAGTAATGTACAAAACCTTAGGCAAACCAGTGCATGGTACCTTAGCCTTCCATTGGGCAAGGTTGATTGAGCTGCTCTACGCTGCTGAACGTACCGTTGAATTGGCTAGAGACCCTGAGATAACTAGCACAAACATTCGCAACAAACCTGGAGAACCTGGCGAAGGCGTGGGTGTAGTTGAAGCTGCACGGGGAACACTATATCATCATTATGTACTGGACAAGAATGCATTGATTAAAGATGTGAACCTGATCGTGGCTACCACTAACAATTACCCCGCAATCGGCATGTCCATACGTGATGCAGCTAAGGGCCTCATCCACAACGGAAAGGTTGACCAAGGCGTGCTTAACAAGGTGGAAATGGCTTTTAGGGCATACGACCCATGCTTTGCCTGCGCAACGCATGTTGCAGTTGGGCAAATGCCACTAACCCTAAAAGTTTATGACAGCCAGAAAAACCTGTTACAAACTCTGCAGCGGTAAACCTTTTCTTTCCTTTTTCTTACTCTATCTCTTGTTGGCGCTTAATCTTGGTTAAGAGTGAGTATAACATTCATGCCGCACTTGAAAAGTGGTTTGCAGATGCTGAAAGGGTAGTAGTAGCAGGTATTGGAAATCCTATTCGTAGGGACGATTTTGTGGGTGTAAAAATCGTTCAGGATTTAGAAGAAAGAGTTTCAGACAAAGTCAGCTTGCTTGAATGCGAGACTGTTCCCGAAAGCTTCATGCAGGAAATAGTGGACATCAAACCGAGCCACGTGCTCCTTATCGACGCTGCGATTCTTGGGCTGAAACCTGGTGAAATCCGCCTCATCTATCCCGAACAGGTTTCGGATTTTCCAGCAATTACTACTCACGTTTTACCCCTCCGCATATTCTGTGAGTATATTGCAAAGATGATAAAGACAAAAATCGCTCTGCTATTGATTGAGCCCGAGAACACAGATTTCGGGGAAGGTTTAACACCGATAACGCAAGATGTTGCTAAGAAAGTTGTAACTGTATTGAGAAAACTTCTACGTGAAATAGATTGAAGAAAGAGGTTAAGAAAAAGCTCTTTTTGCTTACTTCTTTTTCTTTGCTTCTTGGAAAAGTTTCTTTACAGCGGAGATTCTTGCTTTCTGAGCCAGCACGTCACTTGTCACCAGCGTTAAGGCTTCTTCCGGGCACCATTTGATGCATTGTGGTTCTCCTTCATCTTTGCAAAGGTCGCAAACGTGAACGACTTTTGTTTCTGGATGTAACATTATAGCACCATAGTCACAGGCTTCAATGCACCATCCGCAGCCATTACACTTGTCCATGTCTAGCATTATGGTTCCTGTTTCTTCTGATTGGGTCAAAGCGTCACGCGGACAAGCAGCAACACATGGCGGGTCTTCACAGCGCCTACAGGTGACAGCCATGTTTACTAGTTGGTTTACACGCACCACACGTATGCGTGATTTCAGCGGGTTGAACCCTTTTTCCTTTGTCCATGAACATATATATTCACAGATTTGACAGCCCACGCATTTTTCAGGATCCGCCGAAACGAATTTGCGTTCATGAATTTTTACCATCGCTTCTCAAGCCTCCTGTCTGCCTTTGACAATTTTCGCCAAACCTTCCATGTCTAACTCTTCAAGCGTATTAACTGTGGGAACGCCTTCTTGCGTCCACCCGCGGGAACTGTAGTAGTCATCCAAAAGCAAATCCAATTCTTTCTGCGTTACTACGGCTCCTTTAACAGGTCCTTCGTCAGGAATAGGCATATTCATAACTTTCCAAGGTAAAGTGTCATCTTTCCTGCCCAAGCCCTCTCTTATGTTGATTAGTCTGGCAACCGTGTTTATTCGTGCACCTGATTTGTCAAGTTCTTCAGCTGTCATTTCGATCCCTGTCACTAAATTGTACAGCTTAGCCATATCGGCTAGACCCTTGTAGTAAGTGCCGCGTGAGAACTTGCACACGATGAATGAGTCGATTAGTGCATATAGGTTTTCCATGTCTCGGACCATTTTGCCTCTACCTTTTTCAGCTTTTAGGCGGTCTACTTTGCCTTTGACATCAAAAGCGTATGCCCCGTGTCTATTGTGGTCTGCCCCTCGGAAGGAAACAGCGAAGCCTAAAGCTGCTGTTTTGAGACATCTTAGATCGTAACCTGTCACTTCTAGGCCTTTAATGTGCTGGGCGAGTTTTTCTGCGCCTTTTCCAATTTTTTCTGCTGCGATTCTTACGCCGTCAGCGAGTATATCCCCGATGCCTTCACGTTTCCCCATTTTTTCGAGAATTTGGAGCAGTGCTTCGGAGTTGCCAAAGTTAGCTTCTATTCCGTCTAGGTCTTTTTTTGATAGGATGCCGTTTTCGTAACAGTCCATTGTGAAGCCGACGATGACTCCAGCGCTTATTGCATCCATGCCATAGTAGTTGGCTAGTTCCATACCTTTCATTATGGTATCCAAGCGGTTTATTCCGCAGTAAGGTCCCATTGCCCATAGTGTTTCATATTCGATTCGGGTCATGGTGCCTTTGTAAGGTCCTTCTGGAACTACAACTTCATGTTCGCAGCGCATAGCACAACTACTACATCCTATGATTTTCGCAACAAATTTTTCATTTACGAGTTCACCACTCACTTTTTCAGCTTCTTCAAAATGCGCGTTATTATAGTTCCGCGTCGGCATGCAATATAATGCGTTATGGACCAAGACGTTTTCTGGGGTTCCTAGCGTTCTATATTTTCGTGTCGCTGGGCCTTTCATCCTTTCATGGAATTCCTTTACCATTTCCATGAACTCGTCGGGTTTCGCTGGAACAATGTCGCTAGTTCCGCGGACGGCGATGGCTTTGAGGTTTTTTGAACCCATTACTGCGCCCATTCCAGTCCTTCCTGCAGCACGGGTTTTCTCGTTTATTATACAAGCGATTTTTGAGAGCTTCTCTCCGGCAGGGCCTATGGATGCGATGCGAACATAATAGTCTCCTAGATCGTCTTTTATGATTTCTTCGGTTTCGGAGGGTGATTTGCCTATGAGGTGAGCTGCATCTAGCAACTGTATTGAGTCGTCGTCTATCCAGAGGTAAACGGGTTTTTCTGCTTTGCCTTCGAGGATGATTGCGTCGTATCCCGCGCGCTTAAGTTCTGAACCAAATGTTCCATGGGCCACCGCTTCTCCGATGCCGAGTGTGGCTGGTGATTTTGCTACAAATGCGTGACCATTTCCAGCTGTAGGGAAAATGGTTCCTGATATTGGACCAATCGCTAGAATTAGTGGGTTATCTGGGCTTAGGGGATCAACGCCTTTTTCGGAATAATCCAGCCAGAGTCGCATGCCTAAGCCAATTCCGCCAACGTACTTCTTGGCGTAATCCATTTTTAAGGGCTCAACCCGAGTTTTTCCCGTGTTTAAATCAACAATAAGAACTTTTCCGGCGTAACCGTGCAAACACTTCTTTCCTCCATGTTTGTGGATTATTTAGGCAGATGAAAACTATATTAAGTTAATGGGTTCCGAAATTCAGAACCAATATAATATTACACGCATTCTAAACCATTACATCTTCGATTTTACTTATGCTTCGTTCGAGAATGTTGGTTACAAAACAGCTTAATCAGAGTCTTAATGTGCTCTTAGCCTTGTATACGACCACAGTCCTCCTCAGATTAAGGGAAGCAAGCGCCTCCATTATTGGCTTTTTGGCCAAAGAATTACACATAATTGATATGAGGTCTGCTTAGTTATAATTGGGCAAGTACTGCGATGTTTATTTGGGTTATTTGTTCGTTTGTTCTGAGTTCGTCTACAAATTTTCTTATTGTTCGGGCTTCTCCTTTCAGTATTATGACTTCGAGGCAGAAGCCTTCGTGTATGTGGGCGTGCAGGAAGGTTAAGACGAGTCCGCCGTAAACGTGTTGTGCATCCAGTAGGCGGTCTCTGTCGGCTTTCTCTTTGAAAATTATGGTTGCTGTGGCGACTATTTCGCCTTCGAGGTTCTCGATTTGGATATCTTCTTTTAGAAATAGCCGCAAAGCTTGTCTGGTGATTTCAGATCTACTGGCGAATCCTTTTTCTACTATGGCGGAGTCTACTTGCTCCAAGAGCGTTTCTGGTATTGATAGGCTGATGATGGTCAACTTGGGACACCGTTGATAAAAATATTGGTGCTGGTTAATAAATTTTATTAATTTCTTTCCGATAAACTCCTAAAGTTATTAATATTGGCGCAAAGCTTAATAAAGCTCAAGAGTCAATCATTTTACACATATGAACAAGAAACAGAAAATGCTAATTATCGCCACAATACTCTCAATTGCAATCCTAATTATTGTGGCATCCGCCTTTTTCACAGTAACACAACCAACAGGCAAGCTACAGGTAGTTGCCTCTTTTTACCCACTAGCGTTCTTCAGTCAGGAAATTGGTGGCGAGCATGTGCAAGTAACCCAGTTGGTTCCCAGTAATACAGAAATCCACACTTGGGAACCTGCCGCTTCAGACATATCCGCTGCCGAAAAAGCAGACGTTATAGTCTACAATGGCGCAGGATTAGACCACTGGATAGAAACCGAAATATTCCCTGCAATATCCAAAACAAAAAATCGCGCAATTGTAGATACCACCGAGAACCTGCCACTTCTACTGGCAGAAAACAACCAAGAACACGAAAACGAAAATGAACATGGGATTTATGACCCTCACACTTGGGTAAGTCCTCACATGGCTAAAGTGCAAGCAGAAAAAATCTACGTAGCGCTTGTTCAGCAAGACCCTACTCATGAAAGACACTACACTGAAAGATGGTCAAACCTCAAAAGCACCCTTGAAAAAATTGACGTCAACTATACAACAACTCTTTCTACTATGCACAAGAATACTATATTTGTTTCGCACGCAGCATTTGGATATCTCGCAAACAGATACGAGTTCAAACAGCAGGGAGTAATAGGTCTTTCAGCAGATCAGCAACCCAGCGCAGTCGTGATCGCTAATATAATATCCCTAATGCTGCAGCACGAAACGTATGTTGTTTACGTAGATCCTGTCTACTCGCAAGGATATGCGCAAACGCTAAAGAATGAACTAGAAACCCAAACAGGTCATTCCGTTACTATCCTGAAACTGTACCTAATTACAGGGCAAATCGACGGAAAAAGCTACCTTCAACAACAATTATTTAATTTAGAAAGCTTAAGAGTTGGCTTGGAAGCATGAGCGCCCCATCCCGTTTGAACAGATGAAACATTATGGACTCAGAAAACCAAAAAACATCAACAAAGGAAGAACCCATCCTAGAATTAAAGAACGTTGATATCGCAAGATCTGGAGTCCTCGTAATTCAAAACGCTAATTTCACGATCAACAAAGGAGACTATGTAGGCTTGGTAGGACCTAACGGAGGAGGAAAAACTACTCTAATCCTATCACTCCTCAACTTCCTTCCTCGAACAAAGGGTACCATAAGACTATTCGGTAATAGCATTGACGAATTCTCAGCTTGGCAAAAAGTAGCCTACATATCACAAAATGCCACAAGTTTTGACAGCAAATTTCCCTTGACCGTAAGAGAACTAGTTTCATTGGGAAGAATTAAGAAAGGAAATATCGCGAGACGATTTACCCATGAAGATTGGACAGCAGTAGATGACAGCATTACATTCATGGGTCTAACGGAAACTGCAAACAAACGAATCGGACAGCTGTCCGGAGGACAAAAACAACGCGTCTTCGTAGCCAAAGCACTAGCAAGAAACCCCGAAATTATCTTCTTGGATGAACCGATTGTTGGCGTCGACGCATCCACCCAAGAAAAATTCTACAAAAAACTAAGCGATTTGAACACCGAAAGAAAAACCACCATACTGATAGTAACACATGACCTAACATCCGTCTTCTGCAGAATGTCTAAAGTATTATGCGTCAACAAAGAAGTGGAATTAGCCAAAATAACCGCTGATCTTGACCCAAATGCCCTCCTTAAAAGAGCCTATGGTGAACACTTCCATTTCGTATTCCACAGACATGAATGCCACGGAGTCTTCAACAATGATAGTCATTAGTATACTAGACCTGTTGAGCTATAGATTTTTCCAAAACGCCCTTTTGGGTGGTGTTATTGCTGCAGCTACATGTGCCGCAGTCGGTCTATTCCTAATCCTAAAAAAGGAGGCAATGATAGGCGACGGAATCGCCCACACAGCATTCGGGGGAATAGCCTTAGGGCTATTCTTGGGAATCAACCCCTTAATGTCAGCTCTCGCAGTTTCAGTGCTTGCAGTCTTAGGAATATCCTATATGAGACGAAAGAAAATAGCGCCATCCGACTCAGCTATTGCCGTCATGCTAGCGTTGGGTTTCTCTTTTGGTCTAATCGTGATAAGCATAGCTCAAGGATTCAACATCGAACTATTCAGTTACCTTTTCGGTTCAATACTAACCATAGATGAAGTTGACTTGATGGTTGTGTCTATCCTTGGCGTTTTTGTCTTGCTTTTCCTGGGATTATTTCGAAGAGAACTCTTATCGCTGGTTTTCGATGAAGAAGACTCCAGAGTAATGGGCATACCGACTAGCACTCTATCTCTTGCTTTTGACCTGCTAGTGGCTACAACAATAGTTCTCTCCATAAAAGTCATCGGAACAGTTCTTGTAGTCGCACTCCTTGTCCTCCCAGGACTCTCAGCATTGCAACTTAATTTGTCATTTAGACAGACAATCCTATTGGCTGTCGGTTTCAGCACGTCCAGTACAGTGTTAGGCATCTTATTCTCAGCAATATTCGACGTGGCAACCAGTGGATTAATAGTTTTTACTTCAGTTCTACTTTTTCTACTAACCATAGCGTATAAGAAGCTGCAATAAAGATGGAAATATAAACGGAAAAAGTTTCAATCTTAAAGGGTTGAAAAAAATCTCTTAAGTCAAAAAAAGATAAAAAAATTATTATAATGCGATTTGCCGTTTGTTACTTGCTTTCAGCTTTTTTCTCTTTGGCTTCTTGGAACAGATTCTTCACTGCGGATATTCTTGATTTCTGAGCTAGTTGTTGCGCTGTGACAAAAGTTAACGCTTCTTCTGGACACCACTTGACGCATTGCGGTCCATCAGTTTGGTCTTTGCAGCTGTTGCATGTAAACACTACTTTTTTGTCTGGATGCATCATCATGGCTCCGAACTGACATGCGCTGATGCACCAAGCACAGCCATCGCATGCTTCTTCGTCAACCACAATAATACCTGTGTCTTCTTCTTGGCGTAATGCGTCTCTTGGGCAAGCAGCTACGCAAGCTGGGTCTTCGCAGTGTCGGCAGGTTACAGCCATGTTGTTTAGTGGTCCTAACCGCAAGGCACGAATTCTAGACTTGGTTGGATTGAATGTGTTTTCATTCGTCATTGAACAAGCGTACTCGCAAACTATGCAGCCAACACATTTTTCAGGATCTGCTGAAACAAATTTTCTGTCTTGAGCTCGTACCATTATGCTTTCCCTCCCTTAGCCATGTCTTTAACAATGTAGGCATAGTCGCCCAGACCTAACTCGTTTAGCTTCTCAACTGTGGGAATGCCATCGCTAGTCCAGCCTCTTGCTGTGTAGTATTCATCCAGTCCTAATTGATGTTCCTCGTCGCTGACTACCATGCCCTTCGCTGGACCTTCGTCAGGCACTGGAGTGTTCTTTATCTTCCAAGGCAACGTATCATACTCTCTGGTCCCCTTGCCCTCACGAATATTGAACAGTCTTGCAAGATTTTCTATTCTTTCGCCAATCTGATCCAGCTCTTCTGGCGTCATTGGGATTCCGGTAGCTAATTGGTAATAATTCGCCAAATCCTTATTACCGTCATAGTAAGTGCCTCTCGAGAACTTGCACACAATAAGCGAGTCGATTACGTTGTAAACATGCCCATCAGGCACAATCATTTTACCTCTGCCTGGCTCAATCTTGAAACGGTTAACCTTTCCCTTTACGTCAGGTGAATAAGCTCCATTTCGGAGGTGACAAGCACCGCGGAAAGAGACACTGAAGCCCAATGCTGCAGTTTTCAGAGTTCTCAGATCATACCCCGGCAGTTCCAAGCCTTTAATGTGACATGCATACTTGTAGGCGTCGCCACCAATTATTTCGGCTGCTTTCTCAACGCCTTCAGCGAGCGCATTACCAAGCCAGCCCTCTCGTTTACCGATTTTGTGAATGATTGCTATTAGCGCCTCAGCGTTTCCGAAACTAAGATCAATGCCTTCTGTCTGTTCCTTTGTAATCACGCCGTGCTCATAACAGTCCATGGCGAAGGCGACAACCACTCCGATAGAGATGCCGTCCATACCGTACTCGTTTACGATGCGCATGGCTTCAATTATGGCGTCAAGACGATCAACACCACACAAGGGACCCATAGACCATAAACACTCGAATTCCAAACGAGAAGTTGAACCCTTATAAGGTCCTTCAGGTACTACGGCAATGTGATCGCAACGCATCCCGCAGGTTGCGCAACCAACAATTTTCTTCACATAATGCTCGTTCAACCACTCACCACTTACTTTTTCAGCACCCTCAAAAGTTGCGTTAGTCCAGTTCCTTGTTGCCAAAGCAGCTAACGAGTTTAAAACCAATACGTTTTCAGGAGTTCCCAGTGTCTTATACTTCTTTGTGGCAGGACCCTTCATCCTTTCATGTATCATCTTCACGAACTCCCTGAATCCATCCATGTCAGCAACGTTCACATCTTTTGTTCCGCGAACAGCCACAGCCTTTAGGTTTTTAGAGCCCATCACGCCACCCATACCTGTTCTTCCTATGGCGCGAAATTCATCGTTAATTATGCAACCTATGCGACTTAGTTTTTCGCCAGCCTCACCGATTGCAGAAACACGAATGTAAAAGTCACCAAGGTCTTCCCTAATTTTATCATCTGTTTCGCTAACAGTCGCTCCTTTAAGATGTTCAGCGTCCATTATCTGCACTTTGTCGTCGTCAATCCACAGATACGACAACTTGGGCGCCTTACCAGTTATGATAATCACATCATATCCTGCCCGTTTAAGATCAGGACCAAAAAACCCGTGAGCTTTAGCTTCTCCTACACCACCGGTTGCAGGTGATTTGGAAACAACAGCATATCCATTTCCAGCCGTGGGTCCCATTGTGCCGCTAAGGGGACCAGTAGCGAATATTAATGGATTATCTGGCGCAAACGGGTCTGTACCTGGTTTAGAATTATCCACTAACAAACGGATGCCGAGCCCTATACCGCCTATATAGTCCTTGGCCATTTTTTCACTTAAAAGTTCAGTAGAAATTTTTCCTGTAGTAAGATCAACACGCAAAATTTTACCCGCATAAGCGAACATTCAATTTTTTCTCCCAACGTGTTATTAGCTTATATACCTTTAATAAAAAGTATATTAACTTAATGTATTTCCGCGCAAAATATTTACGTATGAATCCGTAACCTGATTAAACCGCGAACATGTTGAAATTATCACTTTTTAGTCTTCAATGCATGTTGGAGGTGGTATTCTTGTTAAGAAACGATTATATAACGTACGTTACACTTGTAACACTTGACATTTCAGGGGTGGTCACTGTTGAAAATTACAGTAGACTATTTGGGAAGCATCAAACAAACCTTGGGCTTAACACAAGCAGAACAGGTGCAATTGAAAGACGACGCTTCATTACCTGATTTGCTGTCTATTCTTGCTGAAAAATACGGTGACCCATTCAAAAAATCCGTTTACGAGCCTAAAGATTCAGATTTAAAACCATATTACATTTTATCAATAAATGGTTCACTACTTAATCAATTGAACGGGCTAGAAACCAAACTTAAAGACGGTGATCGCTTACTTTTTATGCCAGTTGTTACTGGCGGATAAAAGCGAAAGCGTTAAACTAGCAGCCAGCAATCCTACTTAATGGCGACAACTTTGAAGAGGATAAACGCTTTAAAACAGGCAGCCTTTAGAAAAGGTGGATTTGACGGTTTCCTAATTTTTAACAGCGCAAACCTGACTTACTTCACTGGTTTTACGGGTGCAAGCGCATTGCTAATTCCGGAGAATGGGGAAAGCGTGGTATACGTCTATGGCGTCAACTATGCGCAGGCAAAAGCGGAATTATCCGGGGTTAAGGTAGACTTGGTGAGGCGCGGTGAAAAATTAACGAATGAAATAGCGAAGCAAGCTGGAGAGTTCAAAATTAAAAAGCTGGCTGTGGATACTCTAGACAATGAAAGCTGGCGTGCCTTAGCCAAGTCCTTTGGAAACGAAAAAATGCTTGTAACGGACCCCCACTTCATCGGTGATCTACGCCAAGTCAAGGATGAGAAAGAAATCGAATTAATGCGTAAGGCTGCTGAGCTAACTAGCGAAGGCATGAAGGTTGCTTATGAAACCCTGGCGACAGGTATGAAAGAGTATGAGGTAGCAGCGGAAATCGAATATGCCATGAGGAAGAAGGGTTCTCAGGGAACGGCTTTTGAAACTATTGTCGCGTCTGGTCGCTACTCGGCGTTTCCTCATGGCGGCTGCTCTGAAAGGGAAATTCGACAAGGCGACTTGGTGGTTGTTGATGTGGGAGCCACATACAAGTCTTACCATTCTGACATGACCCGAACGTTTGTGAACGGGAAACCCTTGGAGAAACAGAAGAAACTCTATCAGATCGTTAAGAACGCCCAAGATAAAGCGTTGGAAGTGGTGAAGTCGAGCGTTAAAGCTGCAGATGTTGACGCAGTCGCTAGGAGGACAATTACGGATTCTGGTTACGGTAATTATTTTGTTCATGGTCTGGGACACGGGGTCGGATTAGAAATTCATGAACCACCCACCTTGAGCCCTGACAGCAAAGACACACTGTCGGCGGGCAACGTAGTAACTGTGGAGCCTGGCGTATACCTTGTTAGTTACGGCGGAATCCGTATAGAAGACACGGTTCTAGTGCAGAGAAACGGCGCAGAAAAACTTACTAAGGGAATTTACAAATTAAGCGCTGAGTGAGCTGGACAAAGTTAAAATGTCTGTTTGAGCTTGTTCTTTTTGGTGATTCTTTTTGGAAAATCCAGCAATAATTGTTGTGGACATGCTCAATGATTTTGTGACTGGAAAACTGGAAGTTAAAAGAACCAAATATATCATACCTAACTTGCAGAGGCTTATTGAGGCAGCACGCAAAAACGGCGTTCCAGTGATCTACAGCAACGATGCACATTACCCACAAGATACAGAAGTCGTGGAGAAATGGGGAAATCACGCCATCAAAGGCACAAAAGGCGCCGAAGTTATTACCGAACTGAAGCCCTCCGAGAAAGACTATTTGGTGGAGAAGCGAACGTACAGTGGTTTCTATGAAACAGGTTTGGACCCACTCTTGCGAAGCTTGTACAAGGGAAAAGGTGTCAAAACCGTGGTTCTCGGCGGTTTGCACACGCACATGTGCGTCAGACACACAGCTGCAGACGCTTTCTTCAGAGGATACCACATTATCATCGCCAAAGATGGCGTAGAAGCTTTCACACAAGAAGACCACGAGCAGGGTCTAAAATACCTTGAGAACGTTTACAGCGCAAAAATAATGGCAGTTGACGAAATTATCAAAGAATTAAGCTAGAAAACAACAATTGCCTTCTCGCTCAACTTCTACGGAGCAAAATCAGAAAAGTATTTGACTTAAGTTCGTCTATTTTCACAATATACCAAAAGGAATAGTAGAGAATCAAGCAGTGAAAATTTTGAGCGAAAAGAAGAAGAATCGCAAAAAAACTCTCAGGTACTTCAGATGGTCAGTCAAAGTCGCGTTTTTACTACTTTTCACGTTGCCTATAACATATTTCGTTACAGCTCCTCCATTGCCAGTATACAGCTTCGCATACGGAGGACTGAACCAACCGCCGCTTCTTGAGTTACCGTACAGCGAGTCAGTTTGCAGTTTGCTGCTGGTTTCTTATGACTACGTCGGGCCAGGAGCATGGTTAATCTGCCCCTTAGGAGGCTTGCAAGCTCTGTTTACAGGAAATGTATATGGACCACTTCTGATTTTAACATTAGTAGCACTCTTTCTCTTTCTTGTCCCAATATTCTTATTGGGAAACGTGTTCTGCGGTTGGGCCTGCCCATTGGGGACGATTATAGACGTCTTTGACAAAGTAGTGGAACGCTTTATGCCTAAGACGAACGTGAAACGAGAAGAGCGAATAGTCCGCAACAGGGAGAAAAGAAAAACGCAGAACGGTTTTATCTGCCCAACATGCCTTTTCGGAAGGTTTTTAGCTAATAAAAACGCAACAGTAGCGAACGGCGTTTTAGTATCCGCATTGGTGGGTTCAGCTGTTCTTCGGCTTCCCGTGTTCTGCAGCATATGCCCAATTGGAATATCAAATAGAGGCATGTTTCACCTCAAGTCATTGACTAGGATTACAGGAAACATGATGCCGATCATCATTGAGTTTTGGGTGATTCCAGTTGTGGCGGTTCTTGCAAGTTTAAGGGAGAAACGGTACTGGTGCAGAAAAATATGTCCAGTAGGCGCTACCCTAAACATTGCCGGATCAGTAAGCCCTCTTTTAAAGCCAACTGTCAAAACTGAAAAATGTATTGTTAAGGGATGCCCCGAGACATGTGAAGACTACCACATGGACTATTGTGCTGTGTGTCGGCAGATTGACAAAAGACATTGTGAAAAGGTTTGCCCACAAGACATCAACCTGTTAGACAAAGGGTCTCTTGCCAAATGTACCAAATGCCTGGAATGCTATATCCAATGTGATTATGACGCCGTAGAAATAAAACTTCTTGGAACACCTAGTATCGTCTTGGCATTAAGACGGTTAAAAACCAGACTTAAGCGGTCGAAGAAATAAAAAAGTTGACCACGGTTGCACCACAACTTTAGCTAAATAGAAACAGAATGATGGTGGGCCCGGGGCGATTCGAACACCCGACCGACAGGTTATGAGCCTGGCGCTCTAGCCTAGCTGAGCTACGGGCCCGCTAATGCTTTCCTTTATTATTGCTGTTTTTGACCAAATTTAAACGTTTTCTGTGGATTTATTACCTCATATAACCATGCATGGTCAAGTATTCATCCGCTCAAAATGATAGAGGTATTCCTGAGCATAACCTGCATATTCTCCGAAATATTCTCTACCGAAAACGTTAATCTTGGCGTAATTGGTGTTGGTTAGTCCCTCACGCTTTTGAAGCTCACGTGCCAGCTCAGATGGAAGCTTTTCGATGTAGTGATTCAATATGACGCGTTCGATCCATCTGTCAACGGGAAAGGCTTCGGTTTTTCCGAGCGAAAAAAGTAGAACGCAGTCAGCAACTTTGGGACCTACGCCAGCGAAGCTGGATATTTGTTTCTTGGCTTGCGCATAAGACAACTTTCGCAAGCTTTCAAGTTCGATCGCGTTTTCAAGAATTCGTTTCGAAGTACTCTGCACGTACTTGGCTCGATACCCTAAGCCGCAATCCAGCAAGTCCTTAACTGGGGCTCTTGCTAGTTTTGCAGGTGTTGGAAATGTGAAGAACTCCATCCCGTCGAGCAGGGTTTTCTCACCGAACCTGCTCGAAAGATTTAACAGCATGTGTTTTATAGCGGGGATATTCTTGTAGGTTGCACAGATGTATGAAATTAGGCACTCCCAAGGTTCTTGCCTGATAATGCGCAAACCCCAAAACTCTCGAAGGGCTTTCCTGATGTGTTCGTCTTTGCCAATACTAGCTCTGATTTTCTCCAAATCGTCATCCAACCCAAAATAGTTCTCGAGAAACTTGAAGTCTGTGTTTGTAAACTCCAGTTCCGCGTTGGTTTGGCGCAACTTGACAGCTTTCCCACCTGCAACACCGTACCACCATTCGCCTATTCTATTCCATCTGAAGACTTGACCACAGCAAAGCGTGACATCTAAATCTAGTGGAATGTCTATCTTCACGGGTTTTCCTCCAAGAATCTCTCCGCTCTCGGAATTTCCAAAGGTAATCCTTTCCTTTTTCGAAGTTCCTTGATGGCGCTAACTTCAAGTTTTTCAGGCATCTTTTCCCAACGGTCAAATGTGGATTGCCAAAAAGCTCGGCCAGAAGTTGCTGACCGCAACTCCGCGGACAAACCAAAAGTTCCCGCAACTGGAATGAAACTCGTGAGCACAGCGAAAACACCTTTATTTTTAAAGTTAGAGACTTTCCCGCGTCTGCTGCTTACAATCCGTGAACATACTCCAACCAATTCTGTAGGCACCGAAATGACTGTTTTGTAGATTGGTTCAAGTAACACAGGTTTAGCCGATAAGAACGAACCGAAAACCGCTTTGCCCACGCCACGCATAATCTCCATTGGACTATTCTGGTCCACGTTCTCGCTAAGCTGGATGTCTACTAAATTGATTTTTGTACCTTTCATTGGTTCCCCAGATAATGGACCAGAATTGCAGGCAAACGTAAAACCTGAAATCAAGAAATCCAGAATCTCGCGGAATTGTTCGGTTTTTCCTGTGCAATCCATCAGCACGTTTTCATGCCGATCGACAGCAAGGACCTCTTCTATGACTTGCGTCCTGTTTTTTTGCTCTACTGTGTTGTTGGCTTTTTTGTCCAAGGGTTCGACTTTTACTGTGAATTTGTTCTGTTGGTTGGGGCTCAAAGCTGTGGCAACTATCCCGGTACATGTAGCTTTTTCTCTGTAAACGACTCTTGGTGATGAAACAGAGATTTCCATGTCGCTGAGTAGGTTCCTTAAATGTTTAACGGCGATTTCAAGATGGAGCTCTCCCATTCCACTAAGGAGGTGCTCCCCCGTCTCCCTGTTCACCGAAGAGGCTATGTTTGGGTCTTCCTCTACAATCTGACCAATTGCCAATAGGAGTTTGGGCAAATCCGAAGGGTTCTTGGGTTCAACTGCCAAAGTAACCACAGGCTCTGAAACATACCGCACCTTCTCAAACGGAACAATTCCTTCTTTGTGTTCCACATCGATCACCGTTTCTCCGGCCCTCACCAGCTGCAATCCCGAAAAGGCAACCGGATTGCCAGCTGCTACTTGGTCTACAGTCTCTCTGAAAGCACCCATATAAATGGAAACCTCCTGAATTACGCCTTCTGTCTTGGCGTTAACGAGGTAGACTTTTACTCCTGGTCTAACGATTCCAGAGAACACACGTCCAGCGGAAATTACACCACTCTTCGGTGCTACTTGAACATTTGTAACGCATACGAGCACTGGTCCAGTGTCATCGCAGTTCACCATGGCTTGCCCCACTTCTGATGTCATTTTGCCCTTCCATATTCTTTCCATGCGGTACTTCTGGGCTTCCATGGGATTTGGGATATGCTTGACAACCATGTCCAAGATTGTACTGTAAAGTGGGAATAGCTTCTTCAGTTTGTCGTAGTCGCCAGATTGATAAGCTTGAATGATGTTTTTGAATTTCATGTTTTTTTGTCGAGCTGTGGTTAAGGTGAAGCCCCACCTGTCTAGAGCTGAACCAAATGCCACGTTGTCCCGAGCAGAGTCACACTTCCACTTGTCCTTGAATCTGCGTTCACCGTGAATTTCTATTAGTTCGTTAAACCGGCTTATTATGCGGGTGAATTTTTTTTCGATTTGCCCCGCGTTTAGCTGTAGCTCGGTGATTAAGCGGTCAACTTTATTTATAAACAGCACTGG
>SMYP01000094.1:0-6683 GCA_007050895.1 Candidatus Bathyarchaeota archaeon | reverse complement strand
TTTAACCCACTTGAAGACAGATTTTAGTGAATGAATAGCGCCTATTAAATTTATAATCCACTACCCTTTTGATTCTGGAAAAGAAGGAAAAGAAGAATGAAAGCGCCAGTAATAGTGCTCACGGAAAACCTAAAGATGGAGCCTTACGCGTCAGGTCTCTGCTATCCCCGAGCAAGTGATGATGAATTGAAAAGGCGAGTTGAAGAACTTCGTGATCACGGCGTTACAGCGGTGGAGTTCGTTGGGGCTGCAAGTGTCTTTAACTTGCCTGTACTGGGCAAAGGCTTCGTAGGTATAGTCGTAATCGCCCATTTAGGAAAACAAAGGGCCGCGTTGAAAATTCGCAGGGTAGATGCTGACCGAGCGGGACTTGAACATGAGGCACAGATGCTAGCTAAAGCCAACAGCGTCCAAGTTGGACCAAAACTAATCAGCGTAAGCAAGAACTTTCTTTTGATGCAACTTGTTGATGGTCATTTGTTGCCTAATTGGCTAGATGGTCACAAAGAAAAGGGGCAATTATGTGGTGTCCTGAATGAAGTTTTAGAGCAGTGTTGGCGATTGGACAGCATTGGCTTAGACCACGGGGAACTCAGCAAGGCGCCCAAGCATATAATAATCGATAGACAGAATAAGCCTTTTCTTGTTGATTTTGAAACGGCCAGCATCAACAGAAAACCTGCTAACGTCACCGCTGTTTGCCAGTTTCTATTCACAAGTCGTGGTAGAGTGGCAGAAGCAGTTGCTGCAGCTCTAGGCGAAGTAGACCGAGCAGAAATTATTGGAGCCTTGAAACGTTACAAAAATGAGAGAAAACGCGAGAATTTCGATGGGGTATTACAGGTTTGTCTAGCTTAGATTACATAATTCATCGGCGTACTACTGCCTTTTTTGGCTTCTGTTTCTATGATGTTTAGTTCTCTGGTTAGCTGGTAGAGGTTCAACCAGTTTTCTATTTTGCTCTGTCGCTCAATTTTTCTCTCTTCATACAGCAAGGGAATTGTATTCACGAATAACCAACTGTAGATTTCTTCTTTTGCTGCCAAGTCCTTCTCCCGAAGGTAGAGTGATGTCGTCTTCCTTTTTATCTCCTGTGGAGAAAAGTACTAGATTAAACATCTATAACTTTGTAGATGATTATCTACTCTCTCACGCCAAAACTTCTTGGAGTCTACCTTGTTCGCGGGCTTCTTTTAACTCCAACGCGATGCGCCTTCCCATATACATGTCAGCACCGTACCGCAAGTAAGCATAAGGAGATGTTCCGATGCCAATGTTGGTTCCAGCTACGATACGCGCTGAAATCTCAAATGTGTAGATCTTCAAATCATCCGTTATTACTGTTTCCAAACAGAAAGGTCCAATAATTCCCGGTGGCGCAAGCTCCCTAGCTTTTTTGTTGACATTATCACCCATTTGAATAAGCTCAGGAAGCAAGGATTCACGAAGCACTATCGGAAAATTACCCACTATAGTATAGGTTGGGTTTACGTCGATTTCTAGCTGTTCGCTCGCGGGAATCTTCCCGATGGCGTCGATGGTGGACTCGTAGCGTCTATCTACCGCCAAGAACTCCACGTCATCCTTGATTATACTGCTGAAGTAGCTGGGGTAAACATTGACACCCAATGCATATTCCTGCAAGTGAATCTTGTCAATATCCTCCTTGCGGAGCAGACCTCGATCTACCATCTCCTTGGATTTTTTATGGAAAGAAGAAGGCGAATTGGCAAGGAAGTAACCTTTGCCACCTTTTGCTCCGGGGAGTTTGGCGATTACTAAACGGTCGATTTCGTCGGGCTTTTTGAAGGTGGCAGGTAAAAGAAGTCCCGCTTTACGCAACCATTCTGCCTGTTCTTCGCGATTAGTTTCCCAGTGGAGCAACTGACGATTTCCAAACATTGGTACACGTAGGCTTTTTGTCAGCTGTTCGGTACTTAGGTAAGCTGTGAATGAGCCATGGGGAATTAAAATAACATTTAAGCTTCGCAGTTTATCCTGAAGCGTTTCGCTCAGTAGTTCGGTGAAGCTTTCAACTATGATTATCTCGTCTGCCAAAGGAAATTTCTTGTATAGCAGGGCGTTCTTTTCGGTGCATATGCATACTGTTCGGAAGCCCTCTTCCTTGGCGCCTTTAAAGATGTTCAAGGCGGAATGTGAGCCCAACGTGCCTATTGTAAGCTCATCCAAATCGTATTTTTCCAGCATTTCGCCGCTGTCTTTGCTTGTTATCACGTTACCACTTCCGCAAGCCGATCCTCTTTAGCAGCGCACTTTATCTCCATAGCGACGCGTCTTCCTGGACCCACTTCCATGCCGTATTTATACTTCATATAAGGTGATGTTGCCTCAACGCACGGACACCCCGGAACACGCGGACTTACATCGAAAACATAGAATCTCAAGTCTCTAGTCACTGCACCTTGAAGAGCAAAAAGCCCTATCATGCCAGGAGGATATTCTCTCTTGCAGGTTTCCACGAACTGCTCTGCAGCCGTGAAGATTTTTTCTATCTGGCTTTCGCGCATCGTTGCGCCCATGTGACCAATCTCTATGTTTTGTGTGGGTATTTTCAATTCAAACTGCTCAGGAGCTGGAAGGTCAAGCACGCCGTCAAGGTCGGTTTGTATTCTGCGGTCAAAGCCTAGGAGATCAATATTGTTGGTTAAGGGCGACCAGAAAAGGTTTGCGTTAAATTTGGCTCCGATAACGTATTCTTCGATGATGGAGTCTGCAAGTGCTTCTTCTGTGATTATTCCCTGTCGTATGCGTTCCTTAGCTGTTTTCTCGTATTCTTCCGGGGACGAAGCGTAGAAAAAGGCACGTTCTATAGTGCGTGTTTTCTCGGGAACCTTTACGATTACTAGACGGTCGATTTCGCTGGGTGACTTAAAAATTTTAGGTGTAAATATTCCTGCTTTTTGGAGCAGGTACTGTTGGTTTCTGGGTGTGTTACGTTCTTCGGTTCTGAGCATGCGTCTGTTGCCAATGATCGGTACGGCGAATTTTTCTTCTATATTCTCGTAGCCTGCATACACTGAGAATGAACGGTTGGGCACAAAAATTGTGTTTAAGTCGTTAAGTTTTTTGACGTTGCTCGGATTGGTTATGAATGAGAAATTCTCCAAAAGCAAAGTGTGGTCAAAGAGGCTACTGTAGTACTTGGTGTATGTTTTGTCTCTACCCTTTTGGCAGACCACCACGGTTTCAAAGCCTTCCTGTTTAGCGCCTGAAGCTATTTCAAGAGCCGAGTGTGAACCTAAAACGCCGATACGAATTTTTTTGGGGTCGTATCCACGTACTACTTCTGTTATTTTGGTTTCCATCATTTCCTTTCACCCATATATTCCCTGTATTTCTTAATTACTTCCGCAAGTTGCGGCACGTCAAATAATTTTCGGTCAGTTAATTCATTAGCAGATGCCATGTACATCTCACTGATGATAGTTTTCAAGTTTACATCAAGCTTCGGAGGCTGCGACCTGCAAAGTGCTTTCCAGTCTTTAACTCCTTGGGTTTCAGCGATTTTCTTGGCATCTTCAACATCGACGTACCACTTTGTTTTCTTGTAGAATTGACGGGCAACTTCTTTGCTTACGTGCACGCCGTCGTACGTGAACCGGCACTCGTCCAGTGTCCCCACAACGTCAACGACCATAAGTTGTCTTTCATTGTTGAAAGCCAATTCGATTTTTCCGTCTTCGTTTTCAAGTCCAACGCGGGAAGCAATGTGGTTTATTGCGTCGTTCACTTTTGAGAGAACATTTTTGATTGCGGTTACTTCCGGTGTTGTCAGCCCTGAGATTCTTTTGGCTTCTTCCCATGTTACGTAGCGATCGGTCTCTTCGAGTTTGGTGCTGACGTCAAATATTGGCTTTGTGAAGCGTTCTCCTGGACGAGGACGATGATCTAGCCCTAAATCGGCTAAAGTTACTTTTCCCTGCTCAAGTCGCTTGAACACGGAGGAACCTTCGGGGAACCCATTGCGGTATATTACTTCAAGCGGGATCAAGCAGTTTTTAAGGGTCGGCGTATAATGGCTGTAATCATACAAGACTTTCCCTTTAGAATCGCGTATTTCCGGTTTATACACGTTGACTAAGTTGACTTCCATGGTGTTGGTAGGCGTTTCAAGGTTTTCGAAATTGACGACTTGCTCGTCTTTGTCAACTAAACCTCTATAATGTGTTTCTATGCCCTTATTTTCTAGCCACTCGAAACAGTAGGCACCCATCATGCAAAGGGCTTCGCCTTTGTTAACTATGTGATCAGGCATTTCACCCCAGTCAAAAACCGAGTATCGGTCAGAAAATTGGAACCTGCCTACACCCATTTTGTCTGGTGTTGGTTTTTCCATTACTTTCAGGTCTTTTACGCTACCCATTTTCTTGTACTCCACTTTTATTGTCATTTAGCAGTGTCAGAGTAATCTCTTTTGGCATATATCGCTTTTTTCAACCCAGGCATCTTCTTAATTTGGCTGCTTCAACAAGCGCTTTTTTTGCTTCAACGTCATCGCGTTCCATGTAGGCTAGTAGGAAGTTGTTTGCGAAGTTCTCATGGCGTTTCTGTATGGGTGTTCGTGGTCCAAGTTTGATGCCGAGTTTTTCTTCTGCCGTTTGTAGGTCACCTAGAATTCTGGTCAGGCCGATCTTGGTTTTTTCTTGGCTTGCGTCTGCCCTCTTCGCGACTGTCTGGTGCATCTCCAAGAGCATGTTCATGTTTTGCCAAGATAGGAAACCGCCGATGGAGTTGAGATCATGCTTGACTTTAATATAATGCTTAAGAATCAACTCGAGTTCGGCTTCTTTTATGTCATCTATGGCGCTGAAACCAATGAATTCTGGGGGCAACCCGATGGCATAGAGGGTCGCAGCGAAGGTGATTGCACGCGGCAAGTTTACACCGGCCACGTTTCTGCTGTAACCGAATAAACCTATGTGAAGTTTTCGGGCTCTTCTCGACGGTACGTACGTAGCTAGGCTGTTCACTACCGGAGCCAACGGCTCAATTACGCTTTCGTATTGCTGTTTACACTTCTCGAGCGCTTTTAGGAGAATGGCTTCTTCTTGAGGTTGTATAATTGTTGGTTCGCCGTTTGGAAGTTTTTCATTGAGAGTTCTTACGCATTCTTTAACCTGTTCAATTGGATAATCGTATCTCAAGGCAGATTGGATTGTAACTGTTGCTAAGCCCTTGTATTCCTGTAGGAAAGATTCAACGTTTTCAGGGGCCAAGTGTCCTCTGAACGGTTTTGTTCCTACGCCCAGTATGGGGTGCACCGACACGTCTTTTTCTTTCTCTATACTCTTTAGTTTGAACAGTGCAATTTTGGATAGCAAAACTGCGCACAAAAGTCCATAGTTGAGGGCAGGGTCAGACCTTGCAATGAAAACTCGGATGTTTTTAGGTTTTGCAGCCTTGACGTACGGCTCAACTATTTTGTCGATTGACTTGAGGCTGTTGAAGTCTTCTACCAGTGGAATTATCCTTATGCTTTTTGGTTTGAAGACGCCTACCCAGTCTTTAACTTTTGTGGATTCATCTAGCATTACTTCTGAGTCGCCAATTATGGCTTTCTTGTAGTAGTTGGAAAGCAGTGTGAGTTCTTTGCTGTTTGTTGTGAAGGGTAGGATTACCTCAAAGATTGGTGCGACATCTTTTTTGTAGAAAGTAGTGGCTACGTCGAAGGCTACGGGTATGTTTTGAAGCGTTTCAATAACTACCTTGCGCTCTACAAGTTCAACGTTTGGATTAGGAATTCTGTAGGTGAGGAAAACGTCTTCACCTAGTGTACAGCTTCGGAAATACTCCCAGTACTTGTTCAGCAATTTCCTTACAACGCGTGTATCAACGTCTTTTCCTTCGGAATCCCACATCACCTCTTGGCAACCCAGAGTTTCGTAGGCGAAGTAAGCCTCAAAAATTTCTGAATTTCCATCAATTATTTCTCCAGAACTCCATTCCGGAACGTTTATGTTATCTGGGTGTTGTGTAGACATTGTACGGGGAATTCTGGTATCTTCTTCAACTTGATATTTCATAAACTGCCCTTCTGAGTGATGTTATGTTCAAGAATCTATGTAAGTGTAAATTGGCTACTTCAGTTTTTTCACAGAGTCATCAGCTTTTTGTAGCTCTTTTTTCTTTGCAGATTGGTAAGCTATTACGTGTCTCTCCAGAGAATTGTCGTTTAAAGCGAGAATCTTTGCCGCAGCGATAGCAGCTCCTTCAGGCGCAATAGTAACAGTGGAACCTATCCCGCTTGGCACTCTAAGCGAAGAGTAGATGTCTACAACACCGTATTTTTCCGAGTAAGGAGGACAAGCAATAACGGGCTTCGTCGTGTTGGCGTCCACGAAAGCACTTAAGGCGTTAGATCTACCCGCAACTGTTACGTACACGATCTTTTCTTTTTCGAATTCTTCCAGAATTGCAAGTACCTGTCCTGGAGTTTTATGCGCAGACGCAACGCGAAAAACGTAATCCAATCCTAGAAGCTTCAGGTATTTCGTAATTTTACGGCAGAATTCCAAATCTTTCTCTGAACCCATTAATATAATGACTTTTCCGTTCACTCTTTCACACCGCAATGTGCTAACTGTTTACCTACTAATTAATTTTTAATAGATTTGCAGGAAAAACTTGATTGCAGTACATAAAGATTGACGCTGAAACCAACC
>SMYP01000028.1 GCA_007050895.1 Candidatus Bathyarchaeota archaeon | reverse complement strand
TGGGAATAAGTGGTTGTGTTCTGTGGTCTTATGTAAACTTCGAATATATAGAAGAAATACCCATTTTTTAGGTCTGTTATTTGTGGAATTATGAAGTTAAAGGGTAAAGATATTTGCGTATTTGCATCTATTTGTAAGGGGCTTTCTCCGTAATCCTCGCCAAAAAACTCGGTTTCAAAATTTGTTCCATCGGTTTTGGGGAAATAAAGTGTAACACCAATCGTATCAATGTCAAATGCAACATCAAAAGTCTGAATATCGAAGGTAACCATTCCTGCTGAACCCAAATCGTAGTAAATTCTATCAAAATATGGATTAAAGTTAGGAAGTTGGGCAGAAACACAAGACATAAGTGGAAATAGAACCAAGCAGCTTAAAACAACAAATGAAAGTAGCTTCTTTCTCATATCATCGTCTCATCAGTTTCTTTAATTTATTCCTTTTTATTATTTGTGAAAGTCCCTTGAGATTAAATTTTGAGTAGGTTATTATCGTTCTTTATCCTTTTTCTCTTTTGTCCTAAATTTTTGGAATTCTTCTTTCATCTTCATTTGCCTTCTCTTGCGATTATAGCGGATTGAGAAGTTGTGGGTCACATCTCGAATTTGCCTTAACAAGAGCATCATACGACTGCTCCTATTGAACTGTAGCGGCGTCGATTCGTTTGGTAGAAAAATCTCTTCATGCTTCTTGGCTAAACCTATAAGCGGAAGTTGCAATCCAAGCGATTTAATAGCTGAATGCGCGGCGGTAACCTGTCCTGGACCGCCATCTATAACCACTAGGTCTGGCAGTTGTTTATGCTCCTCTATTAATCGCCCGTATCTTCTCGTGATCACTTCGTTCATAGCTGCAAGATCATTTTGCCTATCCGTGAATTTTACTTTGAATTTACGATAATTGCTTTTATCAGGTTTCGCATCCGTGAACCTAACCATGCCCGAGACAATGTGTTCATATCCAAGGTTGGATACATCAAAACATTCGATTATTCGTGGAAGGCTTGGCAAGTTGAGAGCATTTTGCAAGTCAATGAGTGCGCTGTCCCGATTCAATGTATATTCGATGTTCTTCTCTGCCAACCTGATCAAACCAAGTTTTTCTCCTTTTCTTGGAATTGCGATGCTGACTGGACCTCCCCTTTTTGTGGATAGGAACTCTTCTAATGCTTTTTTCTCTGAGCTGCCTTGCCAGCACGATTGATTGAGCAAAATCTCTCGTGGAATGAGATTAGCTGAATAGAAAGCTTTTAGGAATTCCTGTTTAACATGGGGTGAAAAGTCTATCGAGAAATCCTTCTTGCCCAACAATACTCCTTTGCGCACACCCATTTGAACCACAAATAGTTCCCCATCGAGCCGTTTGAATGCCATTAAATCTTGATCAAAATGCCTCTCGTTATCAACAATTTGTCGTTCCCTAAGTAGTTTTATCGAAGCGATATGATTCCGCAACTCCATCGCGCGCTCGTATTTCATTTCTTCAGAGGCAGCTTTCATCTGTGCAATTAGGCTTTCACTTGTTTTCTCGTAGTCTCCGCTTAGGAAAGAACGTGCTTGTTCTACTTGAGTTGCATACTGTGTAGCTGTTACGTTTTCAATGCAGGGAGCTGTGCACAAACCAATATGGAAATTAAGGCAAGCTCGTTTGGGAAGGTTTTTGCATATACGCAGCTTGAATAACCTGATGACCAGTCTTTGTAGGTCCTGTCTTGCAAATCCATCAGTGTATGGTCCAAAAGACTCTAGTTTACGGGAGGTTTTTCTAGAGGTAAGAATTCTAGGGTAAATTTCGCGTGTGAGGGCAATGTAGGCGTAGGTTTTAGCGTCTTTAAGATTTATGTTGTACTTAGGAGTGTGTTGCTTGACAAGTTTGTTCTCCAGAAGAAGGGCTTCAACCTCATTGTTAACCACAATCCAATCGACGTTTCTGATTTGACCAACCAATTTGCGCGTTTTAGGCGGCTTATCGTTGGTAGAGAAATAACTTTTCACTCGCTGACGTAGATTCCTAGCTTTTCCTATATACAAAATTTCCCCTGCTTCATCTTTAAACAAGTATACTCCCGGATCCTTGGGAATATCGGCGCTTTTGAAATCGGAAGTACTTGGAATTGCTATCATCTGAACAGTCCGCCACTCATAATTTTTCTCACTTATTTTTCAAAAGTATTTTTTTCAGGAATTTACCTGTGTAAGACTGGCTGTTTTTAGCAACTTCCTCTGGAGTCCCTTGAGCAATGATTTCTCCACCTTCCTCTCCGCCTTCGGGACCTAAATCAATCAAATAATCACAGCTCTTTACAACATCCAAGTTATGCTCGATGACAAAAACGGTATTTCCCTTAGTCACTAGACGATTCAATACTTTGATAAGTCGTTTGGTATCGTCAAAATGTAATCCGGTTGTTGGTTCATCTAGCATGTAAACTGCGTGTCCCGACTTGCGTTTGCTTAGTTCACGAGTAATCTTAATACGTTGACTTTCTCCACCCGAAAGTGTAGTAGAGCTTTGTCCCAACTTGATATATCCCAATCCAACATCCATTAGTGTTTGCAATTTATGCGAGACGAGTGGTATGTTCTTGAAGAAATCTGCTGCTTCTTCGACCGTCATATCCAACACTTCTGCGATATTTTTTCCTTTATAAAGCACGCTGAGTGTTTCCTTATTGTAACGTTTTCCTTGACACTCGTCGCATTGTACATAGACATCAGGCAGGAAGTTCATGCTGATTCGTAATACTCCATCGCCGTGGCAAGTTTCACATCTTCCTCCTTTCACGTTAAATGAGAATCTTCCCGGGGTGTATCCGTGAGCTTTAGCCTCTTTGGTGAGGGCGAAAAGTTTCCTGACTTGGTCGAAAAGTTTGGTATAGGTCGCAGGATTGCTTCTAGGTGTTTTCCCGATGGGATCCTGATCTATTACGATGACATTTCTAACGAAAGAAGGAACATCTACGGTGCTGTGTTTTCCAACTGTTTCAATGCGTTCACCGAACATTTGTCTCAATGCTGGCATAACAGTTAGATTCATGAGGGTGCTCTTACCCGAACCTGAAACTCCAGTAATTCCACATAACACCCCCAAGGGCATATGTGCCGTAAGGCTTTTGAGGTTGTTCTCCTCGGCGCCCGTTACTTTTATGTAGCCAGCGGGTTTTCTTCTCTGCAACGGAACCATGATCTCCAATTCTCCAGAGAGATATTTGCCTGTCAGACTCTTCTTATTAGCCATAATTTCTGCTGGTGAGCCCTCAGAAACAACTTGTCCACCGTGAACTCCAGCACCAGGGCCCATATCAACAATATGATCTGCGCTCAATATCGTTTCCTCATCATGTTCCACCACAATCAACGTATTTCCCAAGTCTCGCAGCCTATGGAGCGTGCTTATGAGCTTAGCGTTATCCTTTTGATGCAACCCGATGCTAGGTTCATCCAAGATGTATAGGACGCCCATGAGATTGCTGCCAATCTGGGTGGCTAAACGAATCCTTTGTGCCTCACCTCCAGAAAGTGTACGTGCGGCTCTGGAAAGTGAAATATATCCTAATCCGACGTTGTTAAGGAAGCTCAATCGCTCATTAATTTCTTTGAGTACTTGCCTCGCGATTGCTATTTCTCTCTCATTCAACTTTGAAGGCAAACTTTCGAAAAAACCCAATGCCCTTTCAATCGAAAGATCCGTTATATCTATGATGCTCTTATCTAGAATTCGCACGGCGAGAACCACAGGCTGCAACCGCTTACCCTTGCAAGTATTGCATATGCGAGACTTCATGAACTTCTCAATATCCTCTTTTCTCCATTCGCTCTCGGTTTGGTGATATAGTCTCATGGTTTGTGGAATAACTCCTTCCCAACCATCGCGCATCCACATGTTAGCACCGTTTGACCAATTTCCGTTTAGGGGTTCCTTGTCTCCATATAAAAGTACGTGAAGTTGTTTCTCAGTAAAGTCGCTGATGGGGGTAAAGAGATCAAACCCATGTTTCTTGCCTACAAGAGCCAGTTGTTGGGCTCTCCAGCTAAGATCCATCTTGCCGTAAACTCGTAGTGCGCCATCAATAATAGATTTGTTCTTGTCAGGAACTATGAGATCTGCAGAGACTTCTTTGATTTCGCCTAATCCGTGGCAGGTGGGGCAGGCTCCATAGGGAGAGTTGAATGAGAACATGCGTGGTTCCAGGCTCTCAAAAACGATTTCCGGATGATTCGGGCATGCGCCAAAAGTGCTGAAAATCGTTTCACTTTGAAAACGCTCCAGCTCGCGCGTCTTACCCAAATCTTCTTCAGCGTCAATCACAATCATGGTTCCTTTACCGAGCCGCAACGCTTGTTCTACCGCTTCTGCAATTCTGGAACGCTCTTCATCGTCAATTCTCACGGTGTCTATGATAGCTTCTATCCAGTGCTTCTCATAGCGAATTAGCTTTATCTCCTCTTTGACATTATCGCTGTCATAGATTTTCTGATCAACACGGATTTTGGTGTAGCCTTGTTTTTTGAGATCATCGAAAACCTGTTCATGCGTGCCTTTCATACCCCTGATGATAGGTGCCAAGAAGACCAACTTTTTGCCGCGTTCTGCCATAACCAAGTTGGCGATGTTTTCTGGACTCTGAGGTCGAATAGAACTATCGCATTTGGGACAATGATGGGTGCCAACGCGGGCAAAAAGTAGGCGAAGATAGTCATAAATCTCAGTAACCGTGCCAACCGTAGACCGTGGGTTCTTACTGGTGCTTTTTTGCTCTATTGAAATTGCGGGTGAAAGCCCATCTATAGAATCAACATCGGGTTTGTTCATTAATCCTAGAAACTGCCGTGCATACGCAGACAAACTCTCCACGTACCTGCGCTGTCCCTCAGCATAAATTGTGTCAAAGGCAAGAGTGCTCTTACCAGAACCCGATAATCCAGTAATCACTATCAGCTTGTTACGTGGCAAGTTCACATCAATATTCTTCAAGTTATGCTCACGAGCGCCTTTGACATATATGCTGTCTCTCATTATTTGATACCTGTATTTTGTTTTTAATGGATAGAATAATCCTAAAACCTTCACATTTCAACTTTATTGTTCTTTTAATGCATTTTTCTATTACTTCTGTTCACTTGTTGACTTCAGCGATAACGACTGCACAAGATCTCTGATGGCATCTCGGAGCTGGATTGCCCGCTCAAAATCAAGTCGCTCCGCAGCATCCTTCATTTCAGCATCAAACTCTATTATTTGCCGTTGAATATCCGTTTTGGCCATGTGCTTGATGCCTTTGATTATTCTCTCCTTCTCAGTAATTTTTTTCATGATAGTTTTAGGAGTAATGCTATGGATGCGATTAAAACGCATCTGGAATTTTCGTCTGTACTGTGTTGTTTCCATTGCCTTCTTTATTGACTGTGTTTTAACGTCGGCATAGAGGACGACTTTACCGTCTACGTTTCTTGCCGCGCGACCTATGGTTTGGATGAGGCTGCGCTCGTCCCGGAGGAAACCTTCCTTGTCAGCGTCTAAAATGAATATTGTGGCAACTTCAGGTATATCTAAGCCTTCGCGAAGAAGGTTGATTCCCACTAGAATATCATAGTCTCCAATACGGAGTTGCCGCACAAGTTCTATGCGATCTAAACTGTCCACTTCAGAATGCATGTATCTCACGCGGAAGCCTTCTTTAACGAGATAGTCGGTTAAGTCTTCTGCCATGCGCTTTGTCAACGTAGTCACTAAGATTCGGTTTCCCTGAACAATTGTCTCTTTTGCTTCTTGCATCAGATGTTGCATTTGTCCCTCAATTGGATGAAGCTTCACTAGGGGATCCAGGAGTCCTGTGGGTCTCGTAATCAGCTCTACGGGCGCTCCGCTTAGTTGTAGTTCATACTCTGCTGGCGTAGCGGAAACAAAGAGTGTTTTGCCCATTTTCTGTTCGAACTCTTCGAATTTGAGTGGGCGATTGTCGAAGGCGCTGGGTAAGCGAAAGCCATAGTCGACAAGGTTCTTCTTGCGAGCATAATCTCCGTTGTACATCGCCCGCGCTTGGGGGATGGTTTGGTGACTCTCGTCAATTATTAGTAAGTGATCCTGAGGAAAGTAATCCATCAAAGTAAAAGGTGGTTCTCCGGAGTTACGTCCGTCGAAATGCCTGCTGTAGTTCTCCATTCCGCTGCAGAATCCCACTTCTCGTATCATCTCAAGGTCATAGTTGGTTCTTTGTTTGAGTCTCTGAGCTTCCAAAGGCGGCAATCTTGGAAGCTGTTCTTCGAGTTCTCTCTGTATTTGTTGTAGTGCGCGCTGTTGCTTTAGCTCAGGAACTACATACTGCCTTGCAGGATAGAGAGTAACTTCATCAATGACGCCTTTCGTTTCGCCCGTGATCGCGTTTACTTCCTTGATTTTTTTGACTCGAGTGCCTTCCAGTTCGACGCGTAGTATGTCGTTTTCGTAAGAAGGTATCACATCCACAGTGTCTCCTCGAACGCGGAACGTTCCGGGTTCCAACGCTATGTCGTTTCGGTTATATTGCATGTCAACCAAGGCGTGGATAAGTTGTTTGCGTGTCATTAGTTGGCCAATTTGCAGTTCAATAGCCATAGCTTTGAAATCATCGGGGTTGCCCAAGCTGTAGATACAACTTATGCTAGCGACAATTATTGTATCGTTTCTGCTAACGATGCTGGAGACCGCTTGCATCCGCATCTTTTCTATCTGTGCGTTCACGCTGGAATCTTTTTCAATATACATATCCTTTGTGGGCAAATATGATTCGGGTTGGTAGTAATCGTAGAAACTGATAAAATACTCCACTCGATTGCGAGGAAAATACTCTTTGAGCTCAGCAAAAAGCTGAGCAGCAAGTGTTTTGTTGTGAGCTATGATCAGAGTGGGCTTCTGCAATCTCTGAATTAGGTTAGCCATAACGAAAGTTTTACCGCTTCCCGTAATGCCTAGCAACGTCTGCTTTTCTTTCTCAGAGAAGTTTTTTACTAATTGATTAACCGCGATTTGTTGTCCAGGTGACTGCTGGAAAGGAGCGGTAAGTTGGAATTGCATTGCTTTTTGTGGGTAGCCGAATCATTTTTGCTTTTTGGTCATTTTTATTCGTTTTTATATAGCAGTAACCATACCGAATTTGAAGCTTTTGCGAGTTCATTTTGAATGTATTTGCAATTGTACTAATTTTTTCCAGACATTTTCTAATCAAAACCCTAGATTATGATGAGCCAAAAAAGAGGTTTTTACGGATGATGATTCTTCTTGGTTTGGTGTTCTAATTAAGTCTAGCTCAGAATAGAAACGCCACGTACGTTAGGCGATTAAAGTCAGCTTTTTTCAATTTGGAAAAAAAGGTAGAAATTTGGATGTTTAAAATGGCGCGAATACTCCAATAAAGACGAGCCAAGCCAGTGCTGTTTTAGCTGCGAAACTAAGTATAATGTAGACTCGCTCTCCGTACAAGTAGTCTCTCCAGCGACCTATACCTTTGTACTGCAAGACCATGTTGAGGGCGAAAACGTTGAACACGGCAAAGTAGATAAAGAATATTGAGTAAACAAATGCCGGAGGTTCAGTGCCAGTTGACATTATTGCTGCTACGAAATAGGCGAATAACACTACCCATGGAACACCTCCGGAAATGCAACCCACTATGAAAGCTAACCATGAAGTTTTTTCGGTTTTCTGATTCACTACTTCCATGAAGTACCCAAACATTATCATCATTGCGTTCAAAACGAATATCATCACCAGCGACCAG
>SMYP01000105.1 GCA_007050895.1 Candidatus Bathyarchaeota archaeon | reverse complement strand
AGAAGGTACATTATCCCCCATGAATAAAAAACGTATAGACGAAAGTGAGGTGATTTAAATGGTTGAATACGTTAGAGGTAGCGAAATGGACAAATGGCATTGGTGCAAGAACTGCACTCAATATCCAATGTACATTTACCAAAAAACAACTGTGGAGCCCCCTTCTAATTTCTGTGAGCAGTGTAAAACAAGAGAAGCTAATCGAGACTGCGGAACATAAATCACACGTCTTCCAAATTTTTTATAGTCTAAATAATGTGAATGATATAAACGGCTTCATTTTATCCCACGCGTCAAACTATTAAGAGACGTATTTAATATTCCAATATTCAAAGGGCTTTTCGCACCCTATGTTTCCTTCTATGTGTGGAAAAAGGATGCATAAAATCCATTATTTTTGCCGTTAAATCTCCGGACACTTGGTATATAATTGTTCCACGATTTTATTCCAATCTTTTTCGTTTATAGACATTACAGTATTGGGGTTTGCCAGCTTAGTCTTAAGCGGAACATCAAAACAATCTAATTTAGCACGCGCAATTTTATACCAAATTACATTGCGCCTAACAGAGTGGAGGGGCTTGCGTTCTATTCTGTGAACGAATCCTTTTATTTCACCTACGGCCCAAAGGCATCCGTCAACTACTACAGCAATTTTATCCCCATTCTGCATTTCATTGAATCTTTTGCGAGAAGCTTGTTCCGGATTCTCATCACCTATTGAAATGTAATCATGTCGAAGCCAATCTCCTAATATTAGCGACTTATACTCAAATGTATCATCAGTTTGGATTGGGTGATCAACAGTTATTCTCCAGTACTTTACTCCAGAATTAGACAATTGAACCACATTAGTGTCACCATTGTTTACTTTTTATTCTTTTTGTCATGTTAATGATTGGGTTGGAAAACTGGTTTTTTAAGCGAAAATGGAGGTTAACGTTGTTTTGCTCGCATAATTGTTATGCTCCTGCTGTAAAGTAGATAACAAGCGGAAAATGCTTTGTTAATCCTTTGTGAGGTTTTAGAAGCTGAATAGTGCTGGTATTCAGAAATCTTTGGATTACCCGCGCGCAGTTTTAGTACTTATTATGAGCTGCATGGTCTTTTCGAGCATAATGGCGCAAGAAAAGTGAAAGCCTTTATATTTGGCTTCCTTGTTTTACTGCAAGGAAAAATCAAAAGGAACAAGGTACATTGATAACTCCTTACGACGTTCCAGCATTCAAGTTCATCGATAAACTAGCTAAATATCTAAAGGATAATGTTGATGAAGTGCAACCTCCAGCGTGGGCGACTCTAGCTAAAACTGGCTCTCACGTGGAAAAGCAGCCTCAGAACCCTGCGTGGTGGTACGTGCGTAGCGCTTCGATACTTCGCAAGGTTTACGTTCATGGTCCCATAGGTCTAGAGAAACTACGTGCTGACTACGGTGGAAGAAAAGACTTTGGCACCAAACCCGAGCACGCTGTAAAAGCCGCTGGGGGTAACATCAGAAAAATTCTGCAACAATTAGAAGTAGCCGGATTAGTTCAAAAAGCAAACGCTAAAGGAAGAATAATGACCCCGAAGGGACGAAAACTTCTAAAAGAAGTCGCTGAGATCATGCATAAAGACCTGGTTAAAGACTTCCCTGAGCTCAAGAAATACCAAGGCGAATGAGATGTCCGATGAAGAGCTTGATGAGATTCGCAGAAGAAAACTTTTAGCTATGCAGCAACGAATGGGCGACGATCAGAAGCAGGCTCAAGCAGAACGGCAGTTGGAAGCGCAGAAACAGGCGCTATTGAGACAGATACTTTCGCCTGAAGCTAGGCAAAGGCTTACTAACCTAAAAATGGTTAAGCCTGAATTCACAGACCAATTGGAACTTCAGCTAATACAGTTGGCACAAGCGGGAAAACTACCTATACCACTCTCGGATGTCCAACTGAAGCAAATATTAATCCAGCTTCAATCTCGGAAGCGAGAAACAAAAATAAGAAGGATATGACAAGATGGCTCGAATTAAACCTCCAGCTAAAAAGCGCAGGTTGGGTAAAGCTAACAAGGAAAAAAAGGCTGTCCCAACTTGGGTTATAGTGCGTACTGACGGAAAAGTTAGGACGAACCCAAAACGAAGAAGAAATTGGAGAACTGGGACAATAAAAGCCTAGGAGCGTTAGGTAACAATGGAAAAAGAGGACAAAGAAGAGCAAATTTCTGAAGTAACACCAGTCGAAGAGCAATCCGAAGAAGCAGCAGAAGAGTTTGGTGAAGAAAAGACTGTTGACGAAATAGAGCAGCTCTTGGCAGAAGAAGAAACCGTGGAAGAAAAAGTGGAAGCTGAAGAGGAAGCTGCGTCAGCGGAGGAAGAGGAAGTCAAGCCTCGACGAGGAAAAAAGAAAGAAGAGGAAGAGGAGTTCGTTGAAGAAAGAATTTACACAATACCTTTGGGCAAGGCATGGGTTAGGCCACCGAAGAAGCGAGCTCCTCGAGCTGTGCAGATTATAAAAGACTTCGTAACTAAACATATGAAGATGGATATGCGACCAGAAGTGGAAGAGGAACGGGCAGAAATGCCTCGGCTTATAATAACAAATGATGTTAACGAGAGAGTTTGGAATAGAAGTATAGAGAAACCTCCGCGGAAAATTCGGGTGCGAGCTGCTAAAGACAATGAAGGTAATGTTACTGTCTTCTTGGCTGAAGGCGAGTAATACTTGGCTGTTTACTTATCGAGCATCGTTGGAAGCGCAAGCATAGGCGTTTACTCGCTTGTTAATGATCAATTCATAATTATACCAAAAATGGTTCCGCTTGAAAAGGCAGCGCGCACGGCTGAATGGTTGAAAGTGAAGCTTATTCACACTTCCATAGGTGGTTCAGTGCTTGCGGGTGCATTGGTTTGCGCAAATTCAAATGGAATTTTGCTTCCACGCTCAGTTCGTGATGAAGAACTAACTGCAATCACAACTGCTTTTGGGGGTAAAATTACGATTATGGAGACGAAAAAAACAGCATATGGCAACTTGGTTTTAGCTAACGACAAAGGGGCAGTTGTTGACCCGCGTTTCAAGCAAACAGAGGTAAGACAGATCGCTGACACTTTGGGTGTTGAAGCGATATCAGGCGAGATTGCTGGATTGCCTTATGTTGGGTCTTTGGCTGTAGCTACAAACAAAGGTGTCTTAGCTCATCCACTTTTAACCGATGAAGAAAGAAAAATTTTAGAAGACACTCTCAAGGTTCCGGTTGACGTTGGTACGATTAACTGTGGGATACCCTACGTGGGCACTGGTTTAGTGGGTAACAATTACGCCGCTGTGGCTGGATCTATGACAACTGGACCCGAGATGTTTATAATTGGGAATGCACTGGATGTTGTGCAGGAAGATGAATAAAATGAAAGTTTTCAGAGTAACAGGTGAGATTAACAAGCCTAAATTAAAGACATCGTTTGCGAAAGAAGTGGTAGTGGATAAACCAGAGCATGCAATTGAGAAGGTTTATGCGGAAATCGGTAGCAAACACCGTGTTAAAAGATTCCACATCAAAATAATGAGTGTTGAAGAGGTTCCGATTGAAGATATCGAGAATCCAATTTTGAAGAAAATTGTATCCGGTGAGTAAGACTTGGCAAACACGGCAAAAATGAGTGCTGCAGAAGAGGAGCTTAACAGACTCAGTGTCGAAATGCGCTTTTTAGAGCAGACTGCTGAAACATTGCAACAGCGAATTGGCATGATTAATGCAGCAATGACAGATTTAACCTATGCAAATATGACTTTAGAAGGCATGGAAAAAGAGAAAGACAACGCTGAGCTCCTTGTACCTATAGGAGGCAGCTCCTACATCAAAGTGAAGCTTGCAAGCACCAACACTGTTATCGTAGGAATGGGTGCAGGTGTCTCAGTTGAGAAAACACTACCCGAGGCAAAGGGAATAGTCAAAGAAAGGTTGGATGAGTTGCAAAAAACAATGACATCAGCACAACAGCAATTTGCTCAAGTTGCCCAGAGAATTAACTCAGGTAGAAATCAGCTTCAAAGTTTGCTTGCCAAAGTGCGCCAAGGGAAAGCTTAACGCGATGTTTGAGAAGCTCAAATTAGGCTTCAGAGGACTCGTAACAAAGGTTACTACAACGGAGCTTAAAGCTGATAATATAAACCCTATTCTCTCGGATTTTAAAATGAGTCTCGCAGAGAATGACGTTGCATATCCCGTCGCAGATAGAATTTGTGACGAGCTTGAAAAACGTTTAACTGGTGTACAAGTCAAGCGTTTGGAAGATCGCAAGAAAGTTGTGGAAGACCATCTTAGGCAAGTGCTTCTAGAAGTCATGCTTACGAACAACAAAATCGATTTGCTACAAAAAATCGCCGAGAAGCGCGAAATGACTGAACCTTATGTTCTGCTTTTCGTTGGTATAAACGGAACTGGAAAAACCACAACTATAGCAAAGGTAGCGGAGTATCTAAGAGGCAAAGGCTACTCTGTTGTGTTTGCTGCAAGTGATACTTACCGCGCAGGGTCAATTGAGCAATTGGAAGAACATGCGCGACGCTTGGGTTTACGTATTATAAAGCACAAGTATGGTGGAGACCCCGCGGCTGTGGCGTATGACGCTATAAGCCACGCTAAAGCGCATGGCGTAAATGTTGTCTTAATTGACACGGCAGGTCGGATGCAGACTAACCAGAATCTAATGAACGAACTTGCCAAAGTGAAGCGAGTAGTCAAGCCTAACCTAACAGTTCTAACTTTGGATTCACTTATCGGGAACGACGCAGTCATGCAGGCGGAAGAATTCCACAAGTCTATAGGCATAGATGCTACAATACTAACAAAAGTGGACGCTGACGTCAAAGGGGGTTCCGCTTTAAGCGTAACATACATCACCCAAAAGCCAATCCTGTTCATTGGAGTAGGACAAACATACAAGGACCTTGAACTTTTCAACCCAGAAAAATTCGTCAACATGATCCTAAGATAAAAATTTTAATCGCACACCCCTTTTTCTGTTTTAACAGCTCTTTTTTTGCCTAAAGAGCATTAAATATATCTCTTCATTAGAAGATATAGCGTGCAGGATGTGATGTTTTTTGGTCCGCGTGAAATTGCCCCGGATGAACAAAACCGAAATTGACGCGCTAGTGAGTGAGCAGTTTTTATGTCGTATTGCTTTCGGAGGAAAAGACTATCCTTACATTGCTCCATTTCAGTACGTTTTCAAAGATGGATCTCTCTATTTTCACTTTACGGATTATGGCAAGAAAATGGGTTTACTTGAAGAGGGCAACCCAGTATGTGTTGAAATAGAGCATTACACACCCGATCTGGGCAAGTATGGTTTTGTTGTGCTTATTGGAAAGTTGCATATCGTCACGGATCCTAAAGAGAAAGCTAACGCAGTAACCCAAATTATCAAAGACGCTGGTAAGAAAGGATTATCCACCAATTTTCTTCCTGCACATGGAATCCCAAAAGAATTCGCCTGGTCTTCATTGAAAACCGAAAAACCTCTTATAATTGTCAAGCTTATTGATGTAACAGAAATTATTGGACTCAAATCGCCCTGATTCTATGAGGGATCTTTCGAAGATGCTTCCATTGTTGCCTGAGGAGCGAATAAGGCGCCTTAATGAGTCTGAAGCGAAAGTTGGAAAATATGTTCTTTATTGGATGCAGTCTTCGCAGAGAGTCAAATATAACTTAGCACTTGAATACGCGATATCGTGGGCTGAAAAACTAAGAAAACCGCTTCTAGTTTTCTTTGGGTTAGCTCGCGGTTTTAATCAGGCAAATTTGAGGCATTATACTTTCATGCTAGAGGGCCTCCGTGATGTGGAAGCGCAACTGGAAAAACTCGGTATCAAACTAGTAGTCCAGAATAAATCTCCAGAATTAGGGGTCGTTACTCTTTCAAAACAAGCCTGCGTTACCATTGTAGACAAGGGTTACTTGAAAACACTACGGCAGTGGTACAGTTTCGCAGCGGCGAATCTACGTTGCCCGCTGATTCAGATCGAAGATAATGTTGTGGTTCCAGTTGAAGCAGCCTCAAGTAAAGAAGAATATTCTGCAGCCACCATAAGACCTAAAATCTCAAAGACACGGAAAAGATTTTTGCAACCACCAAAACAGCAAGAGCTGCGCAATAGCTCGCTTGGATTAAGGTTTGATTCTATTGATCTAGCTGATGTTGAAACTATTGTTTCAAATTTAGGTGTTGACAAGTCAGTCCGCGAATCAAAAAGCTTTAATGGTGGTAATAACCAAGCAGTAAAACGTCTCGAAGAGTTCTTGAAAAACAGATTATCGGTCTTTCCTCAACTGCGAAACGATCCAACTGTTGATTGCCTCTCAAATTTGAGTCCGTATTTGCATTTTGGACAAATCTCCCCTATAGAAATCGCTTTAGAAGTCTTATCTTCAGATGCGTCTGATGAGGCAAAAGAGGCTTACCTTGAAGAACTCATCGTTAGACGGGAATTGGCCATTAATTACGCTTACTTCAGCGAGAATTATGATTCCTTCAGGGGACTCCCCAACTGGGCTAAACTCACCTTGAATAAGCACAAAAAAGATCATCGAGAATACATTTACAATATTGAACAGCTAGAAAACTCTGAAACCCATGACCCATACTGGAATGCATCACAAAACCAAATGCGGATAACAGGAAAAATGCACGGATATATGAGGATGTACTGGGGAAAGAAAATCCTCGAATGGTCAAAAACGCCTCAAGAGGCTTTCAAAGCAGCCTTATACCTTAACGACAAGTATGAGCTTGACGGCAGAGACCCCAACGGCTTTGCAGGCGTTGCATGGTGCTTCGGGAAACACGATCGCCCCTGGAAGGAGCGCCCAGTTTTTGGAACTGTCAGGTTTATGAACGCTAATGGATTAAAAAGAAAATTCAAAGCTGACCAATACGTAAAACAGATCAAAAGGCTGTAAGTCATCATTTCCAGTAGTCTTTTTCCTCTCCCTGTGCGGTTGCGTCGGTTTCCATCAATGCTTCAGGATACGGTTCAAAAAAAGTCTGTTGGATAAGATATTCCTCGTTGAATCTGATTATCCAAGCCTTAAGAAGATTAAGTGGTGTGCTTAATGGAAACTTGCCTGCCTTGTACTTCGCTACAACATCAAGGAACAAAGTCTTCTCATTTTTTGTCAGTTTACTCGTAAAGTAGCCAGCTGCTTTGGTGAGCACGTTCTCATTCGCACCTCTTCGTGGGGGTTGTTTAAAAGCTTTCCATAGGTGACCTTCATAATCCGAGATTATTTCTTTGAACGGTCTGCCTTTTGGCTGTGCCACGATTCTTCCCATGACATGCAGTTCTTTTTGGCTATAAGCCGTGAACAACAGCTTATTGCGTGCTTGAAAATCAATCAGCTTTTTCACTAACCCAGACTTTTTAACAGTTCTGAAATCCGATAATGTGTAAAGCTTAGTTAGGAAATGATCTCTTATCCGAGAGTTCAACAGACGAACTTCATCTTCAACCGCTAGATGCCCAAAACGTTCAACCACGGCACCTCCAAATAATCCTGGACCCTTACCCATTGGCGCAACTTTCTCGGTGCTGGGATAAATTTTGGCATCTTTCATAGCGCTACTCGGCGATTTGCTCTTCAATATGAAACCGTCCACTTCGCGCAGTTGGTCCAGAAACTCTCCGGAGAAACGTTTCATTCTATCCGTTAAATCCAAACCTGTTACCGTCTGAATAAGCTTCAAAGCATCCCCACCCTTAACTATTCTAACGGTTTCTCTGGGTACACCTAGACCCACCTCGACTTCAGGGCACACAGGTATAAACTGCACAAGTGGCTTTAGACTTCTAACAAAATCGCTTGTCATCATCTGCCCATTGTAGCGGACAGGTTCAAACTCGATGCATTTACTCACAACAACCCTTGGTTTGTTAAAGTCTCGCATAACGTCGCCTCTCAATCTTTCACAGAGTAGTTCGTCCATCTTATTCTTAGGAACAAAAGAAGCTGCTATTTCTTAACGGCCAGTTGAGCACCACACACTGAACATTTTCCATCTGCAGTGATTTTGGGTTGCTCCTTGACTTCTCCA
>SMYP01000106.1 GCA_007050895.1 Candidatus Bathyarchaeota archaeon | reverse complement strand
CGCAATAGAGATAATTTTGCTTCCAAAGAAGCCAATGTTAGCAGCTACGAAAATAATAAAAGCAGAAGACGGAAAAATCTCCGAAGAGACTGCATCACTGATCAGCAAGCTTAAGAAAGCTGGTTATGATACCTTTGCTTTCGAAAAAGCAAAAGTAGCTAAAGAAGCACAAAAAAACCTGAACGCTAAAACAGAAGTTTTGAAATCTTCCGAGATGGAGACGTTTCGTGACTATATGGAGCAAATCGCAGTTGAAACAGGCTTCGTGGAAGATCCAAAACAGCTTGAGTTGTGGAATCGTAACGTCAGCATAGAACTAGCCAAACTTCGAGTCAAGGACGCTGCTGAAAAAAGAGATTTGGTTATCGCTCAGGCTATTCAGACACTCGATGATTTGGACAAAACTTTGAACTTGTTTATGGGACGCCTCAGAGAGTGGTATGGAGTTCACTTTCCGGAGCTTGACCGATTAATCGAGAAACATGAAACTTATGCGCGACTCGTAATGAAGTTGGGTCATAAAGACAATTTTTCAATTGAAGCGCTCGAGAAGGAATCCATTCCAAGAGATAGAGCAGAAAACATAGGAATTGTGGGTCAAAAGTCTATGGGGGGAGACTTAGCAGAGCAAGATTTAGAGGAAATTCAAGCTTTAGGCAAGAACATCCTAGAACTATATGAATTGCGGAAGAGCATCGAAAACTACGTGAACAAGACCATGGAAGAAGTCGCTCCCAATACCAAAGCAGTAGCTGGCGCTCTTCTTGGTGCGAGATTAATCGCCGTAGCAGGCAATCTGCAGAATCTAGCCATGAAGCCAGCCAGCACAATTCAGGTTTTAGGTGCCGAGAAAGCTCTCTTTCGCTCGTTGAAAACTGGAGCGAGACCACCTAAACACGGCTTAATCTTCCAGCATGCACTGCTTCATGATGCTAAAAGGTGGCAAAGAGGCAAAATCGCAAGAGTTTTAGCTGGAAAAGTAGCCATTGCAGCACGAATTGATGCGTTTGGAGGGGGGTACGTGGGAGATGTGTTGAAGGCTACTATAGATAAGAGACTCGAGGAGATTCGGGAGAAGTACAAGGAGCCGCCACCGCCGAAAGAAAAGTCTATTGCACCAGACTATCGAGATCGAAGAGAGAGAAGACCTGGGAAGCGAGATCAACGACGAAATAAGAAGTGGAGAAAGAACAGTCGTGCACACTAAGATTAAGCCTCACCCTAGATTTGCTGAGATCTATCAAGCTTATCTTGAGGATGGCGGATATCGGTTGGCAACGCGGAACTTGACTCCAGGAAGAACTGTTTACAGAGAGAGGCTCATCCGGTTCAAGAAGGTTGAATACCGCATTTGGGACGCCTTTAGAAGCAAACTGGCAGCAGCAATAATTAATGGTGTCAAAACAGTGCCGATAAAGCAGGGTTACCGTGTTCTTTATCTGGGTGCCGCGTCTGGAACCACGGCGAGTCATGTTTCAGACATGATTGGCGAAGAGGGCCATGCTTATTGTGTTGAGTTTGCTTCAAGATCCTTGAGAGAATTAGTTAACAACGTCGCAGTGTACAGGCTTAACATTTCACCCTTTCTTGAAGACGCACGTTTTCCAGAAAAGTACGCTGTATTTATCCCGGGAAAAGTGGATTGTATTTACTGTGATATTGCTCAGCCTGAGCAAGCGAAGCTTCTGGCGGACAACGCCGATGTTTTGCTCAAACCCTCAGGGTGGGTTATGCTGGCTGTGAAAGCCCAAAGCATTGATGTGACGAAAGATCCACTTGCAGTTTACAAGCAAGAAGCGGAAGTCCTGAAAAAACGGGGATTTAAAGTCAAGGAAATGATTCATTTAGAACCTTATGACAAAGCCCACGCTATGATAGTAGCGCAATATGTCTGATTTTGCAGTATTAATATAGCGAAAAATAAGGGAACGTTGTAACCTATTGAAGGTTAGTGCTGCTATGAATAGAACATTATTTGCATTATCAGTAGTATTGACAATGTTAGGCTCAGCAGTAACTACATGCGGAAATAGATGAATATCTGTTTGGTGTAGATCAATCACAAGACGATATACACGTTCTCCGTTGCCAAGGTAATCAGCTGGTATATTCATAAATAGATAAGCCTATCTCGATTATTTTTTCGCGTATTCGGTTGGTAGCCCCGGATTTAAAAAAAGTTATTTAGTGAAGCTTAGAGAGCATGGTTTATATTTTTCATCGCAATGGATAATAGGCAGTGACAGCCGATGAACCATTGGGAAATGGAGAACGTGGTCCACCTTGGGGTCACGTTGAAAGAGGCAGGCTTTCAGATTTCTCAAATATGCTGTTCACGGCAAAGCTGCTTTGATTTCGCAGCTAGAAAAAACGACACGACAGTTTTGGTGAAGGTAAACTCTGACGTGGATACTTTTTCAGCTCACAGTGCTAGAGAATTAAAGGTCATAGCAAACCGTGTTTCCGCATCTTCGTTGCTAATTAGTCAGCAGACACATGGCAAGCCTTTGGAAGATGATACTGTATACTCGAGAAACGGAATTCTTGTTATAACTGAAAAAACCATCCGGAACATAGCACTCAAAACTGCGAATCCGCTGATTTACGCTGGTCCAGGAGGTTACTCTGTTGAAGTTGACGGGAAACTCGTTGAGAGACGAAGAAAAGAACTAGGCCTTTCCATTGGCAAGCTCGCGGTTATGATTGGGGTTTCTCGCAGAACTCTTTACGGTTATGAAAGAGGCATGGCTAAAGCTTCAGTAAAATCAGCTTACAAATTAGCTGAAACTTTAGGGATTCCAGTGGCGAAACCAATAAATGTTCTCGAAAGAACGCGCAAGCAACATCAGTGTTGCCTTATGAAAGCCCGTCATGAATTTATCAGAAAAGTCCTCCTACAAAAAGTATTAAAGAAATTTGCCTTTTGCGATGTTTCCCCTGTTTTTAGGGCACCTTTCGACTTCATAATGAATATTCCGAAGAATAAGCACGTAATAGTAGGAAGCATTGCCGTGAGAGGAGAAAGAGACATTGATAAAAGAATTGAGGAAATCATAAGCTTTTGCAATGTAATTCACGCTCATCCGGTTTTGATTACTGAGAAACCCAGGTCTCCTCGTAAAGCGGTGTATTGCATTTGCGTGGATGAATTATCCTCGCTGCAAACCTCAGAAGACTTGATCATGAATGTCTAAATCAGCTTCTTTTGCACGAACCCCTTCTCGCCTTTGAATTGCTTTGCGGTTTTCCATGATTGTCTCACGCAACTGGGATAGTCAGAGTGTGTTTGCAACCACTTTTTGAGAAATTGCAGGGTTTTCTTGTCTGCTAGATATCCGCTGCCAAAGTCGCCATAGATTCTTTTTAAAGCTTCGATTTCCTTGTCGCGCTCAACTTTCGCTATAATCGAAGCAGCGGAAACAACGGGGTAAAGCCTATCAGCCTTATGTTTCGAAGTGATTCTAGCATTTACCGTCAAGTTTTCCTGAATGTGCTGTTTGAAGCGCTCCTCAAGTACATCTGCGGCATCCACATAGACCTCATCTGGCTTCAGGTTGTTAATAATCTGCGCCATGGTTTGCGCCTCCAGCCTGTTCAGCTTATGCAATTTTCTCTTACATTCCACTGCACTATCAATTTCGTTGGGCAAAAGCTTTATAATATGATGTCTGTCTGCGAAACGCGTGATTTCGACGAAGAGGCTTTCGCGTCTTTTTGGAGAAAGAAGCTTTGAGTCTTTTACGCCTAACTGACGTATAAACGGGATATTCTCCTCTCTCACTGAGATACCAGCGACAACTAGAGGACCAATTATGCAACCTCGACCCGCTTCATCAACTCCGGCTACCAGCATCTATAGTGCCTCAAAAATGTGCTATTGGATTTGCAAGCTATAAAAGTTTAGAATTGCTTTTATCTTTGAGAAACTTTTGCTTTTTAGAACGCTATTATTTCAGAGCAATTACTGCTTCTTTAATTTTTGTTATGGAATTTTCAAAGCGTAGTTTTGATTCTGGGGAAAGCTTGAGTTCTATTATTTTTTCCACACCGTTTCTTCCTAAAACTACTGGAACCCCTATCGAGTAATCTGAGCAACCGTATTCTCCGCTTGGACATGTGGAAACACTTAGGACTCGGTTTCTTCCTTTTATCACAGCGTCTGCCATTAAGGCAATTACTGCAGCCGGTGCATATGTCGTGGCACCTTTCAATTTGATTACGTCTGCGCCTGAACTGATTGTTTGCTGAACAACTTTCTTAATTTGATCTTTGGTAAGCAGTAAAGTAATTGGGATTCCAGTAACGCTTGCATATTCAACGAGTGGAACCATGCTATCACCATGTTCTCCAATTACCAGGGCGTTTACGTCTTGTCTGGAAACATTTAGTTCTTGCGCGATATATGAGCGAAAGCGGAGCGTATCGAGGATGTTGCCCATGCCGAAAACTCGATGCGCGGGTAATCCTGATTCTCTTCGGGCGATGTAGGTCATTATATCAACGGGGTTTGTGACGATCATCAATTTACATTCAGGTGCAAATTTGCCGACCTCTTTAACTATGTTGCGAATTATTCTGGCGTTATTGTTCATAAGGTCAATGCGTGTCATGCCGAGTTTTCGGCCTTGACCAGCTATTACTATAACGAGTTCGCTTCCTTTCATTGCATCGTAGTCTTTTGTCCCGCGAATTTCTCCGTCAAACTCTATGGCTGGAGCTGCTTGCATCATATCCAATGCTTCACCTTTCGCCAAGTCCTCAGCAATATCAATGATAGTTACATCGCTTATTCTATACCTTAGAATTTCGAAGGCTGCTGAAGCACCTACTTTTCCAGCACCAACAATTGTTATCATAACAATCAAGATGCTATGTACTTGCTTCACTGATAAAACTAACGTGTTGACTAATGCCCGAAAAAATTATCCCAACTTTTTCATTTGGATTTTATATAATGTAGAAATCAGCGTTGTATGGAGTTCATTTCGGTTTTCTTGCGTAACTTTGAATGTTATTGAATCCTCTCGGTTTTTAGCTTTGATTATGAGCCTATCTTTTGATTTCCTGTGTACAACAGCTAAAATAACCTTGCGACTCTCTAGCGCTTTAGTCGTGGCTTCTTTAAATTTTTCTGAGAATAGCTCCATGGGTCCAATTTCATCTATTACGACAACAGCACATTTTTTCAGTGCATCTTCAATAGATTTAGCCCCGATTAAGTCGAGATCTTCCAAATTGACACTGTATTTCCCTACCTTCGGTCCCGCTTTCTGATCTACACGTGCGAGCCAGCCTCGTTGACCACTGTTAAGGTCAAAAATTTCGAAACCTATTCGTGTTTCGCCCTCACGCGCTTCGAGACTCATCATACCGCCAACGCAGTAGCCTTTCTCTTTCAACGCGTTAACCGTTTTCACAAGTACAGAAGTTTTTCCGATACCGGGGTTGCCAGTCAAAAGCAACACGCGCTTCTGCAATACTCCCACAACCTATAAACCAGAAATCTAATATGCAAATAAATTTCTTCTCATAACCCACGTATAACAAGGGCAGAAATATCATGTCAAAAATACAATTCAAATCGGATTATCCAAGCGAGACTGTTAGTGAAGGGAAAGTAAAAGTGATTGTCCCGATGCTTGAAAGCTTCAAAAAGAAACCTTGCGATTATGCTCCATCAAAAGCTCCAGTATTCTATAATCCAGTCATGGAATTTAATCGAGATCTATCAGTCTTGGCATTCCAAGCTTATCAGCGCCTTATTAAAAGGAAAATCTCTATCTGCGACCCGTTGACAGGTTCGGGAATCAGAGGTATCCGCTTCGCAGCAGAAATTCAAGGCGTCAACAAGGTTGTGAGCAGCGACATAAATGAGCGTTCCTTTAAACTTGCACAGTACAATATAAACTTGAATGGGTTACAAGACATTGTAACGATTAAGCATAAAGATGCAAACTGTCTTCTAAGCTGCCATGGTGCACCTCATAGGAGATTCGACATTGTGGATATTGATCCTTTCGGTTCACCCGTGCAATATTTGGATTCAGCCGTCCGTGCTCTCCGTAACATGGGTTTTTTGGCTGCGACTGCCACTGATCTTGCCCCTTTATGCGGCGTGCATCCAAAAGCCTGTTTTAGGAAATACGGGGGAAAGCCTCTGCGCACTGAATACTGCCACGAGCTAGCAGTAAGGCTACTAGCAGGAAACACGGCAAAAGTCGCTGCTAAACAAGACATAGGTGTCCGATTTGTGTTCAGCCACGCCGCTGATCATTACATCCGAGTTTACGCACAGATAGCTTACGGAGCAAGAAAGGCTGACGCAAGCGTGGAAAGCATAGGATATGTGATTCACTGCTTTAATTGTTTTCATAGAGAATTGGCAAAAACGTTTTCTCCGAGGTTTTTCGAAGAATGCCCAGAGTGCGGCAACAAGTTGAGTTGGGCTGGACCGTTGTGGCTCGGAAAAATATTTGACCAAAACTTCTGTGAGGTTATGATGGAGGAAAATAGACACATGATTCTGCGTAACAGCAGATCAATCGCCAAACTGCTCGCTTTAGTGAAAGACGAGGTAGAAGCCCCAACAACGTACTATGTCATCGACCAAATCAGTGACAAGTTGGGCGTGCCCGTGCCCTCCGTATCCGTTATGCTTCAAAGCCTACACGACAGAGGGTTCCAAGCTGTCCTTACCCATTTTAACTCACGAGGTATAAGAACTGATGCTCCTGCCTTGATTATACAAGAGCTACTGCAAAAAACTACGGCAAGCGTAAACGAGAGCCTTATTTAATTGATTTTTAGATAAAGAAACAAAGATGCGACAATAAAAGTTAAGAGCAGATACAATGTAGTTAATGCAAAGAGTGACTGTCTCATGAATGATAAAGTCGCCGTAATAGGCGCAGGAATGATGGGCGGAGCTATAGTGCAAAGCCTACTGAAAAGCGGATACACAGGCAAAATTACCGCTGTTGACATTATACCTGAAAAACTGAAAGAACAGGAAAAACTAGGCGTGGCTGTAAGTTCTGACAGCCGAAAAGCAGCTGAAGCCGCTGATGTCATCTTTATATGCGTTAAACCAAATAGCGTGAAAACCGTTCTGACGCAAATCAACAACACAGTAAAAGATAAGCTGGTAATCTCTATAGCCGCAACTGTCCCTTTGAAATACTTGAAGAAATTCGTTCCCGATGCTAAGATAGTTAGAATTATGCCAAACGTTGCAGCTTTGGTGCAGGCGTCCTATACGGCGTACTGCTGCGGAGAAAATGTAACGAAACAGGACAAAGAAAAAATCAGGTCCCTTTTAACCCGCATGGGTGTATGCGAGGAAGTCGACGAGAAATATATGGACGCCATAACAGCTTTGACGGGCAGCGGACCCGGATACATCTCCATAATAATTGAAGCATTAATGTATTCTGGATTGAAAGTTGGCTTACCTAGAAAAGTGGCTTTGTACGGTGCAGCACAAACCGTTTTAGGTACAGGAAAGCTTGTCTTAGACTTGCAGGAACACCCGGCAAAAGTAAAGGACATGGTTACTACGCCAGGCGGTACAACGATCGAAGCCATATACGAACTTGAAGGAAGCTCGATAAGGCAGGCGCTAATGCGCGCAGTTGAGGAAGCAGCCAAGAAAAGTCGACGTATCCGAGAAGAGTTGGGTGTGAATTCGGAGTAACTGCAGCTGAATCGGATTCAAAAATGTTCGAAGCTATTATATTCGATTGGGATGGAACACTTGCTGACAGTCGTCAAATTGTTTTGGCCTCCTTTCGAAAAGCTCTAGATGATGTTAATTGCAAAGTAAGCGACAAATTCATTGAGCGACTCATAGGAGTAGGCTCGACAGAAACATTTAGAGAAATCCTCCGCGCTACCGACGCATGTTTTGATAAAGTGCGAATTAAAAACCTAGTCAAAAAGAAAGCTCAAGAGGAAATTAAAATGAGCAGCAGTGTAAAATTGCTGCCGGGCGCACTAGAACTTCTGGAAACGTTACAGGGAAAAATCAAGTTAGGCTTGGCTTCTATGAACAACCGCGTTGTAGTAAATCACATGCTCAAAACAAAAAATCTCGATAAGTTCTTTAATGTT
>SMYP01000120.1 GCA_007050895.1 Candidatus Bathyarchaeota archaeon | reverse complement strand
CTTACTAGTCATGGGTATAGCTTATCTCACATTTTCCAAGCAGAAGAATCTGCTTATGATACTCCCGTCAAAACTGAGGAAAAAACTGCTTCGGAGTATCCCCCCTTACCTACAGAATCATTTCTTCATTACCGTTCTTTCGTATCTCCTTCTCATTGGCATTCTAATAATGGTTGTTCATCTTCCTTTTCCACGCTATCTCATAATAGCTTTACCTTGTTCGGCCATATTTTTTTCAGTTATCATCAAATCGTTTCTCACCACAAATAACTTAGCGCGGGCTATTGCGGTCACTCTCATATCAATGTTGGTCATTTCGAGTATAGTTGTACTGCCATACATGAATTCTGCAAAACCCACTTCGAGACCCGGAGACGATAAGTGGAGTTACCTGATTCACGTTTTTAAAGAAGCGGACGCGTGGAAATGGATTAACGAAAACACGCCTTTGGATACAAGAATTGCTACCTATGACATCAAAGAATACTATCTTGAACGAGATATATTGCTACTAGACGGAAATGAGTCAGCACCACTTTATAAAATAGACACTATAGAAGAAGGCATCGATTTTCTTCAAGATAAGAGAGTGACATATGTTCTTAGCGTTCCCTGGGCAAGCCCAACAGATCCCAGATTGCCACCTGCCTACAAATCTTGTGTGCTTACAAGGTATTTTGGTGACCCAAGTTATTTGCCTCCAGTCTATGTTGGGGCAAATGGAGCAACGGTCTACCATGTTGGTCCTATCGACGAAAAAACAATCTACGAGCAGTTCGCTCAGAAGGAGTTTGCTCCACCAATTAAGCATGTGACGGTCGATGCAACTATGACTAATAATACGCACCCATATATTGGCAGATTATACATGCCGCTTCCTGTTGACTATCGAGAAGGGAAAATGACATTTTCAGTTAACTGCTGCCAGTCTCTGGAAGTCGAATTATGGACTGGACTAATCCCAGCAGATATGATTGCGGAACCAATAGGAGAATTCATGTTTGTGAATAAATGGTTTATTCAATCTAACAACAGTTCTGATGTTGAAAATCCATCGTTCGAATGGCAAATAGACAGAGCCGGTTATTTCACATTCAGAATCGTTAATATCGAAGAAGCAACCGCAGAAGATTATAGAATCACTCTGGATTTGAAATTCTATAATTACTGGGAACTCGAGTCTCTTTGACTTCGGACATTATCGTTGAGTCCTGTTTCAATCCCAGCTTTAGTAATGGACCAATTCCTATTATGTCTGTTCCAGTGAATAACGCTCTTGTTATCAGTGCGAATGCTACAAAACTTGGATTGACAGGAGAGAGAGGTTGCCCGAGTAAGACGTGGAGAAAAAGAACGTAACCAGCTTCTTGCACACCGAGACCTGCTATTGTGATGGGAATGTAAGTTAATACTGAGGCGAAAGCAGCTATGAAAAAGAAGTCAATTAAGTGAAGAGAGGGATACCAGAGACCATTGAAAATGAAATATAGTGCTGTAGCATTTGCCATTATCGACAATAATATCAGAGCTGCAACAAAAATCAGCGAGTATCTGACTTTTCGTCCTTCGTTCTGAACATTCGCGAACATTTCAGTAAATTTAGTCAATCTCTTCCCGACTAGTGGTATCCTTTCGAATTTAGCGATCAAATTTGAGAACCTCTTGGTCCACATAATCAACATAAAAAAGATCCCTGCAATGAGCAAGACAATAACTCCGACAAGCAAGGAAGTAGTGATGTCTGCCGGAAGTTGTAAATAACTTGTGAAATATCCTAAACCTACCAAACAAACAATCACCTTTACGAAGGAGTTAATTCCGCCAGTGGCAAGAACCCCTGTCATGCCTTTCTCGACAGGTATGCTGGCTAGCCGATTGAGGAAGACAGGTGTTAGAAAATAACCAGATCTAACTGGAGTTACATCGCTTAATAATTGTCCAGCAAAACTAGCCATTAACATTTGCCGCAACGGAGCATCTGGGTTGGATCGTCGCAAGGTGGTGCAGAGTGCAAGTCCCACGAAAGTAGAAGCGGCAAGAAAGAAAGCCACCGCGCCAATCAGGTTGAGGGGGTTGAATCGTAAGATTGATGCGAATACCGCGCTTGAATTTGCTAGTTGAAGTAGCCAGAGTAAGATGGCAACGCCCACAATCAGCTGAATAACTATTCTTACTCGGCTGAATTTAGCCATTCAAATTTCTCCGTTACATGTTGAGTTCTGATTTGAGCTTGGATAAAGCCATTAGTTGTGCAAGAGCAATTTTTGGTATCTTCCATGGCTTATAGACGCGTGTTGCGCTTTTGTCTGCTCTGATTCGATGTGAAACTGGGGTTTCTCCTATACTGAAGCCGCTGACGTGAGCTCTAACTGTGAATTCGTTCCAGAAGCTTTCGCTCATATATTTGCATTCTTCAGCTATTTGTATGGCTACTTCTGTTTTCATGAGTTTAAAAGGAGCGGTGATATCCTTGAAATTAGGAAGATTAAAAGCGCGTCTTATTCTCAATTGGAAGACTTGAGACATAATTCTTCTATATAGGGAATCAGCTCGCTTCTTGCGCCAGCCGCTTACTATATCATATTCCCCGCGTAAGTTCCAGATTTTCCAGAAATCTGTTGGGTCGTGTTGTCCATCAGAATCAGTTATTAACACGTAGTTTGCTGTGACAAGTTTCAATCCGTCTTTTATTCCACCGGCATAACCTTTGCGTGAAGTGGAGAGAACAGCTTTCAAAGGTATCTTTTCGCTTAATTCTTCGATTACGTTTTCTGTATCATCTGTGCTTCCATCTTCGCTCAGGACAATCTCCAAGGGCATTTTGGGATTCACGACATCGTAGAACTCGGTAACCGACTGCTCAATTGTTTCAGCTTCGTTGTGTATTGGCATAACCACTGCGATTTCCGCTTTTTTAACTTTCGATGTGAAAGTATCCAATAATTTTTCGGTCATACAATTAGGCACTCCATAAACAGCTTTCCACCAACGAATCCACCGGATAACGTAGACTTATGTGTGTTTCTATCGTCTTTAAACTTTCGTCATTGTGAATTTTTTGTTCGAAGTTTAAAATGGATTTCATTGGGGTAAAATCAAGAACCGAAACTTCGGAATCCACTGGTTTAGAGACACCGTCCCAAGGCACATCTTTCATATTGACTTACCTTCGTCAAAGCTGCTGAAGAAAAATAGCAGCTTGATTAGGATTGCAAGTTCGTTAGAACCTCGTATATAAAACCTGCTATAAATAAGTCGAGAGATGAGAGGGAGGCTCTAAATTTGTTGTTGATTTTCGGACTCTTAGCCATTGACAATTCTTGGAGCAAACACTTGAATTTAGGATCTCATAATTAAGTTCTAATGATGCTGTTGAGTTGAAATAGATAATAAAAAAGGGAAGGAGAATTTGACGCAGTATTATGGGAACTACAGGACGTAGTTTGTGTTTTCCAATTAATTCTTCGCCATAACTGTCAGTTGCGGACGTTTGCGCAATAAATAGAAACTAATGGCGACTGCAACAGAAGACAGCAAAACTACAATCCCAACAGTCAGAGCTTCAGGAATGGTTTCTATTGTCCCTATTTCTAAACCCCATTCATCTGGGACATCGGCTGATGAGTCGAGTGGCCACGCTTGGACCCCTGCTTCCTCATTGCTCGCATCGTACACTGCTAATCTAATCCACGGTTGATAACCTGCACCCGATATGTCAAATTTATCCTTGTTCAGGTTGAATTCGATGACCCGATGCTGGTTGCTATTCGACGGTGAGGAACTCATTGTTTCCACTATTTCAATATCGTCTGGCACGAGATAATCAGTGTATTCAACCCATCCTGACCCATCACCTTCGTAAACCGTTAGTGTACCATCGCCATCATAGTATATTCTGAAGTCGTTAGCTTGAGGAGCTGTTCCCCCGTTTGCGTCCAAGTCAATACAAAATTCGAAGTAGTCTCCTGAATCGGTAGTGTTGTCAGTTAGAGCTTCAATAAGGAAGTGTTGTAGGATAACGTCTGGCTGCGTCCATTTTTCTCTCCAAAGGAAAGTTTCAGGAAGATTCGGTGGAACAGCACTATCCCCCCATTCGCCGTCGTAAGTCCATTCGCCTTCAGTCCAAGCTCCATCAGTGACTGGTGGGTCAGTTGCTGAGTAATTTGTATTCTCATATCCTTCAGAATAAGCGCTGACAAGTACTGTTGGCAGGGCTAATAGACTGCACAACAAAACCATGTTTAAAGCAAGCAAGGCAGATTTCTTCACTTTGGTTTTCTCCTAAATTTATATGATGTAGAACTAGTCAATTCAGCAACCTTAAAAGCTTTTTCATGAATATGAAAGGTGAAGATTAATTGCACAGTTTAGAAAGCGCGTATAATATTTACATTAAACTTAGGTCGCAAGTTATTCTATGAAAGCAAGAGAAGAAAAAATAAATATTCTGCTAAGTTGCTAGCAAGATTTAGTTGAGGTTTACAAGAAAAAGGAGGGTTGAGTGGAAATCTTGTTTTTGCTATGGTGTAAAACCCATATTTCCTGTTTTTGTTGAATAATAATTTTCCGTTCTTGACCGCTTGCGCAAATAGAAACCAACAACAACCGCAGCAGACGACAGTAGAACTATAACTGCGATGCCAAAACCCTCAGGGATAGCTTCTGATGAATAATTCTCAACACCATAACCATCTGGAACGTCTTGGGCAGTGGGTGGCCACGCTAGAACTCCTGCTGTGCTGGATTCGTCGTACACTGCTAATCTAAAGTTCCATAAGATGCCCATTTGGACAACCCCTGCATTCTTGGAAATCATGAGTTCCAAAATCCAGTGTGGCGTGCTATTGGTCGGTGAATCACTTATCGAGTTATTCCATTGTATATCAGCTGGGTCAGGAGTAATCTCCGTCCAGCCTTCTCCATCTCCTTCATAGACTGTTAGGGTTTCGTGTCCGACAATGTCTATCCTGAAGTCTCCAGTTTGAGGAGCAGTGCCGCCACTCTGGTCACCGTCAATGCACATTTGCCAATAGTCTCCGACATCAGTAGTATTATCACTGAAAAATTCGACAAGAAATCTCGTCATAACAGCATCAGCAAATTCCCAAGTGCTTCTGAACTCAACATCTTCACTTAAAATGGTAATGTCACCATCTGTCCATTCATCCGGAGACGTCCAAGCTCCATCAACAGTTGGAACTACCTGAGTTGCATAGCTAATTCTTTCATAACCAGGTTCCGCCGCCATAGCTATTCCTACGTTCATAATCAACAGACTGCACAACGTTAACATACAGAAAGCCGCAAAACTTTTTTTCATTCTCTTTTAATCTCCTATAATTGCCTGAAGTATATTATTTGAATTCGATAAGTTTAAAAATTTTTCCTTATAATTAAGAAAGCCACATCCAATGGAATATTCAAAAGAGATTAATATAAAGGGCGTCTCAGCAACAAGTTTTTCTAATACAGGTTTATCGCTAGCAAATAAGCTAAAGTACATGTTTGGCTCAGTTTCAACTACAAAAGAGAATAAGAATAATTGAAAATTGCCGATTTTACTAGAGTAGTCGGAAGTTCTCTTTCACTGTTGTCAATACGACGTGCGTGTTTGTTCTTTCAATGTAAGGCAAAGCAAGCATTTGTTTTGTAAACTTACCAAGGTCTTCGCGGCTCTTAAATTTTCCAATTATAACAGCGTCTGTTAAACCTGTTACGTCATAAACGCCGCATACACCAGGCATCCTAGCTATTTCTTGTTCCATTTCCACAAGTCTGCCCTTTGAGACCGTTATTTCCGTTACAACGGTAAGCTCATACCCTAGCTTTTCGTGATCTAAAATCACCGAGTAACCTTTAATTAGACCAGCATCTTCCATTTTCTTGATTCGTGAAAGCACGGTTCCAACAGAAACACTCACGTTTTTAGCTATTTGCCTACTTGAAAACCGAGCATCCTCCAAGAGGTTCTTCAAGATTTTTTTATCAGTTTCATTTAACTCCATAAATGTTGCCTCTTACACGTTCTTCCAATTGAACAAACCTTTTCGAAACATATTTCTAATAATCAACCTATTATGTTTATATAAGTTTAGTCAGAACCTATGAAAAAGGAAAGCCTTAGACTCCTATAGCAAAAGAGATATGCTCAAAATATACAGCAAAAAGATAGTAATCTTAAATTATCAGAGCAAACCCCAAAGTACCTGAGTGTGCTGGAAAATTACAATGAAATATGACACTATTTTGGTTCTGGATTTCGGTGGACAATACTGCCACCTAATAGGCAGAAGAATCAGGGAAGAGGGGGTCTACTCTGAAATCGTGCCACACGACATCACCCTGCGCGAAATCAAAATCCTTAGTAAAAAATTCAGTGTTAAAGGTCTGATTTTGTCAGGAGGACCAGCAAGCGTTTATGAAAACAACGCCCCTACACTTGATCCCCACATTTTGGAGCTAAACCTTCCGATTCTTGGCTTGTGTTATGGGCATCAGCTTATCGCGCAGATAGCCAAAGGAAAAGTGGAACCTGCAATCTGCAAAGAATATGGAATTGCTCAAGTGGAAATTGACAAAACCGTGGGGGTCCTTGAAGGCTTAGGAGAAAGAGAAAAAGTTTGGATGAGCCATGGTGACACAATTTTCGCTCCTCCGCCTGGATTTGAAGTTTTAGCCCATACAAAAAGTTGCCCAGTTGCTGCTTTCAAACATAAGAAGAAACCCATCTACGGTTTACAGTGGCATCCAGAAGTCATCCATACAGAAAACGGCCTGCAAATGCTTCGCAACTTCATATTCAAGGTTTGCGAGTGCAAAGCCAACTGGCAAATGGGTGATATTATAGAAAAAATGGTCAGAGAAATAAAAACGGAAGCAGGTGAAAACAAAGCCATAATAGGCTTAAGCGGAGGCATAGACTCAAGCGTCGCAACCGCTTTAGCAGCCAAAGCATTAAAAGAAAAGCTCACAGCGGTTTTCGTTGACCATGGGTTCATGAGAGAAGGCGAACCTGAAGCCATTGAAAAGACTTTTCGGAAATTTGAAATCAACTTTGTGAAAGCAAACTCGCAAGAACGTTTCATGAAGAAATTAAAGGGTGTAATTGATCCCGAAAAGAAACGTAAAATCATTGGAGAAGAATTCATACGAGTATTCGAAGAGATAGCCGCAAAAACAGGTGCTAAATACTTGATCCAAGGCACAATTTATCCAGACAGAATCGAATCAGGTTTCCGAAAACACTCGGACAAAATAAAATCACACCACAATGTTGCAGGGTTACCAGCAAAAATCAAGTTCAAAAAAATCTTGGAACCCTTACGCGACTTATACAAGGATGAAGTGAGAAAAGTCGCAAAATTGCTCGGTTTGCCCCAAGTGATAGTCAATAGACAACCATTCCCGGGACCTGGACTATCAGTCAGAATAATAGGGGAGTTAAGCGAAGAAAAAGTCAGAATCGCAAAGATGGCAGATAAAATTGTGACAGAAGAAATCGAAAATAACGGGTTGACAGAAAACTTATGGCAATATTTTGCAGTTTTGACGGATACCAAAGCTACTGGCGTCAAAGGAGATTCAAGAGCCTACGGCTACGTTGTTGCCGTTAGAGCCACAGAAAGCCGAGAAGCCATGACCGCCAGATTCGCTCAAATCCCCTATCCGGTCTTAGAGAGAATCTCCACACGAATAGCTAACGAAATACCACAAGTCACTCATGTAGTATACGATGTAACCCACAAGCCACCCGCAACCATAGAATGGGAATAAAGCCTGTAGGCTTTTTCTAAGTTGAGAATTCGCCAAATCATCATATTTGGAGTCTAATTGTAATAGTATACTAAAGAGGGAGAGAGGTCTAGTAATGCAGAAAGCGACTCAGCGAAATTTTAATTCAATTGCACTAGAATCCGTCTTCAGCGATGGGTAAATGGGAAAAAGCGGAAAAAGTATAAGAATGCGTATGTTTTCTCTATTGCAAAGCTGGATAGTGCTCAACGTGAATGTTCCTAAACAAATTCGGACTTACTGTCCAAAATGCAAAGCTCATCAAACTCATACTGTAAGCCTTTACAAGGCGGGAAAGCGAAGAGCCTTGGCCAAAGGAGAACGCCACCATAAACGTGAGAAGAAAGGCTACGGTGGACAAAAATACCCTCTTCAGCATGAATTCGCCAAAACCACCAAGAAACAAACCTTGAGGCTCAAATGCAAAGTGTGCAGTTACATGCATCATAAAGACGGCATACGCCTGCGAAAACTAGTTTTCACATAGGAGCTAGAAAAATATGACAGAATGGAATAAACTCATACCAAAACCAAGAAGCAAGTTCTTACGCGTCAAATGTCTGAAATGTGGAAACGAACAACTCCTTTTCAGCAACGCTGTAAACAAAGTCATCTGCAACGTCTGCGACGAAACACTTGCAGAACCATCAGGTGGAAGAGCTAAAATCAAAGGCGAAATTCTAACCGCCTTCGAATAGGACGAGCATAGAAATGGCGGAACGAAAGCCCGAATGGCCAGAAGTTGGAGATTTAGTAATCGCTACAATTGAATCCGTCGCCACATATGGTGCATATGCGAAACTCGATGAATATGGCAAACAGGGTCTGCTGCACGTCTCCGAAATCAGCAGCAGCTGGATAAGAAATATCCGCGATTTCGTACGCGAAGGACAAAAAGCAGTATTGAAAGTCATACGTGTAGACACAGAGAAAGGTCACATAGACTTATCCTTGAGACGCGTTACCAAAAGGGCAAGAATCGAAAAAATACGCCAATGGAAACAAGACAGAAAAGCCGACGCTCTCCTTCGGGGAGTTGCAGAAAAAGTCGATTCATCCCCTGATGAAGTCTATCAGAAAGCGGGTTTGCTAGTAGAAGAAAATTACGGCTTATACGAAGGCTTTGAAAAAGTGGCCAAGGAAGGCCCCGAAGTTTTAACTACGATTGGTGTTCCCGAAAACCTCGCAAAAGCCTTCTTTGAAGTAGCAGAAGAGCGAATCCGAGTGAAGATGGTCAGGGTTAAAGGTGTTCTTGAAATCCGTTGCATGACACCTAACGGAGTTAAAGTAATCCAAGACTCTTTCCTTAAAGCCAAAAAAACAGATAAGACAAAGGATGCAGACGTGCGGTTTCATGTTATCGCTGCTCCAAAATACAGTATAGAAGTATCCGCGGAAAACTACAAGCGGGCAGAGGAAATTCTGCAGAAGGTCTCCCAAGGTGTGGTGTCCAACATCGTCAAAGCTGGCGGTCAGGGTACCTTTAGAAGGGAGAAATAGTGGGTTGGCTTTTAAGGAAATGTGAGAAATGTGGCAAATACACCTTAAAAACGAATGGGTGCCCATACTGCGCTGGAAACGTTCGAATACCTCATCCAGCAAAATTTTCGCCTGACGATAAATATCTAAAATACAGGATGGCTATGAAAAAGGAGACTGCGACAGAGTGAAAGATACATACATCAAGGAGCTCGTAAAAGTTGAACCCAACAATCCTATTCTAGTAGAAGGGCTTCCCGGCTTGGGTCTTGTCGGAAAAATCGCAATACGTTATTTAATCAAAAAGTTAAATGCCAAAAAGTTCGCTCATCTGTACTCTCCTCATTTTCCCTATTTTGTATTGGTGAATAAAAAAGGGAATGTTCGTCTGTTGCGAGGAGCATTCTATTTCTGGAAAAACGAAAACGGACCACATGATTTAATCCTCTTCACCGGCGACAGTCAATCACAAACTATTGAAGGACAATATGAAATTGCCGATCGGATGCTTGACTTTTCACAAAAACATGATGTGAAAACAATCGTAACGATTGGTGGCTACCGAATGGAAACAAAGGACAAACCCAACGTTTTCGTAGCAGCCACTGATCAAGAACTTTTGGACAAATCCTTAGGCGCAGGGGCAACTTTGAGTAGCTCTGGAAGTCCCATCGTCGGCACTGCAGGACTGATACTTGGATTGGCTCGTTTCAGAAAAATCAAGGCACTTTGTCTTTTAGGAGAAACACGTGGTTATTTGCCTGATCCTTTAGCTGCAAGAAGCGTTTTAGAAGTTTTAAAGGCTACATTTAATTTCGATGCGGATTTGACCGGTCTGAACGAAGAGATTGCTAAAGCCGAAACAATGGTAACACGTTTGCAGGAAATTGAAGAAAAAAGAACTTTGCAGGCTGAGGAAACACGCAAAGAAGAAGACAAGAAAGTAACCTACATCTCATAAGCTGAGGTCGCCGCTTAAATACACTGGCTTCCTAAAACAACAATTCGCATCTTATGTTTTCTTCAAGTATCCTTCTCGGTGCTCATAAATCGTGCCTTCACGTAACAACTGCCAGACAATGCGTTCAGTTTCTGCTCTTGGGATTTTATGTTTTGATTCTAATTCGTTTACGAGCGCTGTTTTTTCAACCATACCCGTTTCTTTCTCCATTTCAATCAGCACTGAAAGAACTATCTGCATTTTGTCTCTAACGCTCTTAGGTCTTCCTGTCATAATTAGGTCAATGTCCATTTTGTACGAGGATAAGTCTATTCCAACCTCTCCCAAGGATTTCTTCATAATAGCTATAGCTGATTCTGCGTCATCGGCTGAAACTTCTTTTTTCAGGGCTACGCGCGCTCTTGCCTCAGCAATGCGAACGAGCGACTCAAGTTGACGTGCAGTTATCGCAACTGGAGATCCTTCTGCTTCGCTCGCTGATCGCATCGCTAGATAGAACTCACTGAGACGTTTCAAAGCTTCTTTGCCCAGAACTGGTTTGATTGCTTTTGCGTGGCTTATGTATTTTCGCATCAGGTCTGTTTCTACTTGTGCTTCTACAGGGCTTGATCCTCGCCTGTGAATTTCAAGGATGTGCTCTGACATTTTTGCATCAGCTTCTCTGTTCGGGACATCTCTCAATACGAAAATCAAGTCGAAACGAGATAAAATTGTGACTGGCAGAGATATGTTCTCAGCTACCGTTCGGTGAGGTTCATATCGACCTAAAGCTGGGTTGGCTGCTGCGAGCAGCGCGGTTCGCGCATTTAAAGTGGCGACAATGCCGCCTTTTGCAACAGAAACTGTGTGCTGCTCCATAGCTTCGTGTATTGCGACTCGATCTTCAGGGCGCATTTTATCCATTTCGTCAATACAAGCTATTCCTTTGTCGGCTAGAACTAATGCGCCTGCTTCGAGGCTCATACTGCCTCCTTTCTCTCGTATTACCGCTGCGGTCAAACCAGCGGCGGTTGTTCCACGTCCTGAGGTATACAAGCCACGCGGTGCTATCTTCGCCACATACTGTAGGAGCTGCGATTTTGCTGTACCTGGATCGCCGATTAATAGCGCGTTCATTTCTCCTCTCACAGTTATGTCTGGGAGGTTTTTTGAAACGCCGCCAAAAAGGAGATACATTATGGCTTCCTTTATGTGCTCATAGCCATAGATTGATGGTGCAATTGAATTCATTATTTTCTTATGAACTTTCGGGTCTTTTGCTAGCGCCAAAATTCTCTCTTCTTCTTCTGGCGAGGGAGGTCTTGTCTCTGGTTCTTTGCCCAAAACTTCTATTGAATTGGCATCTAAATGCAAAATGAAAATGCGCAGTTTCCCGATTCCAGGACGTGACGGCGCAAAAGCCTGAACTATTCCAACTATTGAAACGTGGTCACCAGGTCTAGCAACGTCAACTATTTCGCTTCCAACTAGCTTCACATTCAAGGTGCGGGGAAGCTGACCAGGCGGTAGGTCTTCAGGTCTTTCTTGAAGGCGCAGGTCTTGTGAATCTATGAAAGTGGATTCATCTTGAACGAATTCAAACGGACCATCTCTTCCGCAATCAGGACTTGGGCAGACAGGTGGTGCCTTTAAAAATTGCCCCGCTTGTTCTATATGGCTTACAGTTCCACATCTTTTGCATCTGAATGCAGCGTTCATAACCATCGGGCGAACTGGGGTGGCACGGACGACGATGCCTTCCACCATAACTAGTTTTCCCATTTGCTTTGATCCGAGTTTTCGCAGTTGCTCCTTACCCAATAGATTTACAATTCTAATGGTTATTTTCTCAATTTTTCCCGCGTATTCTGCGTCTTCGATCCCAAGTTGGGCATAAGCTGCGTTGCCTGCATGTTGCAGAAAGTTTTCTGGTTTCTCCATCAGTTTCTCTGCGAGTCTTTGATCAAATCCGAAAATTTCCTCGAAATCCACGGTTATTGATTCTCTGCCGGTTATAGCCATCTGAGAGATTTTCTGACGGTACTTTTCTTTTTTGAAGAATTCTAGGAAGCGTTCCTGAGGGTCTACTGTAGATAATTCTCGAGCCATTGTGCTTATCGTTCCCCTTCAAAGTTCAGTATCTGAGCCTTCCATTCGTTGATGATCTTGCCGAGTTGCTCGTAAATGAATCGCTCCTCAAATGCAAGTTTTTTCTGCATCTGTCCAGTTTGCACCGGTCCTGACGACAAGGCAATTATCTTCTTTAGTCTGGAGTTCACGATGTCCCACGCTAAATGCTTTGCTTTCTCATATTCCTGCGCTTTCTCAGGGTTTTTTGCTATTTCAGCTTTTATATCTGCGAGGTAACGGCGTAGTTTAGGATAAAAGTCTTCGTTGAGCTCTGATATTTGCCCTGCTATCTGGACTCGTTCTTTCCATTGAATCTTGTAAAGTGCCGTTGGTTTCAAGAGATCGTCTTCACGGAAATGAACAATTCCGGCTTCCGCGAGTTCTTGGGCTATCCAATAATACACTTCATAATCGTTTCCTTGTTCAAATGGACCCACCGACAATCCAGCAAGCTTGATTTCAGGATAATTTCTATCTGCAGTAACTCTTGCTAGTAAATTCTCAAAGCAAAAATCTAACTTGTCAATTTCCATTAGCATCTCGGTTCATTCGCCCCTTCAATTCTTTGCGTCCTATTTTATTCAGTAAAACAGGATATAAAAAGAGCAGTTTAAAGATTTAGAGCAAACAATGTAAGAACGTAGGGAACTCGGATATACGAACTCAGGGCCAAAGACCTAATGTCTTTATTGCGTGAGCGATTCTTCCCACTCCAAGCATCAACGCGCCTGTTCTCATATCACTTTCTTCCTGCTTAGATAATTTCTGGACGTCATAGAACGCTTTCGTTATTTTGCTTTCCAGTTTTTCGTTAACTTCCTTTAGCGTCCAGTGTTCTCTTGTCAAGTTTTGAACCCACTCAAAATAGCTAACCGTAACCCCGCCCGAATTAGCTAGGATATCTGGGATTAAGCAAGTTCCCTTTTCGTGAAGAATCACGTCTGCTTCTGGAGTCGTAGGTCCGTTCGCGCCTTCCGCTATTATCTTGGCTTTAATTTTGTCCGCGTTATTCCTGGTTATCTGATTTTGCAAAGCCGCTGGAATAAGGATGTCGCATTTTGTCTGCAATAGTTCCTCGTTGGTTATGTTAACGCAGTTCTTGTAGTTGACCACTGAACCAGTTTTTTTCTTATGAGAGTGCACAGCAGATGGAATTATTCCATCTGAACAATAGATTCCTCCTGTCGAATCGCTTACTGCGATCACTTTGCAACCCAAACTATGCATTATGCTGGCGGCATTATATCCGACGTTACCATAACCTTGTACTACTACCGTGGCGTTTTTCATGTTAAGCTTCAAAAATTTAGCCGCTTCTCTTGCGCAAAACGTCAAACCCATCGACGTAGCGCACGCTCTTCCTTCGGAGCCTCCCACTTCTAAGGGTTTTCCAGTGACGCTTTCGGGAACGCGGTAGCCTTTAAGCTGACTGTAAGTATCCATGATCCATGCCATCGTTTGCTCGTTTGTGTAAACATCTGGCGCGGGTATGTCCCTATGAGGTCCAAGATAATCAAAAATTAGGCTCACGTATCTTCTTGTAAGCCTCTCAAGTTCCCCCTTTGACATTTCTTTGGGGTTGCAGCATATTCCCCCTTTGGCTCCTCCGTAGGGTAGGTCAGCGACCGCGCATTTCCAAGTCATCCACATGGCAAGTGCGGTTACATCGTTCATCGTCAAATCAGGATGATATCTTATACCGCCTTTGAATGGGCCTTTCACGTCCCAATGCTGCACTCGGACTCCATCGAAGACGCCTATGGTGCCGTCGTCCATTTTTATGGTGACAGAAACTATGAGAGACCGCTTGGGTTTTCTCAATATCTCATGTATTCCCGTGTCCAGCTCCAGTTTCTCTGCTGCTAAATTTAGTTGTTCCTGAGCTACAGTCAACGCGGTGTGATGAGTCATAAAACATCCCTTTGTATTTTAGGTATCTGGCGTTGGCTATTAAGAATTGCTTTTTCAGCTCTAACGCTCTAGCCATACTGTTGTCTATTTAAAAAGTAATGAAGGGAATTACGGAACCAAAACTGGTGGTTGGACGTTTTATTCATCCAAGATTTCGTTGGCTTCCTTGCTGTAGGCGTCCATAACGTAGGGTATGCCTGAGATCTTCGCTGCTTCTTCCGTTAAAGCCATAAGATCCTTGCGGGATATCGTTGAGAGCCTAAAATTCCTGCTTCCAGCCATCAATTGTTGTAATCCAACTTTGAACTTTTGACAATATGTGTAGATGCCAACAGCACCCAAAGGTATATCTTTCATTCTTGAACCAAATTTTTCCTCAAGTTCCGCATAGTTGACAAAGATTTCATTAACGTTTTTACCGTACTTTGAAATTGAGTTGGGCAAGTTGCCTTCAGCAAGCCAGTTTCCTATATTCTTTCCGACCATGCCCGGTATCATTAAGCCGCGTCCCATACAAATTGCTTTAACGTAAGGGCTACCCATGGCAAGTGCCTTGAATACGCCGTCTTCGCTTGAGAAACCTCCTGCGATTGCGATGTCTGGAACTCTGATTCCTCTTTTAGATAGTTTTTCGCAGAAATTGTATGTAAGAGATTCGAGGTAGAACGTCGGAATTCCCCATTCGTTCATCATCGGCCACGGACTCATTCCTGTGCCACCTGGAGCACCATCAATTGTAAGCAGATCTAACTTTGCTTCAGCACCATAACGTAGCGCCATTGCCAGTTCTACGGCAGAGTAGGCTCCAGTCTTCATTGTGATCCGTTTGAACCCTAAACCTCGGAGTCGATCAACTTCTTCCAAGAAAGCTTCTTTGGTTACAAATCCTAATCGGGAGTGACGCTCAAATTCTTTGATTGCTCCTTTTTCGAACGCAGTTTGATTTTCGTGTAATGTAGGATCAGGAGAAACGACGTAGCCTCTTTTTTTGAGTTCGACAGCTCGTTGCACGGTTTTAACTTTGATTTCGCCACCTATGCATTTGGCGCCCTGTCCCCACTTGAGTTCAATTGTGTCTAGGTTGTGTTTAGATGACACGTATTCGGCTACTCCAAATCGTGTGTCTTCGACGTTCATCTGGACAAGGAGTTCTCCATAGCCTTCATAAAATCTCTTGTATACTTCTATTCGTCGGTCCATCTCGGGAGATTTTGTAATCTTGCCATTACTGTCCAACTCAAGAGCTGGGTCGATTCCACAAACGTTTTCGCCGCAAACAAGCGTGATGCCTGAAATTGCGGCTCCTATGGCAAAGTGCTCCCAGTTCTTTCTAGCTATCTCCGTGGAACCTAAAGCGCCAGTGAATATGGGAACTCGCAGCTTGACTTTCTTGTTCCATCCATAATCTGTTTCAGTGTCCACTTCTGGGAAAAGTGCGGTATCTGGACCTCCTTCGACTTCTTTAGGAAGACCTTTTGCTCCCCGAGCGTAACCTTGAATATTTAGATGTGAATAGTCCACTGGGTAGTCTTTGTCTGCGCCAGCAGTTACTTCTCCGAATGGTCCAGGATATAGTACTTCCCGACCTCTAAACGACGATAACCAAATTTCACAGCCACCTTTGCATCCATCAAGGCATCTTGAACAGATTCCTGACATTGGTGTTACATTCCTTGATCGATTGAATGTGCCCGTTGCCTCATCCGCGTTGGGTTTTCTAAAATTCATTTTAGCACCATTTAAATTTCTGACTACATTTCTTCGCTAATATATAATTCTATTTACCTGAATATATATGTAAAAATGCTTTTGCATATGAAATAAATGAATACTCAAAAAACAACGCTTTGAAAAACGAATTCTTCTTGGCTTTACATACATGTTGAATATCTAAAACCCTTTGCAAAAAGACTTATCTGTCAATTAATGAAACCATCAGCATTTATTAGCCCTTGTTCATAATGTTACACGAAAAGGAGGAGCACACTTGGGTTTTGAAATGTGGGCTGAAAAATATAGGCCTAAGCATCTGAGCGACATGGTAGATCAGAAAACAATTGTGGAACGCTTAAAGAGTTTCGCCAAATCCAGAAACGTTCCCCACTGTATATTCGCTGGACCGCCGGGAACTGGCAAGACAACAGCAGCCCTGTGTTTAGCCCGCGACCTTTACGGTGAAAGCTACCGAGAACACCTAATGGAGTTAAACGCCAGCGATGAGCGCGGCATCAATGTTGTCAGGATGACTGTAAAGACTTTTGCTCGTTCTCGTTCTATCGGTGAGATTCCATTTAAAATCCTGATTCTGGATGAAGCTGACAACATGACTTCAGATGCGCAGCAAGCCTTGCGCCGCACAATGGAGAGGTACACTGAAACATGCAGGTTCATAATGTGCGCGAATTATAGCGGAAAGATAATTGAGCCAATTCAGTCCAGATGTGCTCCTTTCCGCTTTAGTTTTCTACCCCGAGAAGAACATGATATCTACATCAAACAACTTGCTGAACGCGAAAACATCCAGCTACTGCCCGACGGAGTAGAGGCAATCTTTGAAATCTGTGGTGGAGATCTCCGAAGAGCAATAAACACTTTGCAAGCTGCAGCATCAATTCATAAACCTATAGATTCCCTCCTTATTTATTCAGTGACTGGGAAAGCCAGCCCTATTGACGTACAGAGAATGCTTACCTCTGCAATAGATGGCGACTTTTTAGGGGCAAGAAAGCAACTTCGGGATATGATTCAAAAATACGGTGTTGCTGGTATTGATATAATTCGACAGATCCATAAAGAGATTTTCAGAGTCGAGATTCCGGAGCCTTGGAGAATAAAGCTAGCAGCCATCACAGGCGAGATAGATTTCCGCCTTGTAGAGGGTTCGGACGAAGAGATACAATTGAGTGCGCTATTGGCGCGGCTTGTTGAGGCGGGTAGCGAAATAAAAACAAGCAGATAGGTGCATTTTTTGTACACAGCATGGACGATCAAGCATAAGCCAAAATATACCAGCGAAATCGTTGGGAATTTCCTAGCCATCAAGACCTTACGTGATTGGCTTAAATGTTGGGACAAAGGTACACCCAAGAATAGAGCGACTTTTCTCCATGGACCACCTGGGGTTGGAAAAACGCTTGCTGTTGAAGCCTTGGCTAACGAATTGCAGATGGAGCTTGTGGAAAAAAACGCCAGCGATTACAGGACAGAAGATGCCATAAATCGTTTTGCAGGTTTAGCTTCGCAGTACAGTTCTCTTTTCGGTGGAAAAAGAATGGTCTTGCTTGATGAGCTAGACGGATTGATGGGAAATGCCGACAGGGGTGGTGTAAAAGCAATAACGAACATTGTTAAAACCGCTCGATGCCCCATAGTCCTTATTGCTAACAACGCTTACGACCCGCGATTCAGGACCCTCCGCAGCTATTGCCTGCTTATAGAGTTTAAGAAGCCTTCTGCAAGTGCGGTATTGAAAAATTTGGAACGCTTAAACGACCGCGAAGGAATTCAACCCGAAGAAAACGTCTTGAAATTCTTGGCCCAACGCGCAGAAGGTGATGTCCGCTCAGCGGTTAATGATTTTCAAGCTTTAGCTCAAGGGAAGAAACAACTAAAATATGATGACGTTTCTTGGCTTGCTCACCGCGACAGGCAGGATTCAATTTTTAATGTCATTAAGCTGATTATTTACGGCAGAACATCGCTCGGCGCGAAAAAAGCAGCAAATATGGCTGACGTTGACATTGACATGCTCTTCGAGTGGATCTACGAAAATGTCCCCTTACACTTCACTGACCCGCATGACTTAGCCCAAGCCATGGATGCTCTTGCGATGGCTGACGTCTACCGCGGCAGAATCCGCGCTTCTCAGGACTGGAGCTTCACGCGTTACGTAATTGACTACATGACGGCTGGAGTTGCTATGGCAAGACAGAACTCCAAAGTCAGCGGGTGGGTTCCATTCAAGTTTCCAAGTCGCATCATGATGCTGTCCCGATCCAAGATTCAACGGACTATTCGAAAGAACATCGGTCTTAAAATCAGACGTAAATGTCACATCTCAGCAAATCGCGCTTCCAATGAAGTTTTACCATATCTTCGCATTATTTTCAAAAACAATGTTCAAATGGCTGCAGGAATTGCCAAGTGGCTTGACCTGGACCTAGAAATGGTCGAATACATAGCGGAAAGCAAAGCAAAAACCGTAAAAATCAACAAGCTTTTGAGCTGAAGTTAGCTTACCGAATTTTACTACCTTCGGTGATATCCTTTTCTGGTTGTAACACCGTAACGTTGCCTGTGTCGTCCTCAGCCGCTAATATCATGCACTGTGACTCCACGCCCATAACCTTGCGCTTTTGAAGGTTAAGAATGAACAAACATTTTTTGCCGACTAAATCCTGCGGTTGGTACCACTGAAGAAGCCCAGCGACGGCTTGCCTCTTCTCTGATCCAAAGTCAACCACGACTCTTATAAGATTCTTCGAACTAGGAATCTGATTTGCCTCTGTGATTTTCCCTATACGCAAATCCAGTTTTTGAAACTCTTCAAATGAGATTTCCATTTTCCAACACCTACTCGCCGTTTTACACGATATAAAATTATAAAGTTTTGTGTTTCTCCTGAAATTCTCGGCTTTCCTCAGAAGCTATTTTATGAGCCTGCAAAATTGGTTCAGGAATTCTGCCGGTGCGTGAGCAATGTCTTGCAATATTCACTGCTGTTTTAAGCGAAATCAAGTGGCCAACGCTTACATATACTGGTTTTGTTCCCTCTTTCGTCGTAACTGCAGCACCGATGATTTGTTCTTTTTGTACCAAGAGCACCTCTCCCGCAATCAGCTTAGGTTCGCCAAACAGCTTGTTTTTTGCTACTCCAAATGTGGGTTTTCCCATCGCAAGCCCAATATGAGCAGCGAAACCGCATCCAAACGGGTGTGCGACTCCTTGCCCGTCAACCAGCAAAACGTCGAGATGTCGCCTCAGCTTTTTGATGCATGCAACTGCGGGCGGAATCTCCCTGAAGGATAACAGAGTTGGAATGTACGGAAACTTGACTTTGCACGTTGCTGTTTGTTGCTCTAAAGTTTCAAGAGAATCATAGTCCAAAACCGCCACCGCACCAATCGCCAGTTCATTTACATATGCGACATCAACACCAGCGACGCGTTTGACTTTTTTGGGTAGACGATCTTCAGTAATAATCTTATTGGATAAGATTAATTGTGTTTTATGTGCTTTTGAAATAGAAAAATTATGTGGCGTAGAAAAAGTAGGGCACATCGGCTAACCCTTTCGAGGTTGCCGCGTCTGTCTTTGCGTCTTTTCAAACTGTTTCAGGTAGTTCTCCAGAGACTTTCTCCGTACTTCCTGAGTAATATCTCCCCGAGTAGTTTCAATAATTCGCCTTGCTATGTCGCATTTCCTTCTGAGACCGGGAACAAACATATAGGCTTCATCTATCGCCATTAACTCAATATAAATTTCATCCATCGTTTGCAAGCACGCTTCACCTTTTTCCACGTCGCCTTCCCGTAATGTGTCCAGCACCAGACGACGGTACTCGCCTATGACATCAGCCAAGCCCAACACATAGTCCACAGCAGGAATGTTAAGTTCATTGGGTGTGACAAAACGCCCTTCTAGTACCAACTCCAAATAGATATTTGCTTCAGCGTACTCTTGAAGAGTCATGTTGAACATGCCACCATAAATGATATCCGGGTGTACACTTGCTGAAGCTTGAAGTTTGATAATGATTTCCTTCGCTGTTTCAAGTGATCTTCTAGCTCTATCATACTTTTTTTGGTGCATGAGAAGTATTGACTGCTTGGATAAACTCGTTGCCTTCCGCATGTTTTGCTGCGCGTTTTCCCGCAAACCATCTTTTTGCACAAGCTCTTCTGATACTTTATTCAAAATCGTCTTCAAGGCTGTCAAGTTTTCACCATTCTAAATTTGAACCATGTTAACTATTTATAGAGTCGCTATTAAAAAGTTGGATTTTGAGAGGAATTTCCTCTCCCAATTGTTCTACTCTTCAGGTTCTACCCATTTCTCAATCAGCAGTTTGTCATCTCCTAGCTTGAAGCTTACTTTAACAAAAATGGAGTCTGCACCCTTAAATGGAAACATACTGTCTTCTGCGAGGTCTTTCGGCAAGTAAATTAGGTATTTACCGTCTTTTCTCCTGAAAAGTCGCCCTCTTCCTTCGCTAACCATGATTCACCACCCCATAATTAAATCAAAAGTTCAAGGATAGGGTGGTCTGAAAACCTATTTAAGGATATCTTCCACAGTTACCACCAAATTAATATCAAAAAGTATGGATAGAACTGAAGAATGAATTATTTGCATATATTATCCTCTTGTTCAGGAGGTCTCAAAGCGTTAGACTTCCCAAGTTTGCTTAGCAACACCACTCTGCTCTCGGTTGCTTCATCTATGATCATGTATCCCGTTCTCTCTGCTAAACGCTTCGCGAAATTGTGAACCTCCTCATGTGAAGGCATATTGTTATAACCCAAACGAATACCAGAGAATCCAACATGCATGTATGCCTTTGCTTCAATGTATGTGGGCTCCCCTCGTTCAACAAGTTCCGCGTAGTCATCCACCTGTTCCATATTGAGCCCCTTAACAAGTGTCATCCGTGTAACGGTAGGGCACCGGAAATTCCGCAGCATCCCCAGAGTTTCATTCAACTTTGCCCAAGCCTTGGGAACTTGGGGGCGGCAAACGCGCTTGAATACCTGTTCATTTGGGGCACAGACCGAGATGTAAAGCTGTGTTGGATGCTCGCTTAATTCCGCAAGTTTGGATGGCGCCGTACCGTTAGACACAAGAAAGGTCGTAAGCCCTTTATTATGAAACATTCGAATCAATTTTCCGAGGGGTTCATAGAGAGTTGGTTCACCTGCCAAACTTATGGCAACATGTTTAGGCGTCAAGGCTTCTGTGAATTTCTTCCAGTTTGCTTTCGGATGACCGTTATATCCACTTAAAATCTTGATTTGTGCCTTCAAACTTTCTTCCACTATTTCTTCCGCGGAATCCCAATTTGGGAGTTCCAGTTCATCCCATTTAATTTGCAAGTCTCCGCTTTGTGCCCTCCAACAAAACATACAGTGTTGTGTACAGTAAAAAATCGAAGGTGACATTTGGATACACTGATGCGATTTTATGCCGTAAAACTTCTGCTTATAGCAGAATCTATCATGAATTAATGATTCATAAAGCCACTTGCACCTTTTAACTGCTGAATGCTTACCGACAAGATGATACTTGTGTTTCTTTAAGACTTGCAACAACGCAGGCGGAATAGAGCGTTTCAAGATGTTTCACAGGTCCAACTAGCTTTTGTTTTGGAATAAGACTATTAGCGTCCGTTTTATAAAACGCTCTCGCTAAAAACTGAAGCAGAATAAGGCAAAGTTTAAAATGTTCTGGTACAATGGAAATCTGCTATGATACAGGAGAAGTCCCGTTTGAAGGAAAAAGCTGTAACATTCACTCTCCTAATAGTGTTGCTCGTTTCGTTTCTATTTATGCCACTATCTGTAGTTACTGGACAGCTTGGTGTGAGCATATTACTAGTTAACCCCGAGGAAGAAGGTGTTGTAGGTGATACTGTTAATCTTCAAGGCACTATAGACACCACAAATGGGAGATATCAAATTTGGTTTGATGAAATACTTGTTATAACAAGCAATTCGGAAGGATATTATGTAAATTCAAATTTCAGTATTCCCTCTCTTCCAGAGGGCGACCATCTAATAACGCTAAGAGATGTCACCAGAAACGTTAATGATACATACGAGTTCAAGCTAAAGCTGGCTTACTTCATTAAGGCCGTGATACCGGCATCCCCTACGCAGTTGCAAGAAGGTGAAGATGTTGTTTTGAATGTAACAATAGCAGGTGTGCAATCAAGCACCACGCACTATGCGAACGTTACCGTTGAACTTCCTAAACCTCTCGGCACTGCTTACTCAAGAACAGTTCAACTTGTTGCCCAAAGCGGAGAAACAGTTGCTACTGCGCTTGTCACTTATCCAGCGGACGCTTTCCAACCTGAAGGCGCTCTATCTAATTATGCAGGCTCATACAAAGCATATTTTAATAAAACACAATCGTTGGCAGAAACTGAATTTTTTGTAGGTTTCACTGATTCAAGCTATTATCACAGAGGTCAAACCGTGAAAACGCGTGCCATAGGTTATCAACCAGGAGAAAACGCGACAATATCAATTAAATACGCGACCGGCACCAGTGTATACTCCGAAATGGCAACAGCCTCAAGCGAAGGCGTCTTTGAATCTTCTTGGTCGATCCCATCTGACGCGTTGATTGGCGATTACAATATAACTATAACGCCAGACATTACCGACAAACTCATATCTGACTCGCAGCTTTTCAAGGTTCCAGGCTATTCTGTCATAGTCCAAACCTTCAATCTTGCAGGTGAGGTAGTGTCTCAAATCGTTGTAGAAGCTCTTGACCAAGCGACTAATGCGATATATAACAGTACAAGCGACAACGCAGGAAGAGCCAGTTTAAAACTTGAAACAGGTAACCACATACTCAGCGCGTACTGGAATGGTGTAAAAGTCGGCGAATTGAACGTATCCATAGCTGGAGCAACTTCTTTTGATTTAACGAGTAAGTTGACCAATCTCGAAATAACTGTCAAAAACGAACATGAAAGTTTGATGCCGTTCGTCACTCTGGATATTTCATATCAATATGTCACATCAAGAGGAAACACACTTAAAACTGGATTCGCCTCAGGAGAAACAGACCTTTCAGGAACTTTTATCCTAAACTCTGTTCTACCAGAAATAAGTTATACCATTAACGCTTCTCTTTACGACATAATTTTCAACGCGGATAACAAAACGGTCACGAGTGTTCCACTTCAGTCAAAATTCGAAGTCGTGATATTGTGCCCTAGTCGAACTCTAATTCTTAATATAAACGATTATAATAGAGCAGCAATCCCTAACGCGCGCATAGAGTTGGTTGAAGTTACAAACGGACTGTTTAATGGAGCAACAACTGACACCCAAGGAACAGTTACTGTTGAAGTTACATTCGGAAAGTACAGGTTACGGGTGTATAATGATGAAATTCTGTTGAATTCAACTGTTATTGATGTTTTCAATGATTCACAACTGGAAATTCACTGCACTCTCTTCAACATTCAGCTATCTGTTAAGGTCGTTGATTACTTCGATCAGCCGATCCCAGCGATGAGCGTGGTGCTTCATAGATCGGGCATAGAACCTTGGTCGTCCACGACGCAGGCTGACGGAGTAGCAACATTCAGTAATGTAATCGGCGGGGATATGCAGATAATTGCTTATCCTGAAGGTTCAGAAAACTCCTACGAAGCAGCTAACATTCTCATCGAGGAGTCAAAAGAAGTAGAGATTAAACTTTCCAAGTACATTCTAATCGGACCATTTCTAATTGAAAGCAGTGCACTGTTAACATTTATTGTAATTTTGATTACGATACTCTTGTTTATGTCTATTGAATTTTATAGAAGAAAGCAATCCAGAACTGCTGACAGTGAAAGTTAAATGTTTAATAAAGAGTCAGGAACAAAAAGATTTATATGGGTTCCGCGAGCCATACCCTTTTGGTAATGCATCGCAATATTGAATTTTATTGATTAACAATAGAGAGGTGTATCTATTGGCTCAAACAAAAAACTGTTCTCCCACATGTCAGTTCTTTAAATGCGTTAAGAACTCTGCTTTCTACCGCCGCGATCTTGTATGGTGTAGATGGACAGATGACGCTTGTAACGTCGCAAATTGTACTTATGCCCTATGCGTTAAGAGGCGTTTACTACCACGGGGCGTCTGCGGAGAAACCGTCAAACGAAAAACTGTTGAAAAAGAACCTGAAGAAGTAATGGGCGAATCGATAAAGCTTCGCGGCAAAGCATTGCGCAAGATTGGAGACAAGGAAATCTTTTAAAGAACTAAATGAAGCTAGAGTCTTTGCGTAGGTTCTATTTGGCGAGGTATTTAGCTTATAATTATTTAGATTGTACGCGTTTAACTACGGGCGGTTTAACCTTCTTAAGAATGCGGTAGCCACATATTATACATTTTATTTCTCCACCACGAAGTTCCAGCTCTTCAGATGGGACGCGTGCTCCACATCTTATACATTCATAAACGATTCCTGTTTGTTCCAACGACTTTACCCTCCCTTCAAAGGAAAAGTATTTTGCTTTTAAATGTTTCCAGTGTCCTTTACGTAAACGAAGGCTGAAGCATGAGAAAAAGATTACGTAACACCCTTTTCAATATTCTTTCTTCTGAGAACATAGGCAGAGTTTACTGTTCCTTTGACGTGATAGGTGACATTGCTATAATCAAGGCTTCCCCAGTTTCGCAGATAAATACGCAAAACGCTGCAGAAGCAATAATGAGCCGCCATCGAAACGTGAAAACGGTTCTTCTTCAAGCAGGCCCTGTGGCGGGAGATTTAAGGCTGCGCCGATTAATTCATGTGGCTGGGAAAGACAAAACAACCACGGTTCACAGCGAATTTGGCTGTTTATTTGCTGTTGACGTTGAAAAATGCTATTTTTCTCCACGTCTTTCATACGAAAGAATGCGCATAGCAAAAATGGTTGAATCCAACGAGGTCATCGTCAATATGTTCGCGGGTGTCGGTTGCTTCTCCATAATTATCGCCAAACATGCAAAACCTTCAAGAGTGTTTTCCTTGGATGTTAATCCCGCGGCGATACACTTCATGCAGCAAAACATTAGACTAAACCGAGTTTACGATAAGATAACTCCTTTGATGGGTGACTCAAAAGAGATTATCAACAACCGACTACAACGCGTGGCAGACCGGGTTTTGATGCCACTACCAGAAAAAGCCCGCTCATACTTGCCCTACGCTCTATCTTCACTGAAGGCGACAGGAGGTTGGATACACTACTACGGTCTCGAGCATGCTAATAAAGCGGAAAAATCTTCTGATAAGATTAAGTTAAAAGTAACAGAAACACTTGACGCTTTAGGAGTTGCTTTTGAAGTGCAACGAGTCCGAGTTGTGAGAAGTACGGGTCCAAACTGGTTCCAACTTGTTGCTGATGTGCAAATTAGGTAATTGGGAGCAAACAAGTCAGCCGCAGTTTTAACATAATCCTTTTGAGCATGCTTCTTTTTTAAATAATGTTTGACCCAAGAATGAATGTAGCAAAGTCAATTATAACGAAGAGCGATCAAAGCTGTACACTTCAAGATTTTAATAAATTTTAATAATTCTTTTCTGCTATCTGTGTATCCGTGAAGCATAATGAAAAAGCAATTGATGGATATACTTGCCTGTCCAATAGATAAACATCACCCGCTTGAGCTTATTGTTTTCGAAGAGAAAGATGAAATAAATGAAGGTCTGATCGTCTGTCCAAAATGTTCACGCTGGTATCCAATACGCGATGAAATACCAGAAATGTTACCCGACGAACTGCGCAAAGAAGGAGAAGACCTTCCGTTTTTGAAGAAATGGAGAGCAAAAATACCTGAAGGAATAGTCTTCGAAGGCAAACCATTTAGCCTAAAACGTTGAAAGATAGAATTCTATCCGAGTTTTACCTCTCTATTTTTTGCCGAAGATCGCAAAGCAGCTTCAGCAATTTGCAGTGCTCTTAAACCATCAACGCCATTTATCAGAGGCTTCTTGTTTTCTGTTATACAATCTGCGAAATGCTGCAGTTCAAGTTTCAATGGTTCTTGCCAAGGATACCTCGGCTGCAAATTTTCTTTTGGGTCCTCAATCCACAATTCTTGTGTAAGGTAATTCAACCTCATTATCGCGTCACTTCCAGTAACTGTCAAACTTCGCGTTTTGTATGGAGTCAACCAGTTAGATTCAATGAACGCACTTTTGCCGTCGTCATAGGTCAGCATTATTTGAGCATAATCCTCAAACTTTCTATGCTTCATGCTTCCAGTTTTCGCGTAAACACCTGATGGATCTTCACCAGATATGAAACGCATAACGTCTATATCATGAATCGCCGTATCTTTAACTACCCCCACATCACCTATCCTCTCGGGCCACTGTGAAACTCTCCTCGCAGTAGCACAAACAAGTTCGCCGATTCTCTTTTTTTCAACAGCCTCTCGAATATGCTGCAATCCTGGAATAAACCGCATCAGAAAACCCACTGTCAAATGCAAATCGTTTTCTTCAGCAACTTTCAGAAGCTTTTCCGCATGCTTAGAAGAGGTAGCCATTGGTTTCTCAACTAAAACATGCTTTCCCGCTCTAAGAGCTCTAAGAGCCTCGCGGGCTAGGTTCGTTGACCAAGTACACACACTTATTGCTTCAACATCTTTGTTCTTAAACAACCGAGAACTGCTCGTATACGCTTTCACGCCGAACTGGCTAGCTACAGCTTTTGCTCTTTCTCGGCTAACGTCACAAACAGCCACGAGCTCAGTTGATTCCAGCTCACTGTAGCCCCTAGCATGATTTTTTCCCCAGAAGCCTGTTCCTACTACTGCCACACCCAATTTTTTCATTTCTGCTCAATCCCCCTTCCTAAACCACGAAATGTAAAGCCTTTACGTTCAACTTTTTTTGGATCAAATATACCTATGCAATCAACTATTGCCGCTGGCGTTTTCATTACAGCTAGCAACCTTCTCAGGTTCAAGCGTTTAAACTGATCTTCTGCAGTCATCACCACTACGCAGTCTGCGCCCTCCACTGTATCTTTTATGTTTCTTTTTAGCACTCGCGCAAAATCTGAAAACTCATTTTTTAAAAATAAAGGGTCATAGAGATTTGCTTTTGCGCCTCTCCTTTCCAGCATTTTGACAAAAATTGTTGTAGCTGTTTTCGGTTTCGCAGTTCCAAACACAGCAATCTTTGCTCGTCTTAACGTCTTCCCACAACTTCGCAATGCATCTTTTGTTAGATTAACCGCGTGTCTAACCATGTCTTCATTTATTTTCCTAGCTAACGCAGGAAGCCTGAGCTTAGCGTTAAGACTTTCCGCGCTTTCAAGCAAAAGGTAAGCTTCGTTCTTCTTTACGTCCTCCGTTTCGACTTTCGGCGAAAAACTTGAAGCCTGTGCATCCATTAGTTTTAATGTATCAAAATAGTCTATGCCTGCGTTCTCGCAGAAAACCGCTAACTCGTTAGCCAAAGCCAAGTTTGAATCTCTCCGGGCAATTGCGAAAAGCAAAGCAGCTTCCACTGTTTTAACATCTGAAATTTGTTTTACATCTTTCCCAGTTACTACTCCCAAAACTGCGGCAGCCGAACTTAAGCTGGCTGCATCTAACGCAGCAACTTTCAACTCTTGATTTGCGATCGATGCAGCAGGTTGATAACTACAGAGTTGAATTGGACTGTAAACTAAACCAAAGTCTTCTCCAACCTTGAGCCCTGATGTGTTTTCGAGAGTCTCCTTGACTACTCCTTCTATAAAGCCTAAACCTGCTATACCTCCATAAATAAACAATGCACCTCGCCTAAGTGACTTTCCAACCTGCTTGCAGGTGCTCTCTACATCTGAATAGTCTGGCTGTTCATCATCACCGATTTTAGCAGTGAGTGTCATAACAATTATGTCACTCTGGGAAACCGTGTTTTGCAAATCGGCTGTAATGTTTAGTCGTCCTCTTCTGATAAAACTCTTCGATTTAGTTTCCAAGTCTCTGTCAGAAACCAGGACTTGCCCTTTTGATAGGTGTTTTACCAGAGTTTGATCTGCATCTGTGCAAAGTACTTTGAAACCTGCTTCAACAAAAGAAACAGCGTAAAGAAATCCCTTTTCCTCACAGCCTATAACCGATACAGTATATTTTCCGCGTTTATCTTTCGTACTTATATCTTCGGGCTTCAAGCGTAGAACTTCAGCCATGAACAATTGTTCCCCATGCTCAAATGCAACCGTTGTGGACAGTTAAATCGTAGCAATAATCTTTTTGAGCATTATAGTGTAGTCCTTGACTAACTTTAATGCTTTTTCTTGATTTTTTGCTTCTGCGTATAGCCTGTAAGTGGGTTCAGTTCCGCTGGGTCTTACGAGAATGGCACTTTTATCTTCAAACCAGATTTTCACGCCATCGATGGTGCTAACGTTCGCGCCCGTCACCAGCTCAAGCAACTTCTTGTTAACCTTTTCTTTCTTGTCGTCTGAACATTCAACCTTTCCCTTTTCGATGAAATACTGCGGTTGCTCGGCGATAAGCTTCGAAAGCATCTTTCCTGTCTTAGCCATAATACCCAAAAGCAAGGCAGTTGTCATGGCTCCATCACGGACTGCTTGATGAGGCCCATAAAAAACTCCGCCATTTTCTTCTCCGCCCAATTTGGCTTTTACTTCTTTCATAGTCTGCGAAACCGTTACACTACCCACTTTAGTCAAAACAATCTCGCCTCTGTAAGCCTCAGCGACATCCTTGATAAGGGTCGAAGAGCTCACAGGTGTAACAATCTTTGCATTAGGATTTTCGATAAGAAACTGTTTTTCGATAACCGCAAAAGTTTTGTCTCCCCAGTAAATCTCACCGTTTTCGTCGACAAATATAGATCTGTCAGCATCACCGTCGAAAGCCACGCCTAAATCTGCGCCCACAGCCTTCACGGTTGAAGCCATATCTTGCAGGTTTTCTGGACGGGGTTCTGGCATTCTGCCCGGAAAAGTCCCGTCAATGTTAGCGTTTATGGTCGTGACCTTGCAACCCAGTTCTCGCAACAGCCGTGGCGTTGCCAAGCCACCTACGCTGTTCGCAGCGTCTATAACAACATGATATTTCTTTTCTGCTATTTCAGGAATATTCACATGTTTCTTTACAGCTTCAATGTACTCTTCGTTCACATCCGCTAATTCGTGTTTTGATCCAAGTTTATTCCATTCAGCGAAAACTGGCTTGTCTTCGAAGTAAATGTTTTCTATTTCGATTTCTTGCTCGTGAGAAATCTCTATACCGTCTTTCCAGATGACTTTTATGCCGTTATATTCAGGCGGATTGTGCGAAGCTGTGATTATGACTCCACCATCCATACAGTGATTTTTCACTGCAAACTGGAGAGCTGGCGTAGAAGCCATTCCAGAAAAAAATACGGTGCAACCTGTGGCTGTCAAGCCTGCAATAACTGCTTTGGCAAACATTGGACCACTGGTTCTAGCGTCATGACCTACGAGCAAATTTTTCCTTTCAAAGAATGTCCCGATTGCTGAGCCAATTTTTATGACCATTTCTGGAGTTAATTCTTTGTTAGCGAGGCCACGGATACCGTTTGTCCCAAATAGCTTTCTTGAGCTTATCTTCTCATCTCCCGCTTTTAACAGATAATTTTGGTTTTTAATATGTCTTTGGAGACTTCTTTGGCTGGACAGACAGTGGTTTTAAGTGCAAGGGAGATTTTGTCTCTGATTTTTACTTGGTCGCCTATTATGCAGCCTTTTCCTATTTTGACTTCTTTTCCGATTATTACGCCTTCGCCTATTATTGCTCCATCTATTGAAACGGAATCATCTATTTTTACATCAGGTAAGATTACTGAATTGCTAATCTGCACGTTTTTTCCGACAATTGTGTTTTTGCCTAAGATGGCGTAAGGACCTATGACTGATTTCGCTCCTATTTTGACGCCCTTATCAATTTCTACGGGGTTCCTAAACTCGAACTTATCGTTGCTTTTGATTTTCCGTGTTTTGGCAAGATTGTTTAAGAGGATTTTGTTTGCTTGTAAATATTCTTCTGGTTTGCCTATGTCCATCCACAAGCCTTTGATAACGTGGCCATAAAGTTTTCCTTCTTCAACTAGTTTTGGAAATACTTCGCGCTCCATCGAAACTGGTTTTCCTTTTGGGATGTAGCTGAAGATATCTGGACTTAGGACATAAATTCCGGCATTTATGAGGTTAGTTGGTGCGGTACCTTTTGCTGGTTTCTCTATGAAGTTTTTTATTCGGTTTTTCTCTGCTAATTCCGCAACTCCGTATCTGGTTGGATCTTCAACTTCACATAGGGCTATGGTAGCTAACGCATTGTTTTTTCCATGAGCATCCAGAATCGCCGCGTAACTCAACTCCGCGAATATGTCGCCATTCAAAACCAAAAAAGGTTCGGAGTGACCAATGAGTCTTTCAGCGTTTCTTATGGGTCCACCTGTTCCCAAAGGCGTTTTCGGCGGATCAATGGAGTATTTGACGATTAAACCGCGTTTTGGGATTTTCTGTTTTTTTATGTAGAACGCTGTTAATCCGTTAACCGCGAGTATAGCCTCTTGGATATTGTCTTTAGAAATTCTTTCGTATATCCACTGAAGCAAAGGTTTGTTAACGATGGGGAAAAGAGTTTTGGGTCTTGTACAACTTAGTGGTCTTAATCTGGTGCCGAATCCGCCGGCAAGTATCATAGCTTTCAGTGAATGTCACCTTTTTCGGTTTTTTATATTATCTGCACGTTTTAATATAAACAGTTACGTTGAAGAGCTAAGCAACTTGTTTGGAGGTAGCTTAGGCGTTTCTTTGACTGTGTTCTAATCGTTGGATTTGTGAGATTTTTCTAGTGTTCTATTTCTTCCTTTCCATGGGATTGATGGAGGTTGAAGGGGGGCTTTTAAAATAAAATTGAAGTTTACGTAAAGATAATTTAAATATCGTTAAAGTAACGTTTTTTATTAGTTAATCTTTCATAAAAGGTCCAGAAACATTTATCAATGTAGAGAAAGCACTTGTATGAGTTGCGTTTCCACAGGGCAGAATGTAAAACTGGCAGAGTCGTGTAAATTGGAAATAGACGATTTTTATTTTAAATTGGGATTAAGAACTGAGCCGGTAATTGATGACACTACTCTTCGAGACGGAATTCAAATGCCTGGCTTAGCTGTTGGACCCAAGGAAGCTGCGAAAATAGCTCAGCTTCTAAGCGAGTCAGGCGTGGAAAGAATTGAGGTATTCCATTATCAGGAGCCGGACAAGAAAGCCGTGAAGCTTATTCAAGACTTGAATTTGAATATGAGGGTGGCGGGTTGGTGTCGTGCAGTTGTCGAAGATGTTGACAGTGCTCTGAATTGTGGTTTCAACGAAGTAGGCATCTCGCATCCGGTTTCGGATATTCATTTTCGGGCTAAGTGGCCTGAGAGAACTCGCGAGGGGATCCTTGCAAATTTGGTTGATGTTGTGGAGTATGCAGCTAAGACTCATGGACTGAGAGTGTTTGTTCACGGTGAAGACAGTAGCCGTGCAGATTGGAATTTTGAGAAGCAACTTGTCAACGCTGTTGCAGAGGCTGGAGCTGAGTGCTACCGTGTTTGTGACACAGTTGGAATTGGGCTTTCAGATGCAGACGCGCCTTTGCCAAGCGGTATTCCTGCCAAGGTTTGTGCAATTAAGAACGAGACTAAGATCGAGGCTATTGAAATTCACGCTCATGACGATTTTGGAAACGCCGTTGAAAATACTATGGCAGCCATTCGGGCAGCATCTGGCGTATGGAGCAAGATTTATGCGAGCACCACATTCCTTGGAATAGGGGAAAGAGCTGGAAATGCGGAGACAGAGAAGGTACTTCTAAACATGTATTTGCACTACGGGGTGAAAAAGTTCGAGGGAAAGACCGCGAAGCTCAAGGAGACAGCGGATTTCATAGGCAAAGCCACGGGTTACGTAGTTCCACCCAACAAAGCGATAGTTGGCGACTACGGTTTTGCACATGAGTCAGGAATCCATACGCATGGGGTTTTGAATGATCCATGGACTTATGAGCCCTATCCGCCGGAACTTGTTGGCAATACGCGGCGTCTAACAATAGGAAAACAGTCTGGAAAGGGCATAATTAAGCATAAAATAAAAGAAATCACAGGAAATACTCCAAACGAGAAAAACCTCATGACAGTTGTGGAGAAAGTGAAAGAAATCTACGCGAACGGAAGAAGAGCCTCATTGAAAGAAGAAGAATTTAAGAAAATACTTCGAAAACTCGAGTTTCTTCGAGAATAACACCAGACAGCTCGATTCACAATAATATAAAATTACAGCTTGACTGTCAAGTACTTTGTGAAACACAATTTCCTGATCACATTTTCTTTTCTGCTTAACCTATATAGAACCCTGCGAGCTGAATGCACATCCTTTTTTAAACAATTATGCACCGTTATTATTGTCGCTTTGAGTTGGACAAAATAATGGAAGTTTTTATTTCGTTCCTTAAAAAGCAAAAGAATGCGCTAACGAAGGCACTGCCTTTAATGGCTTTTGTCGTGCCGCTTTTGTGGTTGTATTTGCTTGACGCAGGATCGTTTGAGTTGATGTGGAAAGGAAGAACTTTTCAACTTTTTTTCATGTGGCTCATAGCTTTAGAATTAATTCTCAGTTGGGAAACAATCCAACCAAACAAGATGGAAAACCTCACTTCAGCCAAAACTCTCAGCTTCTTGGCAACACTCCTTCTTCCTACGATGTATGTGGTGTTGGCTAACTATTTGGGATTAAACAGTGCTATTGTTGAAGCTAGTCAGCAAATCGGCATAACATGGTCGGAGTCGATGGCGCTTTCAACTGAATACCTTGCCTTCGCAGTGTTTTTTTGCTTGATGATTTTCCTGCAGTTTGGGAAAAAAGGGCTTAAGGATTTCTCAGTTCCAGCTTTCTTCCTCGGCATAGTCGGTTCACTGTATACAATAGACAATGTTTTCCCTCACGGGCAATTCACACCATTCCAGCTACTCGTGCCAACTACAGCCACGCTTGCCGCCAACGTGCTGAACTTGATAGGCTACCAAACTAGCTTATCAACCGCAAGTATGATGCCTCGTCTGATCGCAACAGATCCAGTTAATCCCTTGCGGACAGCGACTTTTGACATAGCATGGCCTTGTGCAGGAATTGAAAGTCTACTCATATTCACCATTGTAGTACTGCTGTTCTTGAAAAGATTGCCAATGAGCTGGAAAGCAAAAGCAGCCTATTTCGCAGTCGGCGCCTCAGTCACCTACCTCATCAACATCCTGAGAATTGCTGCAATCTTCACGATAGGAATTAATGGTGGAAACGTTCAGCTATTCCACTTGTATTATGGTCCATTGTATTCTATCGCATGGATTGTGTGCTATCCCTTGATAATTCTCGGAAGTCGAAGGCTCTGGCTTGAAATCGCAAATAAAAGGGGTATAAAAATAGCCTGAGGAGTTTAGGGAAGCTCGATCTTTTCGGCCAAACCTTGCTTAACCAGTATCTTAGCGTTTTCCACAGGCAGGGACGCAACGTCTTCAGCCAAGAAAGGACCATAAGTGTTCATGTCAGCACCGATTACCGCGGGAACAGCTTTAAGAAATCTTAGGGCAACTCTTTTGCGGACTTTCTTTGCAGGTATTTCTGGAACTTGAGCGGAAACCTGACAGCGCAATAGATTGTCAGCGAACTTTTGATATGATTCTGTGAAAGAGAGGTAGCTTCTGCACAACGATTCTTCTTCATCCGTTAAGAAATCTGAAGGCAGTTTTTTGCTTTCTTTGATAATTGAAACCAGTTTTTTGTATCGCGTCCAAATCAACTCTTTAAGCATACACTTGACCCGCAATAACTCGTGCTCAAGAAGTGTTGACTTAAGGTCTTTTTTATCCATCATCCGAGCTTCTTCATCAATACTTCGCAGGTAATCGGCGGCACGAGCGTAAAAGTCAGAAGGCAAACCACCCAGCGCAGTGTTTTCGAGGTCAAACCGCCACGCAGCATAAAGTTCATCGTACATGCCTATTTTGCCACCTCTGCTCTGCCCTTGCAGATAAGCAGTACGGCCGCAACAGTAGGAAGTTCTACCGTTTTGCGCTTGTAAGGACCAAACACGTTTCCACCTAACCTGAATTCTGGTGCATCAGAGACAAACAATTTCACTGCGCCACCTTTAAAAGCTACTGCCTCTTTGAAAGGATCAAAATCTTCAAGACCACTAAGCGCAAACTCGACTTTTTTTAACCCCGTCTTACCATGCAAAGTCCCGTTCATCCTGATCAAGCGATGCGTGTCCGTGGTAACAACCGTATCAATACTCGAAGATTCAAGAACTTTTACGTGTTCAGTCAGTTTTTTCCACGTTGTAACTCCGACACCTTTGATGCTGTCCCATCGACCGTCTTCCACGCAACGGTTGACAATTAGCTCTTTATTTTCCAGTATCTCGGCTGCTGATTTGCCTATAACTCCAGCGTTTTTCAAATCTTCCTTTGTGGCATTAAGAAGAAATTTTTGAAGGCCAAATTTGAGGCGTTTGTTCCAGCCAAAATCATGCAAACTGAATTCGTGAGTAGCACGTCTACGCCCAGACCCGCCTTTTCCCTTGTTGCTTGATATTGTTAAACCCAAACCAAAAACATAATCAACGATTTCCTTACGAGCGACAGTATCCAGTGTCTTAATGTCTTCGTTCTCAATGTGAACGTGGTAGCCACGATGACCAGAAAAAAACACTCTGATTTCATTATTGGAAAAACCAAAATCTTTCTCCAATATGTCTATTAGCTTTGCGGTTTCGTCTTTGGCTGATTCTAAACAGAGGTCACAAGGCCAAGTCTTAGTTTCAAACTTTCGACCGCCACAGGCAGGACAAGTTTCGGGAATAACGCCTTTCCCGCTGAAGTGGCACTCGATGCTGGTACAGGTCCATTCATCATGAATCTTTTTACAAGATGTTGGAATATGATCAGCATCTATGTCAAATACAAGGTCAGCTCCAAGCCAACCCTTCTGATCCATATCGGCTGAAGGATTTTCGTAATAGGCACAAGAATGGTAAACATCTGAAGGCACTGTTTCGCTGATAAAAAACTTGAGATCACTGATCCGGGCAAAAAACTTATGCCGCAACATTACTCTTTCCTTAAAGAGGAGAAAACCAAGTTCTCTCTGACCAAGAGAAACGGGGGAAGGAATAACTGTGGAGGGGGAACTGTAAAAATCAGAAAAATGTTCATAAACGAAATCTCTCGAAGACACAGTTACCCTCTCAGCTACCGCTTGTTTGCCAATTAGATGATGTCTTATTCTCAAATTTAACCATTAACAGCCTAATAATCTAAATTAATGAAAGTACTAGAAACCCAAAACTCTTGTCCAACCATCCAGAACGTGCATGGGATTAAAAGAAATTCCACCGAAAGCAAGCACACTCATAATGAATAACAGCCAGATCATGGTTAGTTCCATATCTCTTTTTTGCTGAGGAAGTAA
>SMYP01000032.1 GCA_007050895.1 Candidatus Bathyarchaeota archaeon | reverse complement strand
CTCAGTAAGCCGAACGAGAATCCCATTACCAGCATTATGGCGATTACAGTCCATCCTACTTCCAGTTCAGGCAAGAAGGTTATAAACTCGTTTCCGAAAATGTTCCATACTAGTGTTGAAATCATAAAGGCTAAGGTAATATAATAGGTGCCGAGTGCTGCTTTGCCTTGAATCTTTGATGTTCGTTCATCTTGCATTGGATATCCTGCTTTCTTGTTTTTTTGCACCCCCCAAATCACAATTATTGCTAGTAGGATAATTATCACGGCGTTTAGGATCAGAATTATTGGCCATACAAATGTAGCCATATCTATTCACCTCCGTTATTCATTGCTCTTCTTTGGGTTGCGATTAGACCCATTCCGGTTATTCCGAGTACGGGCGCGACATTTGTTGTTGTTTCGCCCAGAATTACTCCGTCAAACATCACTGCTATTCCAGCGTGACAAATCGAAAGTCCTAAAACGGATAATATTTTTCTATGTTTTTTCGTGTTTCTCGGCCCCCATTAATTATATCTAACATTTTATTAATTTTTTCTAATATTGAGTTAGGTATTTCTAACTATTAAATGTTTTGCTTTAACGTTAGGACATACTGTCAAATCTTGAGAAAATTATTTCTTTGGACCTCTCTTCCTTCTCTTTTTCTTTTAATAGTTCCTTGTCGGCTCTAAGTTCATTTATTAAAAGGTCAATCTTTTCAAAAAGAACATTTTTGTATCTATCGCTGTCACGGCATTTTGAGGCAAGAGTTTTCTCATGCAATCGGTAAAGGGGTTAGCAACAAATTTCCAAAAAATTTTCATCACTTTCAAATCTCTCTAAATTCAAATCATAATTTATGAGGTTCTTACGCTCATGTAAGTTGAGGCTTAAAGTATTAGTTAAAACCAGCATTATTTAGAATTGCAAACAGGATATGCAGGATGTACAATTTGCCATTGAAACCAATATTAATTTAAAAATCACAAGTTTATTATTGCTACACAAACAGAGGACAACTCTTGGCTGGGCAGAATAAGGAAAGCGAAATCGACAGAATTAACAGACAACTCTCCGCATTAAGAGAGCAGACTAACAGCGCAAACGCAGACATAAGAATACAAGTTCAAAAACGAGACAATCTCAACGATAAATTCAAGAACCTGCGCCAAGAAATAAACGCGTTCAAAAATGAACGCGACGCTCTAAACGAAAAAGTAAAAATGCTGAAGCAACAGCGTGAAAAAACACGCGCAAAAATCAGAACATATATCGAAGAGATAAAAAATAATCGCCAAAAAATCGAAGAGTTAAAAAAGAAAACGGCGCGAGAAAATTACCGAATCCTTCAAAAAGAATTCGATGATATTGAATGGAAAATCCAAACTACGTCGCTTGACATGAAAGAAGAAAAACGTTTAGTGGAACGTGTTAAGCAACTTGAAACGCGACTAAGCGTCTACAGAAAAATCGATCACCATATCAAGAAAATCTCTGAGTTACAAAAAAAACTTGAATTGTTTGAAACAAACGCTGATGCCACTCACAAAGAATTAACTGAAATAGCAGAAAGAAGCCAAAGCACCCACGCGAAAATGGTTGCTAAAATCGCCGAGTCCAAGAACATAAAAGCCGAAGCTGACAAATTGCACAGCACTTACATCCAAGAGAAAGAACATGCTAAACCGTTAAGTGAAAAAATTAAGAATTTGACGGAGCAAAAACGAAAGCTTCAGGCTGCAATACGAGTAGAAGACGAAAAAAGGAAGAAGAGTGTGGAACAAGCTCTTAAAGAAAAACTTGGTTCACAGGCAAAAGACAAATTGCAACGTGGTGAAAAATTGAGTTGGGAAGAGTTTAAACTGCTTACAGATGAAGATTCAGAGAATTAACAAACGGAAGATTAAAGTTAACTTATAACGATGAGTAGGAATAGAAAATAGATGACTGAAAAAGAAACGGAGCAACAGATTAAGAGCAGAATCCTGATTCTTTGCGTTGATCGAGACGGGGATGTTGAAACAAAGGCAGGTATAAAAACGCCGCTTTTGGGAAGAACCGCAAACTTGGACGCTGCAGTGTCACTTGCTCTACGCGACCCAGAAGAACCCGACGCTAACGCTATGTTTGAAGCAGTCAGACTCTTTGATCGCTTGGACAGCGAAAAGCAAACTTCAGAGAGCTTCGAAGTTGCAACTATATCTGGATTAGAACGCGGCGGAGTTGGCGCGGACAGAAAACTGGTTGCAGAACTAAGCCATTTGCTAGATTCCTTCAGTGCAGACGAAGTTATTTTAGTGACAGATGGATATTCAGACGAAGCAGTATTACCTCTTGTGGAATCACGTGTCCCCGTTTCATCAGTTAGACGAATAGTTGTTAAACATAGCGAGTCCATTGAAGAAACCGCAGCACTTTTTTCACGCTACATGCGACTCATATGGGAAAATCCTAGATATGCCCGCATAGCCTTAGGCATACCTGGACTTCTATTCGTACTATATGGGATATTTTACGTGATACCCGGCGCCGTCGATTACTATCTTGTGTCAATAGTTATTATTCTCGGTGGGGTTCTGCTGTTCAAAGGCTTCGGAGTTGACAAAGGGGTCAGAAACCTCTACACATGGGCAAGAGAATATTCGCCTCCACCTCTTCCCGTTCAAATTTCAAATTACTCAATAATCGCTGGCGTTCTCTGTGCCGCAGTCAGTATCTATTTGGGCGCATCAAGCGCCAACACTAACGTAACAATAGACCCGCCGGATTTCACTGGCTGGATAAACTCGCTTCCTGATATAGCGGGTTTCTTCATTAAAGGTTTGACGGATCTTATGATTGTGGGGGTAGGAATTGTGCTCTTTGGAAGAAGTATCCGTTTGTACTTTGAAAGAGATCCGCGATTGTTGCGAAACGTTGCCTTGGTGGTGTCTGTTGCTTGGTTCCGCCAAATTCTCGACGCAACTGCGAACATTCTCATTGAGCCTGGATTCGGTTTCGACAATGATGTTTTCTCCAACTTGGTGTTTACAATAGTTGTTGGTATACTCATAGGCATCGCTTCTGTTCTTCTAGTCATAATAATCCATAGGTCAACCAAAGATTTCTTTGGAGAGACTGATGAGGACGTCGACAAGTTTGAAGAAGCTGAGTTATCCCCTCCAGAGAAAAAGGGATGAATTCTATATCCAACCAGAAGTATAGCAAGATTTAATTGAAACATTCAAATTTTTACCTATGGTATACAAAAAAAGGACGACAAAATTTCCTTTAATGTGAGGTTCGTTTAATGTTAAAGAAGCTTCTCTCCGTTATTGGTGCCTATAAGATTTATGAGAAATGGCTATGGCAACAAGTTAAGAACGGTGAGAAACTAGAGAATATTGCAATTATATTGGATGGAAACAGACGTTGGGCTTCTGAAAAGGAGCTGAACCCTTGGTTAGGTCACAAGAAAGGCGCTGAAACCGTTGAGCAGCTCTTGGACTGGTGCGATAAACTTGACGTGAAATTCGTGACTCTTTACACTTTTTCAACAGAAAATTTCAGGCGTTCCCCAGCAGAGATTGCTGAGATTATGGAAATCGCTGAGGAGAAATTTCGAAAGCTCTTAACTGATGATCGTATACATCGAAACCAAGTTCACGTAAAAGTCATAGGTAGAACCCATCTTCTGCCTGAAGGTCTTCAACAGCTCATTGCGGACGTGGAGAAAGCCACGAAAGACTATGATAAGCAGTTTTTGAATTTTGCTTTTGCATATGGCGGCAGAGCAGAGATTGTAGATGCAGCTAAAATAATCGCCGCAAAGGTAGTAAATGGCGAATTGAAGCTTGACGACGTAAACGAGACAACTTTTGAAAAATACTTATACACTGCACACATGCCCAATCAAGAACCCGATTTGATTATCAGAACTTCCGGCGAAGAAAGGTTAAGTGGTTTTCTTCTCTGGCAATCTGCATATAGCGAACTTGCCTTTTTAGATGTTTACTGGCCTGACTTCCGCTTTATAGATCTGTTGAGAGCTATGAGAACCTTTCAAACGCGCAAGCGAAGATATGGTAAGTAATAATTTGCTAAGCACGTTTCTTGGCACTAATAATTGAGATAACGTCCCTATCTCGAAGAACTGTTTTTTCCCCTATCCTCTTTTTCTGTCTCGCGTCTACGGCATAAATGAAGCTTTCCCCGAGTTCAGTGTGGATCAGATATGCAAATTCATGAGCGGTGGTTCCATACGGGATGAGGTATACGTCTGGTAAGACTCGCCCACTGTGATCGGCTAGATGCTCCAAGTCTTCGACAGGATAAACAGTGATCATGCTTAGAAGTTTGATGTAAGCCATGTTGATAGCGTCTTGGACGCCTGTGGAACCGTTTTTAATAAGTACTTTTTCACGTATAGTTTCCAATGCTGCGATCTGGCTTTGCGATAGCTTTTCTGGTTGCAGTACCTTGAAATTGCAGTCGCCAGACTTGTAGTTGATTAGCTGCTTCTCAGAGGCACGCCTTAGTGCCAGTTCCGCTTCTGCATAGCAAGGAATAACAATGTAGTCCAGTTTCTGCAGCTTTTCCAGATTTGATTCAGCGTACGGCAAATCCATTTTGTTAGCTACTATTAACATAGGTTTCGAAATCCGCCTCAGCATGTCCACAAGTCGCAGAAAGTCTTCTTCGCTCCACAAGGTTGGCTTATCAGCGTTTAAACCTGCTTTTCTGATTGCCTCAAAAATATGGCTGCGCCTTATTGATAGGCCACTCAGGCGTTCTTCAAGCATGCTATGCAAGTCTCTTGATTCAGCTTCGACTGTTCTGGATATTTTTGCCCAGTCTTTTTTTATTATTGACGCCATCCACATCGTTATCTCATGTTCCAAGAAACGTACATCTTCCAGAGGATCATGTTCGCCTGGCTTGCACAAGCGTCCTTCACAGTCGGTTCTGCCTGACGCGTCAACAATGTGAATGAGCGCGTCAGCTCTGCATAACTCGTCCAGAAACTGGTTACCTAATCCGCGACCTTCCCATGCACCGGGAACGAGACCTGCAACATCAATCATTTCAACGGGAATGAGTCTTATAGCGTCGAGGCAGAGGGAGTTTTTTGGATTATCTTTCACCTCGAATTCTTCATGGACGCAGGGCGTTCGTACATAACCGAAGCCTCGGTTTGGCTTTATTGTTGTGAAGGGATAATTTGCGATTTCAGCTGGCGCCATAGTTGCAGCGCTGAAGAATGTTGATTTGCCAGTGTTGGGCTTTCCGATCACGCCTAATAACCGTGAATAAGACCTCTGCATAAAGAAATTTATCTCCACATAATAATACTGTTGCAGCAATAATGCTATATGATTTGTGTCTTAATCATTGCCTTCTTGGAAATACATAAGAAATAAAAGTGCTATTTGCTTAAAGATCTGGAGGAATCATGAGCGCAGTACATTGTCCTAAATGCGGAAAGATAGCTCCTATTGGAGCCATTTTTTGTCCCAAATGTGGTACCTCACTTAATGTCCAATCAGCTCAACAGACGCAAATGCTGGTTGTAACCACTCCAACGTTGCCAGGCTTCAAAGTTTTAAAGGTTTTAGGTGTAGTTCACGGCTTGACTGTTCGAACTAGAGGCGTGGGAGGCAAATTCGTTGCTGGAATTGAAGGAATGTTCGGTGGTGAAGTTACAACGTACAGTTCAGAGGCAGAAAAGGCGAGGCGAGAGTCGCTTCAACGTTTAATCGAGGCGGCGAAGAGGATGGGCGCTAACGCAGTGATTAGCGCTGATTTTGAAACAAGCGATATTCTGCAAGGCATGGCAACATTATTCTCTGCTTATGGAACCGCTGTAGTGGTTATGCCCGCTGAAAATTCACTTTAAAGCTGGATTTGAATCTCCTTTTTTTGGCTATGGTCTGCTTTGCTTGTTTGTAGCTTTAAACACTTCCATTATCGATGATGCGATCCGAATAAGAACAAAAAGGAACCCGCGACTCTGTGCATTATGAGCTCTGTAACTCTCTTGTTCTTTAGACTACTTTTGAAATTACCTGAATCTTTTGATTTGTTCCTTGTAGTTCCCTAAAATGGGGGGCTTTAAGAAATAAGGAGTTGAAAGTCTAAAGTTCCTATGAGATATGCGGAGTGCGTTTTATTCTTCCATCATTATCAAAGTTAAAGTCGATCTGACTTTGCTGAGGTTTCTGATGCGGCGAGTTACCATTTCTTTAAGTTTGTCCATTGTGTCAGCTTTAATTTTCGTGATCAGGTCGTATACGCCATATGAGAAGTAGGACTCTTCTACTCCCTCAATCGACTTTAATTCTGTTAAAACGTCATCTTCTGAACCTGATTCTACATTTATTAATACATAGGCTCTTGGCATGCTCGATCTCCTCACTATTCTAAAAGCTTCTAAAGATTAAAAGATTTTGTAAAAACAATCATATACTTGAAAATTTGTAGCATTTACTCAGGAATTTTATGAGATATCAAGCAGTCTTATCAAGTAGTTTATGGTCCAAGCTTTGATGGCATTGGAAACTGAAGAAAGTTGGTTAGAGCAGTCCGTAGTTTGCGTCTCTGATTTTTCCTTTTCTGTCAACGGCTACTGTGAATTTTTCGACCCAAGGATGTCCTTCCAAGTCTATAGGGCAGGTTCCTTTTATTATCCAGCCATTATCTTGCTCTTCAACAACAGCAACGTCAATTTTATCCGTATTCTTCTGCTGCTTGAGAAACTCAACTGCTATTTGGCTCGCCGATCCCTTTGACATTTGAGGCATATTACAAATTTTCCTCCAGGGGCTATTACTAGGCACATTTCAGAGCGCGTAGCCTTAAGTGTTATGTACTCCAAATTATGATTCCAATTCTAATAAGCTCTGAACGACAGGTTTTAAATCGCATAGGCAACAAAACCTAATTGACTATTCATGAGCGAAAAGAAACGCTTTATCCTCCATGTCGATATGGATCATTTTTACACCGCAGTGGAAGAACGCGAACACCCTGAATACAAGGGCAAACCAGTTGTCGTGGGCGCTGATCCGAAAGGGGGGAAAGGACGCGGCGTCGTCAGCACAAGTAATTACGAAGCAAGAAACTCAGGTATCAGATCAGGCATGCCCATAAGTCGTGCTTGGCATCTTTGCCCGCAAGCTATCTATCTGCCACCTAACTTTCCGCTGTACATAAAAATCTCCAATGAAATCATGCAAATAACCCGGAAATACGCGGACAAGTTTGAGCAATGGGGAATAGACGAAGCCTTTTTGGATGTCAGCGAGAGAGTGAACGATTACAATGGATCCATAGAGATGGCTAAACAGCTCAAGCGCGAGATTAGAGATAAAGAAAACTTAACATGCTCGATAGGCATTGGACCAAACAAGCTTATAGCAAAAATGGCGAGTGACCATCGGAAGCCAGATGGCTTAACTATAGTACAAGAACACGAGGCAAAAGCCTTCTTGGCACCGCTACCAGTTCGCAAACTTCTATGGGTTGGACGCAAAACCGAGGCTAAACTTAGAGATATGGGAATAAACACGATCGGAGATTTGGCACGTTTCGACCCTGCAGTGCTAGCTTCAGCTTTCGGTGTTATGGGAAAGCAAATGCACCTGTCAGCGCGGGGCGTCGATCGCAGTGAGGTGGAAACTCGAACTGACGTGAAATCAATAAGTCACGAAAACACTTTTGAAGAAGACATTGATGACACAGAAGCAATGTTGAAAGCTTTAGACACTCTTTCCCAAGGCGTCATTAACGAAGTAATGAAGCAGAAGGTTTTTTTCAAAACAGTAACTGTAAAAATGCGTTATGAGAACTTCGAAACCCATACACGAAGCAAAACACTAGCGCATATAACAAATCGCCCGGAAGACTTGCAGAAAGCAACGCGAGAATTGTTTATGGCGTACCTTGAAGATGGCAGAAAAATTCGACTAATTGGAGTTAGAGTCTCCAATTTCATTAAGGGGGAAAAGCAAAAAAAACTTTTGTGAATCTGCATTCATTTATGTATGATTTGTCCAAATCAACATAATTCGTGTATTTTTGGCTCCGTTTCTCCCTCAATGGCTAATTTCTTTGCTTCCTGGACTTGCAGCATGCAATCTACGTTGTATGCCTTGTTAAAAACCTCATAATCAATTACTTTAAGGAACGCGCCATCAATGGAAACTGGTGACTCGCTGGCGAAGATTCCCGCATCTTTTATCACAACTTCACCTGGTCCTGGCAAGCAGTCGCAATATTGAGTGATATCCTTGGCGAAACTTACATATGACACTTTTTTGCTCTCGAAAGTGGAGAGTACACC